>CAMWXP010000004.1 GCA_947178255.1 uncultured Clostridia bacterium | reverse complement strand
CAAACGCCAAGCGGTTCAGCGGCGTTGCCTTTGGGCGCTCGGCGTTTCGGTTTCGGCGTTCGGTCTTTTCGTTGCGGCGGGTGCTTGATTGCGCCGCACAGCGGCGCACTTGTTATATATCAAGCACCCGCCATAGTGCCATTTTGTGTTTTTACTGGCTAACTGCTTGGAATAATCATTGATTTTTATGAGCTTATAATGTATAATAGTTATATGCAAACACTTTTTATGGTACTGATATGAAAAACAATTTACAATTATCTGAAGAGCAAAAATTATTTATTTCCGAAGCTAAAAACGGAAAGAATATTTTAGTAGACGCTTGTATCGGTAGCGGAAAAACTACTGCCATACAGTATCTGTGCAATGAGATGCCTGCTACTCTTAATATTTTGTATCTTACATATAATAGATTGTTAAAAATCGACGCCCAATCCAAAATTCATAATTCTAATACTACTGTTACTAATTATCATGGTTTCGCATATTCTGCTTTGCTTAATGCTGGGATAAGAACTGGCGTCCCTGATTTGATACAAAGATTTAATAAGGTAAAACCTACTATTAGTATTTATGATGTTCTAATAATTGACGAATATCAAGATATAGAACAAGAACTTGCAGAAATGCTTGAATATATAAAGTCCGTAAATCCCAAAATGCAAATTGTTGCTGTTGGAGATATGGAACAAAAAATATATGATAAGACAACACTAAATGTTCCTAATTTTATTCGTGGGTTTTTAGGTGAGTATCTAACGCTTAAGTTTACAGCTTGTTTTAGACTTTCTTCTGATTTAGCCAGTAAATTGGGGCGTATTTGGAAGAAAGATATTGTTGGTGTAAATAAGAATTGTGTTGTTGAAGAAATGGATATTGATTCAGTCATAAATTTTTTGGCTCAACAAAAAACGAAAGATATTTTATGTCTTGGTGCGAGAACTGGAAATTTAGCTAATGTATTGAATAAGTTAGAAACCTCATATCCTAAAAAATTTAATAAAAATACTGTTTATGCCTCGATTTCTGATAAAAACTCTGGCGGTGCAACCAAGCCTACGGAAACATCGGCGATTTTTACAACTTTTGATAGCAGTAAGGGTTTAGAAAGAAAAATATGTGTTGTATTTGATTTTACAGAAAGTTATTGGAATGTTCGTATTGACAAGCCACAGCAGTCTTACGAAATTTTACGCAACATATTTTGTGTTGCCGCAAGTAGGGGGAAAGAGCGTATTATATTTGTTAATGAAAAGGAAGCCATGCTTTCTGAAAAAACGTTATCGTCAAAAGTCAATCCTAATTCAAATTTTGAAAATGTTAACATTTCGGATATGTTCGATTTTAAATACAAAGAGAGCGTTGAACATTGTTTTTCGTTGTTAGAAACGCATAAAAAGCCACTAAAAGATATATCCGAGATTGACATAAAAAATCACGACGGCTTAATTGACCTTTCTCCTTGCATTGGTATTTTTCAAGAAGCCGTATATTTTAATCAATATGATATTGAAAAAGAAATCGAGCAATATTTTTCTACTCACAAAGATTTGAAATTTTTATATAATAAAAAAGTTAAAAATTCGTCAATTGAGAAAAAGATATTATTTTTAGTATCATTAGAAACAAAGCACGATAGATATAGAAAACAGGTCAATACACCTTTTGTAAGTAATGAAGAAAAACAACAAATTACAAAACGCTTAAAGACGATATTAAATCGCAATGAGAATGTACAAATTCAATGTTCTATTGATTTTTCTAATGAGTTAAATGGAAAAACTGTATTCACGGCGAACGGCTTAGCTGACGTTGTTAAAAACGATATAGTATATGAGTTAAAATTTGTGTCGGAATTATCTCATGAGAATTTCTTGCAATGTGCTTGTTATATGGTCGCGCTGAATCTTGAAACTGGGATACTATGGAATACGCGCAAAAATGAAATTTATGAAATTAAAATACCTAATAAAGCTCTGTTTATGGATAGTGTAGCTAATACAATAACCAAAGGTGCTTTTGATAAATATTTTGAGCCACAAAAGAAAATAGAATAATATTCGTTTTAGGTTAGCTATGCTCTACCAAATACCCCTCGCTTAACGCGAGGGGTATTTTAGTTGCGGCACTGTATTCGTAGCGCGCCGCGGGGTTACACAATTTACGATTAACCAATAAAAGAAATTATAAGCATTATTTTAGTTGTGATATTTCTGCGCGCGGTTCGCTAGCCGCTTGGCGCCTGCGCCAAAGGCCGCCCGCGCAGTTCGCGGGCAATCCAGTTGCTGTTTATCGTAAAGCAAGATTAGAATAGCGCTTGCGCCGAAGCCCGCCCGCGCAGTCCGCGGGCAATCCAGTTGCCGCTATTCTCTTGCAATTATAAATAATATGTGTTAGTATTTAACCGTATGGATTTATTGGTTGAAATACTTGCAAATATATTTTTGACGCCGATTGTTTCGTTGCTTTTTGAAAAGCCGTGTGAGGAATTAGAGCAGTCTAATCGGTTTTTAAAAATGCCAAAGTTTTGTCGCATACTGATTTTGGTGTTTATTGTAATTGCGTTTATATCAATGTGGTTTGCAATCATTTTCGGTGTGATTATGCTTGCTATGCCAAAAATGCCCGACGACAAGACTACGGGAACTATTTGCTTGTCGGTAGGGCTGTCAATGCTTTTTTTGTACGTAGTCTTTGTGATAGTATGCATAAATATAAAAGACCGCCGTAGGCGCAAACGGCGTACGGGGCAGCGTATCGACAGCGTTAAACCTGACAGGTCGGCGCTTCGCAAGCTTGTCCACGTAGTTATCGACCGCCCGCTTGGCTCTACGCACCCCGAGCATGACGATATTGTTTACGACGTAAATTACGGGTTTGTTCCCACTGCTATTGGTGGTGATGGCGAACCGCAGGACGCGTATATTCTCGGCGTTGACGAGCCTGTATCCGAGTTCGACGGAGTGGTCGTTGCCATAATCCACAGGCTTGATGACGAAGAAGATAAGTGGGTGGTCGCGCCGCAAGGCATGTCGTTGACCGACGAGGAAATACGCGAAAAAACGGATTTCCAAGAGCAGTATTTTAAAACCGAGCTTATAAGGCGCTAATTGTCTAATGTTTACTAATATAAGTGTACGCAACAAAACGGTTACAGCATAGGTATTTACATTAAATCGCAATCATGATATACTTTGAGCGTAGGAGTGCGTTATGTTTGGCGATAATCTTAAAAAGTACCGAATAGAAAAAGGCTATTCGCAAAGCGATTTGGCTGAAAAATTGTTTGTCACCAGACAGTGCGTTTCCAAATGGGAAAAGGGCGTAACGCAGCCCGACCTGCAAACGCTTTCTCAAATAAGCGAACTTTTAGGCGTATCAGCGGACGAGCTTATAGCGGGCAACGGAGGCGACGGTAAAATACATATTGCCGATAAAAACAAGCTGTGTTTTGTTATCAATATTCTTATAGCGGTATTTTGCGTAATTGCGTTTTTTGTTGTTTGGCGGTTTTTACCTGCGACTGTGCCCGCGCACTGGACGCACGGAGTAATTGATAGGTACGGTAGCCGCAACGAAATTTTTATCAATCTTGCTACGGTTGCTGTATTTTTGGCGGTGGACATAATAATATTTTTTGCCGCAAAGCGTGTGGGTGACAAAAGACCGCTATATGTTTGTCATATTGTATTTATATTATGTCAAATCGCAAATTTCATATTTATTTTTGCGATGTATGTCGAGTATTTAAGCGACGATATCTCGACTGCTGTTTGCTTGACTGCCGATTTGATTATGTGCGTGGGTGCTTCTATGCACCCGAAAATCAATAAACAAAATTCTTTTTTGGGTATCCGAACGGCGGAAACGCTGAAATCAACAACCATTTGGAACAAAGCAAATGCGCTGGGGTGCTATCTTTTTAGTGGCTGCTCTATTGTGATATTTGTCGTGAACATGTCGGTTATATTCGAGTATTCTTATTTGTGCTTATTGGCTTACGTCGTTTTGGGGATTATCGTCATCATATATTCCAAGAAAATAAAAGAATAAGCCCAAACGTATTTATATCCCGCAATAACGCAAGATATAAATATGTATAATATAATTTGTATTTATAAACGGCGAATTATTACTGTGGTTATTTTTGTAATAATCGCGGCGTGTTTTATTTTAGGCTTAGGTTTTGCGGGTAGTGTAAGTGCGGACACAGAGCTTGCTGAATACGACGGCAAGGTAGAACACATATTTACGCACGAGTTGATTTTCGATACGTCAAAGGCGTTTTCGCCGAATAATTCGGTGCGCGACTGCTTTGATAAAGACCACTTGACGGCTAAGGAATTCATGGCGCTGCTCGGAGAGCTGTACAAAAACGATTACGTGCTTGTGTCGCTCGATAGGGTAATAAGCGGCGAGAAAATTACATTGCCGCGCGGCAAAAAGCCGCTTGTAATGTCGTTTGACGATATGACCTACGACACGTTCAATCGCGGGTGCATCGATAAGATTATTTTATCGGACGGCAAGATTTGCGACTATACAAAAAACGCCGAGCCGCAAGTATCGCGCGAGCGCGAAAACGTTACCATACTCGAAAGCTTTATCGAGGAGCATCCCGACTTTTCGTTTGGCGGGGCGAGGGCGACGCTGTGCGTAAACGGCTATAACGGTATTCTCGGTTACAGATGTACGCCAGACTGCAAGGTGTCCGAGCAAAAGCAAGCCGAGGAAACGGAGGAGTGCAAAAAGGTAGTTGCCGCGCTAAAAGATCTCGGCTATACCTTCGCTTCGCACACCTATTACCACAAGTATTTTAACAGCTGCACGGCGAGTATGATAGAAAAGGATTGCGCAATGTGGCAAAAGTATATTCAGCCGATAGTGGGGGAAACGCGGGTGCTGTGTTATCCGGCAGGCGAGCACAAGGCAAAGAACGCCAAGAACGATATCTTTAAAAAGTACGGCTTTGATGTGTTCTTATGCGTGGGTAACTTTGCGGGGACGGACTACGAACGCGCCGCAACTGACGCCAAATATTTGTACCGCTTGCCGTTTGACGGCACCGCGTTAAGGCTGTATCAAAAGTCTTACGCCCACCTTGCCGACACGCGTGCCATTTACGACGAAACTCGCTTCCGCCCGTTTTCATACAAAGGCGGGTATTATAAATAATTCGGAATTCGGAATTATGAATTCGGAATTATAACTGTGTTGGGCGCGTCCGTTTTTAATCATAATAGCGTATTGACGGTGCAGCGTTTTTGTGCTATCATGACAAGTGAGGTGCGATATGTTCGAGGAAAAGTTAATCAAATACTCAGAGGAAATACGCGATTTGTTTTCGCGGCTTAACGATTTGGTTTTTGCCGCTGTGCCGACCGTTCAGACTAAGCTGTGGGCGGGGCTGCCCAGCTATTACGTAGGGGAAAAGTTTGTGCGCCTAATACCGTTTAAAGACCATCTCAATATCGAGGCGGCGGCGTTGATAAACCATAAAGCGCAATTATCCAACTATAAGTTCACGCCCAAAAATATGCTGCAAATTAATATCGGTCAATCAATATCGTACGAAATTTTGACGAAAGTGTTTGCCGAAACACTGGTTGTGTGATATTGACAACGCACGGCTTTTGTGCTATTATTCAGCATAAAGAGAGGTGAGTATGAAGGTATTGTTATTTAACGGAAGTCCGAGGGCTAACGGCTGCACGTTTACCGCGCTCAGCGAGGTGGCGGCAACGCTTAACGCCGATGGTATCGAAACGGAAATCGTTTGGCTGGGCAACAAGCCCGTGCGTGACTGCATAGGTTGCGGCGGGTGTGCGGGCAAAGGCAAGTGCGTGTTCACAGACGACGACGTGAACGAGTGGATAGAAAAAGCCGCTTCCGCCGACGGGTTCGTATTCGGTTCGCCTGTATACTACGCACACCCCGACGGTCGCATACTGTGCGTGATGGACAGAATGTTCTACGCTGGCGGCGCTAACTTTGCGCAAAAGCCTGCCTCGGTTGTTGTGTCGGCGCGCCGCGCGGGTACGACGGCGTCGTTGGACGCGCTTACAAAACACCTTACAATAGCGCAAATGCCGGTGGTGTCGTCCACGTACTGGAATATGGTTCATGGCAAAACGCCCGACGAGATAAAGCAAGATTTCGAAGGATTGCAGACAATGCGCAATCTCGCGCACAACATGGCGTGGCTGTTAAAGTGCATAAAAGCAGGCGAGGATGCCGGCATAAACAAGCCGCAAAACGAAAAGAAGGTATATACTAACTTTATTAGATAATTTGGAATTATGAATTCGGAATTGAAATAAGGATGAGACTCTTCGCTTCGCTCAGAGTGACAAAAGAAAAAGCGTTCAAGTTTTTTACTTGAACGCTTTGTGTTTGTTAATTTAATTTGTAGCAGTTGGCTATTTCGCCGACGAATAGGGTATGGGATGATATTTTGGTATCGTTGTAGGTTGTTATAGCGTCGGGCGGGATTTGCGCTATTACGTTACATTCGACTATCAATCCGCATTCGCCGAGCACGTACGCTTCTATCGACTTGGCGCGTTTGGCGTGCAAGCCCAGCTCTTGAAACTTGTTGCAGCTGTATCCCGAAATTGCGTCGCACCGCGATATTTCGCCGCGCATGTCGTGCGCGGGTACGTTGAGCGCAAAGCTCTTTGTTTGCGTTATTATTTGGTAGGAATACTTGCTGCTACGGATAGGCAACATAAATACGTCGCGCCCCCACATCTTGCCGAACATTCCCCAATGCGTAACCATAATGTTGGGCGTTTTTTGCCCAAGCGTTACGAATATGCCCGTATTGTTCATCGCGGACATTAACAGCGTTCTATCTTTATCGGTCAAAACGTTCCCCATATTAAATACCACCTTTACCGATTATAACATATGTGGAAGGCAATTTTCAATATGTTACGAAAAATTTTAGGTGAGAATATTATCGAAAGACTCGTCAAAAATCTCGCACAGCTTGGCGAGCATGGTAAGACTTGGTTCGCACACCTTGTTTTCCCAAGCGCTTATGGTGCGCTTGTCGACGTTCAGCATTTGAGCGAGTTCACGTTGCTTTAAGTTTTTGCTTTTTCTCAAATTCCTCAGGTTTTCGGCAAAACGTATTTCCTTTAAGTTCGCGTTATCTCTCATAACTGTATTTTGCCAAAAAATTTGGTAAAATACTTGACAAACCAAGTTTTTTGGTTTAGTATAGTGTTAGGTAAATCTGCAAGTAAAAAGGAAGAAAAAGATTGCAGGAGAAAAAAGGAGCGCATATTGTTGCGTTCCTTTTTATCTGCTATTTATCTTGTTGACTGTTTGGGCAAAATATGGTATATTTACAGTAACATTGGAGGGAGTATGAGAATAGGTATACTTACATCGGGCGGGGATTGCCCCGGACTTAACGCCGTTATCCGCGGATTCGGCAAGTACGCTTTCGAGAACATAAAGAACGTCGAGCTCATCGGCATTGCCGACGGTTACGGCGGACTTATTCGCGGCGAGTGCCGCAAAATGTCGCCCGCCGATTTTACGGGCATACTCACGCTGGGTGGGACCATACTCGGCACTTCGCGCCAGCCGTTCAAGCTGATGACCGTTGAGGACGAAAACAGCACGACGCGGCTCGACCTCATGAAAAAGAATTACAAAAAGATGGGGCTTGACTGCCTGCTCACTTTGGGCGGCGCGGGTACGCATAAGACGGCGGCGCTACTCTCCGCCGAGGGCTGCAACGTTATCGGCTTGCCCAAAACCATCGACAACGATATTTGGGGCACGGACGTGACGTTCGGCTTCCACACCGCGCTCGACATTGCTACCGACTGCATAGACAGAATACACACCACCGCAGCGAGCCACGGCAGAACGATGCTTGTGGAAATCATGGGCAACAAGGCGGGCTGGCTTACGCTGTTTGCCGGTATCGCCGGCGGCGCGGACGTAATACTTTTGCCCGAAATTCCGTTCTCGCCCGAAAAGGTCGCAAAGGCGGTCGAGCGGCGTGCCGACGCGGGCAAGGCGTTCAGCATAGTCGCCGTTGCCGAAGGCGCAATGACGGTTGCCGAAAGTAAGATGAAAAAGAAGGAGCGTGCGGCGGCGCGTGGTAACGACACCACCATAACCAATTCGCTCGCCAAGATAATAGCCGAAAAGGCCAAGGTAGAAACGCGCGTGGTTGTGCCCGGGCATATCCAGCGCGGCGGCAGTCCTTCGCCGTACGACCGCGTGCTTTCCACCGAGTTCGGAAGCTTTGCGGGCAAGCTGGTGGAGGAAGGCAAGTTCGGCGTGACGGTCGCGCTCGTCGGCGGCAAGGTAACGTATAACGCGCTCGCCGATATAGCGGGCAAAGCTAAGCTAGTGCCGGTTGATTGCCAAGAGATTAAGGCGGCGGAGAGTATTGGCGTTTCATTTGGTAGATAAAATTAATGCAGAATGCAGAATGTAGAATGCAGAATGGAATAAGGATGAGATTCTTCGCTACGCTCAGAATGACAAAAAGAAATATTTATAAACTTTTTATAATTAGGTGAAATATGAAATACGCAGTTATAGACCTTAGCTCGACGGGTGTGTCGATAGTTGTTGCCGAGGGCGACAAAGCTACGGGCATTTTTACGGCGGTATACAAGGACCGCGCCAACATTGCCGTTGCCGATTACTTCGAGGGGCATTCCATTTCCCGTCGCGGCATTGAAAAGCTTATCGACGCGCTTATAACGGCGCGCTCCACCGTCAAGGCGATGGGTGTGGACGAGTGCTATTGCATTTCCACGGCGGCGTTGCGCAACATAGACAACATAGAAGAAGTTGCGGAAAAGATTCGTATGCGCACGGGCATTGTCATCAACTACCTTGACGGCGTGACCGAAGCGTACTGCGACTTTTTGTCCAACCGCAAATATATGGCATACGAAAAGGTTATTCTTATCGACATAGGCGGCGGGAGCGTGGAGCTTTGCGACTTTAAAAAAGAACGCAAGGACGAAATGGTGTGCTTGGATTTCGGGCCGATTAAGCTGCGCAACAAGTACACGGTAGACATTTACCCGACCGACGACCAAGCCAAGAGCATAAAGAAGTACGTGCGCAAAAAGTCCGACGAAGCCAATCTTGCGGGCAAAAACGAGTTCACCACGGCGGTGCTTGTCGGGTCTATCAACGACGCCATATACGCGGCGTACAGCGAGTATTGCGAAAAGGAGCGTATGAGCACCGAATTCGACTATACCAAATACAAGCAGTTTTGCAAGTGGCTGCTTTCGTCGTCCGACCGCACTCGGCTTATAATGAAGGTTGCGCCCGAAAAGATTCACGTTTTGCCGGTAGCTGCCATAGTACTTAAAGAAATGCTGCGTAGGTTCAAGCCGGACAGCGTTATGATAAGCGATTGCGGCGTTAAGGAAGGGTATTTGTCGCTTGTTGCGACGGGCGCGGAGACGGGCGTACCAATTGACCTCAACGAGAGCATTCCCACGTACATGCCCGAACCGCCGCAGCCCAAGCGCAAAAAGAAAAGCAACGGAAAGAAATCGGACTAATTCCAAATAATATTTAAGGACAATCATGTCAAACGAAAACAAGTTTATAAAGGACGTATACATAAACCGCGAATATTCGTGGCTGATGTTTAACAAGCGCGTGTTGGATCAAGCAACGGACGCCACAAATCCGCTGCTCGAAAAGTGCAAGTTTTTGTCCATATTCCATTCCAACCTGGACGAATTCTTTATGGTGCGCGTGGGCAGTCTTTTGAGCGACGCCAAGGTAAACGGCGACGCCAAGGAGAACAAGACCGACCTTACCGCAACCGAGCAGGTAGAGGGCATACTCAAGCTGACCAAGGATTACTACAAAATCGCCGACGCGGTGTACGTAAAACTCAAATCGGAGCTTAACAAGAACGGGTTGAGAATACGCTCGGGCAAGGAGCTGTCGCAAAAGCAGTATGCCAAGTGCAAGCATTACTTTACCCAATCGGTGCTGCCGCTGCTTTCGCCGATGGTGCTTGACGCCAAGCATCCTATGATCAAGTTCGAGAACATGAACAGCTACATGATGTTCGAGCTGACCAAGTCCGACAGGCTTATGTACGGCGTCATGGCAATCAACCAAAAGCTGCCGCGCGTGTACAAGATAGACGGCGGCAAAAAGGTGAACATAATCACGGTGGAAGAGCTTATCCGCACGTTCGGATATATGGCGTTCGAGGGCTACAAGATTCGCAGTCAGGCTATGCTCAGACTTACGCGCAACGCCGACTTCGACGCCAATTTGGACGACAACGATATAGAACGCGATTTCGACTTTTCCAAGTTTCTCAAACACAAGGTAGAGCTGCGCGGCACGCAGGACGCGGTAAGGTTGCAGATAGACGACGGCGCGCCCGATATAAAGGCGTTTTTGCTTAAACTGCTCGGCATTAAAAAACAGTATTGCTTCACCGCGCGGCACGGATTCGATTTTAAGTTCCTTATGTCGCTCGGCGGGTATATAAATCCCGAATACGTGGACGCGCTAAAATATAAGCCGCAACGCCCGTTGATGCCGCCCGTTTCTCCCGACTGCTCGGTGCTGGAAGCGGCGCTAAATCACGATATATTTTTGGCATACCCGTTCGACAGCATGGACACGCTGGTGCGACTGCTCGACGAGTGCGCCGTCGACCCGCGCGTTGCGTCGATAAAGATAACCATTTACAGGCTGGACCATCGTTCGCGCATTGTGGACGCGCTAAAAAAGGCGAGCGAGAACGGCAAGGAAGTTACGGTCGTCATAGAGCTTTGCGCGCGCTTCGACGAGGAGAACAATCTGTATTTTTCGGAAGTGCTTAAAGAAGCGGGCTGTACGGTCATATTCGGTTGCGGCAATTACAAGGTGCATTCCAAAATTATTTCGATCGTGCTCACCGACGGCGACAAGCTGCGGTACATTACTCACCTCGGCACTGGCAACTACAACGAGCAAACGAGCAAGCTGTACACCGATCTGAACATAATAACTGCGGACGAAAGTGTTGGGGCTGACGCGGTAGCGTTCTTCCGCAACCTCGCAATTTGCAATATAGAAAACGGCGAATATTCCAAGCTGCTTATCGCGCCCAAATCGCTAAAAAGTGGCATTATAAAGTACATCGAGCGCGAAACGCAAAAGGCGGCAAGCGGCAAGCCCGCATACATCTCCGCAAAAATGAACAGCCTTACCGACAAGCCTATTATAGACAAGCTGATAGCGGCGAGCAAGGCGGGCGTAAAAATAAAATTGGTAGTTCGCGGCATTTGCTGCCTTGTGCCCGGCGTAAAGGGTAAGACCGAAAACATTTCGGTAATAAGCATTGTAGGCAGGTTGCTCGAACATTCACGTATATACAGCTTTGGCGATAAGGATGACAGAGCGTTGTTTATAAGCAGCGCAGACCTTATGACGCGCAACACGGATAAGCGCGTGGAAATTGCCACGCCCGTGCTGGACGGCGAAATAGCCGACAAAATTTACGGCATGCTGTCCGTCATGCTTGCCGACAACGTAAAGGGTCGCAGGCTGACCGAGCAGGGCACGTACATGCCGATAGACGTTATCGGCGAGGAAGTAAACAGCCAAGAACGCTTCTTAAAAGGTAAATTCACATTGTAGAAAACCGTAGACATTAAATTGCCCCTACTTCTTTTTTCAAAAAGAAGTAGGGGATTTCCTTAAAGTACTTGACATAAAGGGTGCGTAACATATATAATACAATAGTATATATGTATACGCGCTTTTTGTCGTTTTTTAAATCGGCAGAAAAAGCATCCAAACGTTTACGGAGGGATTACCATGACGTTTAAACTGAAAAAGACCGAGCTTATCAAGGCGCTTATTACCGTGCTTTGTTCGCTTGCCGTCGCTTTTGCGGTAGTTTTGCTATTGCCGCGCGGCGTGGCATCGGCGGACGAGACCGATACGGAAGAAGCTACCTGCACTGTGACATGGAAATATCAGGTGTCTAACGGAGAATGGCATTCGTTCGTAAACGGCACGACCCTGTATACGTACGACGATGGTGTGGATTATATCGATCGGATACGTGCCGAAGTAAAAGATGGGGATGATGTCACCGAGGTTTACTATGACTCGCAGGACATGCACTTGTCGTTTGCCGTTGGGGAGGAGAGCGCTACTGCGGTCGCAAACGCCGCCAACTACACGGCAATAATAGACGGCGCGTCTGCGGATATTGCCGATGCCGACAAAAAGATAACGTTTACCATTGCTCCGGACGTGCTCGACTTGCACGACAGCGACTTTGCCGACTACCACGGCGACGGCGAACCCAATAGGCTTTGGGTGCTTACCGACGGCGAAAACGCTACGGCGCTCGGCGACTGCATGACGCACTTCAATCCCGACGCGGAGTATAACAGCGAGTACGGTGCCAGCGTAACTATCGGCATGCTTTACAATTCGTACGTGCGCTATACGGGCGACGAATACACGGTCGAGCTCAACAAGAACTATCAAATAAACGATAATAAAACGCTTAACGATTACATGTCTGCGGTAAGCGTTAGCTACGAAGCGCAAACCGCTGCGGGCGAAGCGAACAAGGTAAACAAAATAACCACTACCGCGACGATTACCCTTGCCGATAACTGGGTGTTGGATAACGGTGAAAAAACGATTACGCTCACCAAGGATTGGTACATAGTCACCCTCCACAACGCACTTAGAACGCTTGAAGGCGATAAGGACACGACGGTAGAGGGCTGGGCACTCGGCAGCGAAGTTTCCGCACTGGACATTCGTCCAGAGCATGGCGACTATGCAGTGTTCACGCTTGCAAGCGGCGACACGGTGCTTTCGCGTTTTGCCGTACAGTACAGCGGCACCGGCAGCAGCACTGTCATTAAATATTATGACGTACAGATGGGGCAGGGCGAATACGTAATTGATACGACCAAACAACTGGACGACGATTACTACACCGCTCAACTCGATTTGCTTGAAGTAGGTAATTACACGCTCAACGTGTACGTGCCCGCTTACACATCCACCGACGATCATGAACACTGGTGGTGGGATAATAATGATCACGAGGCGGCAGGCGTTGTCTTTTGCTCCCTTTCCCGCACCTACGGCTTTGGCGTCGCTTGCTATGAGGTTAACGCCGAAAATGTCAGCCTTGACGAAGCGGACAACAAGGACATAACCATAAAGCTTTTGACCGACAAAGTGGAATATAACGCGAAAAACAACAACGTGCCGCAAGCTGTAGTAACGTTCCGCGGCGTCGAACTTGTGCCGCTTGATGACTACGAGTTGACCAGCGAAAGCGTAAAAGTGGGCAAAGCGTCGTTCATGTTTGTCGGCAAAGGCAACTTTATCGGCTCGGTTCCGTTTGACGAAGTGTACGAAATCACTCCCGCTGTCAATTCGTGGCAGGACGTGCCGAGCATAATGTATTGGACATACGGTAACTACGATAAGCAGATGAACCTTATCACAGCCAGGCCGACCTATCTCGACAATAATGCCGATCTGTCGTTTAAGATAACTACCGACCAAGCCGGCGAAACCCCAGCGGCCGATGTGTTGGCGTCCTTCACTTTGACGGATGGGCTTGTATCCGACGACGTGGCGGAGTCGCTTACCGCGCTTCCCGCAGGCACGTACTACTTGATTGCCGCTGTCAAGGGCAGTACCAATTATAAAGCGCTTATGCATCGCGGCGTGCCGTTCAAGGTATTCCGCGCGTCTAATAGATGGGATGTCACGCCCGCTGTTGTCGTTTGGACGGAGGGACAATTCAAATCGACCAACTTGCCAGTGGCAAAGCCGCTGTACGGCGACGTTAATATCGTAATTAAGGACGGCGACGGTAAGGATATCTACAACAACGTTACCGGTGTAAACAAGCTTAGCTCCGCTAAAGCGGGTATGTACACCCTTACCGCGATTGTAATCGGCTCCGGCGACTACGACGGACTGGAATACAGCACGGTATTTGCAATCCACGAAAAAGCGGGTATTCCCGTATGGGCGACGGTGCTTATAGTGATTGGCGCACTGCTCATTGTTGCGCTTATCGTATTAGTACTTATCAAGAAGGGCGTGCTTCGTATTCTCACCGACAAGCTGATGATAGACATCCGCACTCAGGCAGCTGTGGACGCCACTGTTGCGGCTATCCGTGCCAGCAAAAAGAACTACGAATACAAACAGCAAATGGACGAAGTCAATCAACAACGCGAGGCCGAAGCAAAGCGCGAGGAACAAAAGGAAGCGCGCAAGGCAAGAGCCGCCGAGCAGAAAGCACTGCCTGTCGACTTGAAGATAGCCGCGCTGGAAGAAAAAGCGCGCAAGGCCGAAGCTCGTGCCGAAAAGATGCGCGAGCGCGCAGAGGCCATACAGCAGCTTGCCAACCGCATGCGTGAAACTGCCAACCCCGAACAAGCGCCTGCGCCTAACGGGACGGAAGAGCTCAAGCCCGAGCCGACGCCCGCGCCTGTGCAAGAACCCACTGCTGCGCCCGTAGAAACCCCGACCGAGCAAGCACCTGCTGCGCCTACGGTAGAAGGGACTGCGGAAGAGCCTAAGGCGGAAACTGCGGCGACCAAAAAGAAACCGTCCACAGCTAAAAAGCCTGCACAATCCAAAACCTCGACGGCAAAGAAACCGTCACAAAATAAAAAATAAACAAGGAGAAATAATATGTCTTTCAAAAAGGAACTTGCAAAGGAAATCAAATCGCTTGAGGAAGAAATCAAACAGCTTGAAATCAAGCGTTCCAGGTCGCAGGCGTCGATTATCGATGCGCTTATCAGCAAGCAGGACCCCGAGGAGCAAGACGTACAGTTCTTCCGCACCTATTCGGCGGAAATCGAACTCAAACGCGAGCAGCTTGCCAAACTCAACCGTAAGCTCGAAACGCTGTAAAAAGTCAACAAACAAAAAACCACCTGAAAGGTGGTTTTTTGTTTGTGATTATTTTTTATTAAATTACCGGCGATAGAATTTTTGATCGAGTTTTTTCGTCGAATTCGTACAGTCCTTTGCACAGCTCCAAAAGCTTGGCCGCGTTTTCCTCTACGGATAGATTGTACGTCGAGCGTACGTAGTCGTAACCGAAAACGTCTTCGGGACGGCTTAGCATTGCCGTGCCCATATAGCTCTTTTCAAAGGTAAGGCACAGATAGGTTTTGTTTTGCAGCGAGGTGACAACGCCGTCAAAGCCCTTTATGCCCAAGGTTTGTTTCAGTCTGTACGAGCGCGTGGGTTGTGTGCCGACGGCGTTCATCAATTCTATTTCCCGACGCGGCGCACGCCCTTCGTCGGAAAGCGAATCGAAGTCGTATCCGTCGCGACGGAGCGCGCACAGGTAGGGGAAGGCTTCCAGCGACACAAACGTAGATTTTTTGTTGACGAATTTGCCGTACGCAATCTTTTTGGAATTTATCGCTTTTTCGCGCATATTCCACAGCTTCATAAAGCTTACGCCGCTAAGCTGCCACGCGGAAAACTCGTCTTCCGCCCAAAACGGAAGTATGCCGTACTCGTTTACGCAGTCTATTATATCGTCAACCGTGAATATTCTTTCCATACAAATATTGTATATTATATTGCGAATTTTGTCAAACGGGGATAAGGTTTGTCGAAAACGATTTTGCGTGTTTTACCATTGTTGACAAATTCGCAAACAAGTAGTACACTATGGCTGACTATATTATGGACGGAATGGATAAGCTTTATTTGCAATACAAATCGGTGTCGGTATATTCGGCTGTGGCGGCTGCGGCAAGGCCGCTTTCCGAATTGATTGCCGCGCCCGATTCGTCCCACCGCATACAATACGCGGCGGAGGTTTTTCGTGCCGTGGCGGATAGCGACTGCGACAGTACGGGCGAGTGGATAAAAAAGCTTGTGCTTGCCGACGACAATCCGTTCAGCCGCGCGGCGGCAAGGGGCGAGCGCATTTCGCCCAAGATAAAAGCGCAAGTGCAAAACGAGCTACTCACCTTTAAGCAGCTGTCGCTTGTCAAGCCGAGCGAGTTCAGTGGCGATGCGCCGTTCTTTCCGCAGTTCGGGTTCGGCGGGTTTGCCGTCACTTACGACGGACTGCTGCAAGCGTACGCAAATAACGGCTGCGGGATATTGAGTGGCGGGGATAGCTTTGTGTACCGCGACGGTACGTTTAAGGCCGCGGCGGCGCGAAGCGAAAGACTGTCAGACCTAAAAGGTTACATAGAAGAAAAATACGAGATAGAAAAAAACACTAAAAGCTTTGTGGACGGTTTACCCGCATTCCACACGCTGCTGTACGGCGAACGCGGCATGGGCAAGTCGGCAACGGTGCGCGCGGTGGCGGGCGAGTTTGTCGGCAGGCTGAAACTGATAGAGATAGCCGACATATCCGAGCTACAAGAGCTGGTCAAAAAAATACGCGGGCTCAAACAAAGGTTTATCATATTCGCCGACGCGGTGGACGTTGACGCGTGGCAAGCTAACCGTGCCGCTATCGACAGAGTGCTGGACGACGCGCCCGATAATTATTTGGTGTACTGCACTATCGACCGCGCCCGCGACGGCGAAAGACGGGACGCGCTTTCGTACAGTCAGTCCGAGCTAGCCTTGTTCGATAGGTTCGGGCTTGTTGTCACGTACCTAAGCCCGGACAGCGACGGCTTTGTCGATATATTAAAGCAAATACTAAGGTCGCGCGCCATAAAGTGGCGTGACGAATACGGCTCGGTCGCTGAGCTTGCCGCACGCAAAAAAGGCGGGCGCAGTCCGAGAGCGGCAAAGCAGATAGCCGATTTAATAGAATGTACGTATGCGCAAAAGAGGTGCGACTGATGGGCGAGGTGTTTTTAGACGCGTTTATCGATACGCTCAAAGTGCTGCCGTTTTTGCTGATAATGAATTTCATTATAGAGATTTTGGAGTACAAGTCAAACGTAAGAGTTCAAAAGGCAATGAGCGGCGGGTTCGCTCCGCTAATCGGCACGGCGGTTGGCATTGTGCCGCAGTGCGGATTTTCGGTGGTCGCTACCGAGCTGTACACCAAGCGCAAAATAGCATTGGGCACGCTGCTCGCCGTGTACATAGCCACAAGCGACGAAGCGCTTCCCATAATGCTGTCCAGCTACGCGGGCGTTACCAAAATACTGCCTGTAATCATTATCAAAATAATCTTTGCACTCCTTGTCGGATATATCGCATTTGCCGCGCAAAAGCTTATGCAAAAGCGTAGTGTTACGGCAGCCGAAAACGCCGCAACCGACGCGCATATAGACGAGCATGCACATGAGCATGAGCATAGTCACGACCACGAACATGAGCATGAACATAATCACGACGAGGAAAAGGCTGTGCATATACACGGCTGCCACCACCACAATATAGACGAGGACGAGTGGGACGGCGAAAACGCGACCAAAAAGCAAAAGGCAAAGCGCGTGTTCGACATGTATATTAAGCACCCGCTGCTGCATACCGCTACCGTAATATTCTTTATATTTATAGTTAACGTGATTTTCGGCATAGCGGTGTATTACGTGGGCGAAAAGCGCATTGCCGAATTTATCGGTTCGACGGGATATTTCCAGCCCGTGCTTGCGGGACTTGTCGGGCTTATACCCAACTGCGCGGCGTCCGTCGTTATAACCGAGCTGTACGTAGTGGGCGGGCTATCCTTAGGCGGCGCGGTTGCCGGACTGTGCGTGGGCGCGGGCATAGGCTACGCCGTGCTTGCCAAGCAAAACAAATCGGTAAAGAACACCGTGCTTGTAATCGCGGTAATGTACGTCGTTTCCGTCGCGCTCGGCATGATAATCAACGCCATGCCGCAAAGCATATTTGGATTATAATTCGGAATTATGAATTATGAATTCGGAATTGAAGGACTTGCGCTTCGCGCCCTTACGTTAATAACTTAAGCGCACTTGCGCGAAAAACCATAATTCCGCATTCCGAATTCCGCATTCCGAATTGTCTTGACAAACCGTCCTTTTCGTATTATACTTAGCGTATGGCTACATTGTACAGAAAATATCGGTCGCAAAGGTTTGAGGACGTTATAGGGCAAGACCCCATCGTCACCACGCTGACCAATCAAATCAAACTTAACCGTATCGGACACGCGTATTTATTTACCGGCAGCCGCGGCGTGGGCAAAACGTCGTGCGCGCGTATTTTTGCGCGTGCTGTCAACTGCCTACATCCCGTAAACGGCAGTCCGTGCGGGGAGTGCGAGGCGTGCAAAAAGCTCGCTGCCGACAACGTCGATATTATAGAAATGGACGCCGCGTCCAACAACGGCGTGGACGACGCGCGCGACATTAGGGAAAAGGTAAAGTACCTGCCGGTCGCATGCAAATATAAAGTGTATATAATCGACGAGGTGCACATGCTGACGGGCGGTGCGTTTAACGCACTGTTAAAGACTATAGAGGAGCCGCCCGAACACGTAATATTCATACTCGCAACCACCGAGCCGCAAAAGCTGCCGCAAACCATTTTATCGCGGTGCATAAGGTTCGATTTCAGGCTTGTTCCCACCGATATTCTTGCCAAGCACATTGCGCGCATTTACGACGCGGAAGGCATTAAGTACACGCCCGACGCCGCCGAGGAAATTGCGCGGCTGGGCGAGGGCAGCGTGCGCGACGCACTTTCCGTTGCCGATACGCTCGCTTCCGCGGCAGAGGAAATTACGCCCGAAGTCGTGCTTGCGCTCACGGGCGCCGGCGATAACGCGGCAATATCCGCATTGTTCGACAACACCGCTTCGCGCGACCTTACCGGCGTGCTTACCGTAATTGATAAACTCGTAAAAAGCGGCAAGTCCATGTCGGCGGTGTGCCGTCAGCTAATCGACTACACGCGCAACGTTTTGGTGTGCAAGTCGGTGGGCAAGGACAAGGCCGTCGCGGGCGGACTGATAAACGCCGACAAGGCCACCGTGCAAAACATAGCGCAGTCGGCGGACAAGTATAGCATGACCGAAATATCGCGCATACTTACCGAGCTTGGCAATGCCGAGAGCGGGCTTAAATATTCGGTCAATCCGCGCGTATTTTTGGAAACGGCGCTCATCAAAACGGTGTGCGGCGGACAAAAAGAAGACGATATTTTGCGCAGACTTATAGCGCTCGAAAACTCCGCAGGCATTCCCGCGGAGCAAAAAAAAAATAAAATAACATCGCAGCCTACGGCAAATCCTACCGAACCGACAACTGTGCCGACTAAGCCTATCGCGCAGCCTATGTCGACAGAGCAAAAGCCGACAGCGCAAAAGCCGACAGAGCAGCCGAAACCGAAGGCACCGCCGCAGAGCGTACCCGATTACGAACTCGAGCCTCCGCCCGAAACATACAACGCACCTCCGCCCGCGCCTATGCGCGCCGCTCAAAAGCCGCGTGTCGGCAAGAGCGAAGTCGCCGCAGCCGACGAGGGCGAGTTTTGGCATTTAAAGGCTACGGCAGAGCAAGGGTTGGAGCTTCAAGGCAAAATAGTGCGTACTTTGCGCAAGTCGGACGCGCCGTCCTCGGCGCGCGTTATGCGACTGTTGTCGCACGGTGTTACTGTGCGCGAGCGCGACGAATACATAGCGTTTGTTTCGCCCGACGACGTGTTTTTGGCAATGGGCGATCCTAGCGTTAAGAGCGTACTGGAGCAGGCGCTTGACGCACTGGGCGTAAAAAAGCGCGCCCACATAGAACGCACCGAGGACGATTTGTACCAGCAGGATATAGCGCGTGCAAAAGTTTTGTTTACGCGTGACGGAGTTATAATAGCCGAGTAACAGAGGTAAATAATATGCAATACGGCATGGTAAGAGTGGGCGCGTATACGCCCGAAATAAAGGTAGGCAATCCCGATTACAACGGCAAGGCGATAATCGAGCTTATTAAGCGCGCCGCGGACGCAGGCGTGGAAATAGCGGTGTTTCCCGAGCTTTGCGTGTGCGGCTATACGTGCGCCGATTTGTTTCTTACTCGCGAGCTTATGAAAAAGACCGAAAAGGCGTTGAGAGCTATCGCCGCCGACGTGCCCGCAAATATGGTAGTCGTCGTGGGTGCGCCCGTAATACATTGCGGCAATTTGTACAACTGCGCTATCGTCATGTCGGCGGGAGAGATTTTGGGTATTGTTCCAAAAACCGAACTGCCCGATTACGGTGAGTTTTACGAAAAGCGGTATTTTGCGCCCGCCTTCGACGGAGTAGTAACAAGCGACGATTACGGCGTGCCTATGGGCAACGTTTTATTCAAGTGTAAGAATTATCCCGACCTTGTACTCGGTTGCGAAATATGTGAGGATATGTGGGCGGACGTTCCGCCGTCGGCGTTTATGTGCCGCGCGGGTGCGACGGTAATTGCCAATCTTTCGGCGTCCGACGAGGTTGTCGGCAAAGCCGAGTACCGCGAGCTGCTTGTAAAAAGCACGTCCGGCAAACAGCACTGCGCATACATTTATGCGGATGCGGGCGCGGGCGAATCGTCCACCGACGTGGTGTTTTCGGGCCACAACATGATAGCCGAAAACGGTACTATACTTGATGACAGCGACCCGTTTGACGGCGACAACGCAATGTGCGATATAGACGTAGAGCGGATTACGTACGAACGCCGCAAAATCGGCGTAAAGCCGACCGATAAAAAATACGAGCTTATAACATTCAAGCTGGACGACAAAATGCACGGCGAGCGTATTTGCCGCCAAGTGCCTCGTTATCCGTTTATTCCCACAGACGAATTCAATTACCGCGCAGAGCTTATTATCGCTATGCAGACGGCGGGACTTAAAAAGCGTTTTGCCGCGACAAAAGCTAATGCGCTTGTGCTCGGCGTTTCGGGCGGGCTCGATTCGGCGCTTGCGCTGCTCGTTTGCAACAACGCGGTAAGCAAGGATAAAATAACGGCAGTAACAATGCCGTGCTTCGGCACGACCGCGCGCACAAAGGGCAATGCCGAAAAGCTTTGCGCCGCGCTGGGCATAAAGATTAAAGTAATAGATATCAAGGATACGGTCAACAGTCATCTTGCCGACATAGGGCATAACAAGACGGACGTGGTGTACGAAAACGCGCAGGCGCGCGTGCGCACAATGACTTTGTTCGACATTGCCAACCAAGTAAACGGCTTGGTTGTGGGCACTGGGGACATGAGCGAGCTCGCGCTCGGCTGGTGCACGTACAACGGAGATCATATGGCGTCCTACGGCGTGAACGCAGGAGTGCCCAAAACGCTTGTCAAGCACCTTATCGCATACGAGGCGGAGCGGTTGGGCGGCGAAGCTAAGGCTGTGCTCCAAGATATTTTGAACACAGATATTTCGCCCGAGCTGTTGCCCGCCGACAGCAAAGGAAATATAGCGCAAAAGACCGAGGATATTTTGGGCAAGTACGACCTTTTGGACTTTATCATGTACTATTATTGCCGTTACGGTTTTACGCGGAAAAAGATAGAATTCTTGTTAAAGACGGCGTTTTACGACGTAGCGGACGAGCAAATAAAAAAGGCGCTCGACACGTTCTTTAAGCGGTTCTTTGCGTCGCAGTTCAAGCGTTCTTGTATGCCCGACGGTGTAAAAATCGGGTCGATATCATTCTCGCCGCGCTCCGATTTCCGGCTACCGAGCGACGTGGAAAATTAAGAATTAAGAATGCAGAATTAAGAATTAAGTAAGGGCTTGATTTTGCTGTATGAATGATGTATAATATATAAAACGCATTTTAGCTTCGGCTATAAGGAGAAGGCATTTGGAAATAGCAAAACGCGCAAAACAGATTTCGCCGTCGTTGACCTTAGAGATAACGGCGCGAGCGAAAAAAATGAAAGCGGACGGTATGCGCGTGGTTTCGTTTGCGGCGGGCGAGCCCGATTTTGTCACGCCCGAATATATTGTGAACGCCGGGCGGGAGGCCTTGGACAAAGGCATTACCAAGTATACGCCCGCGGCGGGTACGCCTGCGCTTAGAACTGCGATTTGCCAAAAGTTGAAAAACGACAACGCGCTCGACTACGAGCCGTCCAATATAGTGGTGAGCAACGGCGCCAAGCATTCGCTGTTCAACGCGTTTATGGCAATACTTAACGTCGGTGACGAGGTTATCATTCCATCGCCGTACTGGCTTAGCTATCCCGAAATAGTCAAGATGGCGGGCGGCGTTCCCGTATTTGTTCAGACCAAGGCTGAAAACAGCTTTAAGATAACTCCCGCCGAGCTTGCCGCGGCAGTAACCCCTAAGACCAAGGCGTTTATACTCAACAACCCCAACAATCCGACGGGCGCGGTGTACACCCGCAGTGAGATCAACGCGTTGGCTAACGAGATAGAAAAGCACGAAATTTTCGTCGTGTCCGACGAGATTTACGAAAAGCTTACGTACGAGCGCAAGCACCATTCCATAGCGGCGTATTCGGATATACTCAAAGAACGCACTATCGTAATAAACGGGCTGAGCAAGACGTACGCCATGACGGGCTGGCGCGTGGGCTATGCGGCGGCGGAGGAGCATATTGCTTACGCTATGTCGAGCATGCAAAGCCACAGCACGTCCAACGCCAATTCCATAGCGCAGTACGCGTCGGTGGCGGCGCTTACCGACAAGCTGCATGGCGAGGCGTTTTTGGAAGGAATGAAGGCGACCTTCGACGCGCGTCGTGCGCTTATGATGCTTCGGCTTCAAAGACTGAACGTCGATTTTATCGAGCCTAAGGGCGCGTTTTACGTTATGATGTCGATAAGCAAGTTTATAGGCAAGCATTTGGACGGACAGTGCATACGGTCTGCGTTCGACTTTGCTTCCGTACTGCTCGATCAAGCGTTGGTCGCGGTCATACCGTGCGAAAGCTTCGGCGCACCCGAATACGTTAGGCTGTCGTACGCGGCGTCCGAAATAGACATAGAGCGCGGACTGGACGCCATAGCCGCGTTTATATCGCAATTAAAAGATAAATAACCCAAAAGGAGTGTAAATATCATGATTTCAGTTATCTACGGAACCAAAGGAACGGGCAAAACCAAGCGCGTCATGGACGCCGCCAATGCCGCAGTCGAAAAAGCGACCGGTCAGGTAATCTTTATCACCGACAACAATCAGTCGCTCGGCCTCAATCCCAACATTCGGTTCGTCAACGTGGCGGAGTACGGCGTAAGAAATACATACGAGCTTAGCGGATTCTTAAAGGGCATGCTCGCAACCAACTTCGATATTCAGTATGTGTTTATCGACGGGCTCAACAGACTGCTCAACGTCGATCCCGAAGCGCTCAAACCCATTTTCGATACGATGGAAAAGTTTACGGCTACCGAATTCACGGCGACCGTGTCGGGCGATAAGCTTCCCAACTTCTTCAATAAGTTCAATATAATCAATGATTAATTACACTTCTACCCGCGACGCGGAGGTAGTGGTGGACGGAGCGACTGCGGTGCTCAACGGCTTTGCGCCTGACGGCGGGCTGTATGTGCCGCGGGAGCTGCCAGCGCTTAGCTATACGGATATGCTCGACCTCGACTTTGCGGCGCGCGTAAACAAAACGCTCAAAGCATTTTTCGATTTCGACGTTAGCGGGATATCTAAACAAGTGTTCGGTACGGAAGACGATCCTGCGCCCACCGTCAAGGTGGACGACAATGCGTTTGTGTCCGAGCTGTGGCACGGCAAAAGCCATTCGTCCAAGGATATTGCTCTTGCACTTTTGCCCGAGCTTATCGACCGCGCCAAAGCGCAAAAGAACATAACGGCAACAACGCTGATACCTATAGCCACTGCGGGCGATATAGGCAAGGCGGCTGCGCTTGCTTTCGACAAAGCGGAGGGCACGCAGCTGTGCGTGTTCTATCCGCAGAACGAGCTTAACGATTTGCAGCTGGCGGAGCTTCGGTCTCTCGACCAAAGCAACGTTACAGTAGTGGGCGTGAGCTCGGACTACGACGAGCTGCAAGCCGCGATAAAAGGCGCGCTTACCGACGAAAGTTTAAACGCCGCGCTCGATGAGAATAATATCGCTTTGTCGTCGGCTAACTCGGTCAATATCGGCACTGTGGTGCCGCAAATAGCTTACTACTTTTCGGCGTACTGCGACCTAGTAAATTCGGGCGAAATAGCTGCGGGCGACAAGATAGATTTTGTAATGCCCGTCGGCAACTTCGGCGGAATGATAGCGGGCTACTACGCGGCCAAGATGGGATTGCCTATCAATAAGCTGGCGATTGCGGCGACAAATTTTACCGCGCTTATCGACTTTATCAATTCGGGTGCGTACGACATAAACAGCATGAGTCGCCGCCCCGACGCGCCGCTACTCGGCAACCTCGAACGGTTGATTTTCGGCATAAGCGGCGGCAATGCCCGGCTTACCGCCGAGCGCATGGACGAGTTAAAAAGCAGCGGCAGGTTTTCGGTAACGGAAACCGAAATACACGAGCTGCGTAACATTCTTGCCGGCGGCATTGCGGAAATGGACGACGCGCTGGATGTGATTGCCGACTTGTTTGATGAATACGGTTATCTTGCCAACACTCACACTGCCGCGGCGTATGCCGTTGCGATCGAAAGGGATTTTGTCCACCCGACGGTGGTGCTGTCCATAGCCAGCCCGTACAGGTCGGCAAAGTGGGTGATGACCGCGCTCGGCGAAAAAATTCCGTCGGACAGCGTACGGCTTATGCGGCAAATGGAGGACGTTACCGCGCTGGACGCACCCGAGGACTTGATAGCCGCATATTCGGCAAAGCAAATAAACACAGACGTTATACCGCCGCAGGATATATTAAAATTCTTGTCCGAGCGGTATTGCAAAAATTAAGAGTATAAAAAGTATTATCATGAACGAACAAAACTTACAGCAAAATGCGGAAAAGCGCAAGCGCGTGTTTTCCGCCATAAAACCCACGGGCAACCCTACGCTCGGCAACTACCTCGGCGCTATGAAGTACTGGGGCGATATGGGCAAGGATTGCGATACCTTGTTTGCCGTTGCAGACTTGCACGCCATTACCGTTGCTATCGAACCTAAGGAGCTTAGGGAAAACAGCAAGCGGCTTTTTGCGTTGCTCATTGCGGTGGGAATAGACCCCGAACGCGACGTAGTATTTTTGCAGTCGCACGTCACCGCACACGCCGAGCTAAGCTGGCTTTTGAACAACTACACCATGTTCGGCGAAGCCAGCCGCATGACGCAGTTTAAGGACAAGAGCAAAAAGAACCCCGACAATATCAACGTCGGGCTGTTCGACTATCCCGTGCTTATGGCGGCGGATATTTTGCTGTACCAGGCGGATATAGTGCCCGTCGGCGAGGATCAGCTTCAACACGTGGAGCTTTGCCGCACGATAGCCAATAGGTTTAACAACCGTTACACTCCTACGTTTACCGTGCCTGTGGGCAAGATTCCCACTTACGGCGCGCGCATACACTCGCTGTCCGACCCCACCGCCAAGATGGGAAAAAGCGAGGGCGAGGGCGACGGCTCTATATTCATACTCGATACGCCCGACGCTATTATGCGCAAGTTCAAGCGCGCGGTAACCGACTGCGACACCGAAATAAAGGCGAGCGAGAGCAAACCCGGCATAACCAACCTGCTTACCATCTACGCGGCGGAAAACGATATTACCATCGAGCAAGCCGAGCGCGAGTTCCAAAACTGCTCGTATGCAGACTTTAAAAAGCGTGTAGGCGAGGCGACGGTTGAAACGCTCAGACCGATACGCGAAAAGTATGAAAAGCTGCGCGCCGACGACAACGCGCTTTGCGAGCTTATGAAAATGGGTGCGCAAAAGGCGGCGTATCTTGCGCGCAAAACGCTGGACAAGGTTTACAAAAAAATAGGGTTTGTGCGCGTATAATGTACGGCTACGTTGTTCCCGACAAATCGACGCTTCGGATGAGCGACTACGTGCTTTACCGATCGTTCTATTGCGGAATGTGCTGTCAAACGGGTGTGCTGTACGGCAATATGCCGCGGTTCACCACCAACTACGACTTTGCGTTTTTTTCGGCGTTGCTGCACGACTATTCCGCGCAAAACGTGGTTATCGAGGAACACGGCTGCATTTTGAACCCTAAGAAAAAAGCGATACTTCAACCCAATCCGTTATTGGAACGGCTGGTCGCCGCAAACATACTTTTGTCGTACCAAAAGGCGAACGACGGCGTTATAGACGGTGACGGCGTTAAGTACAGGATTGTTAGACGTGCGCTCAAAAAACCGTTTCGTGCGGCAAAAAAGGCGTACCCGCTTATTTACGAAGCGATAGAAAAGGCGTATGCGGCGCAGCGCAAAGTGGAACAATCGGGTGTAAACAGTATAGACCGCGCCGCCAATCCGTTTGCGTCGCTGCTCAAAAAACTGCCCGAGCTTATTTTGGGCGTGCAAACAGATGACAATCTAAAAGGACTGTGCTATAATATAGGTAAGTTTGTTTATCTTGCCGACGCGCTGGACGATATAACGGAGGATGCTAAGCACAAGCGGTACAATCCGTTTTTGGCGGCGTACGGCAACTTTACAAACAGAAAAGGCTTTATTGCCGAACACAAGGACGAGCTGGAATTTTGCTTTAATGGCATTTGCGCACGAGCAAAAGAATGCTTCCAAGCAATGAAGTTTACGCAAAGCTACGCGCTTATTCGCAACATAGTTTTCGACGGCTTGCAAAGCAAAGTGAAAGAACTACTTAATTCCGATAAAAAGCTTAAAAGTCCGCGTGTTTAAAAGGAGTTGACTATGAAAGATCCTTACAAGGTTTTGGGACTGGACAAATCCGCCGATCCCGAACTTTTAAAATCGAAATATCAAGAGCTTCACGACCTGTACGGCGAACAGCGTTTCCGTTCGGGTGAGGAGGGCAACGAGGGCGCGCGCAAGCTTCAAGAGCTTGAAGAAGCGTGGGCATTGATTTCCGCCGATTTAAGTCACGATAACGTAAGCGGCGGTGCTGCTGTGGACTTCGGCACTGTTGACGAGCTTATCCGCCAAGGCAAGTACGACGAGGCGCAGGATATGCTCGATTGCATTCAAGACCGCAACGGCGAATGGCACTATATGCAGGCGATTATTTTTTATAAACGCGAGTGGTTGACCGATTCCAAAACGCAGTTGGAAATGGCGTTACGCGAAGACCCCAACAACTCAAAGTACCGCGCGTCGCTGGATAAGCTTAATCTCGCAATGGGCGTCGGTCAGCACGCGACGCAAAACCAAAATCAACAAAACAACCAAAACACAAACCCCAATCCCAACAACTACGGCGGTCAAAACGGCGGCGGTTACTACGATTACGGCGGCGGCCAGCAACCGCAGGATATGGCAAATTGCCTGTCCACGTGCTGCTGTGCGTACTGCCTTACCGACTGCCTTTGCAATGCAATGCGTTGCTGCTGATGAAGGTTCAAACCAAAAAATTAACGACGGCGGCGGTATGTACCGCTCTTGCCGTAATAATGTGCGCCACCACGGCGTATCTTCCGCTTAGCTTTATGCCGTTATACTTAGCGGCATTTTGCATATTTTTGGCGTGTAAGCGGGGCAGTATTGTATACGGATTGCTTTGCGCTGCGGCGTCGATAGGATTAATGTTCCTTATGAGCGGGCTGTCCGTCAAGTGGCTTATGTTCGTGCTTATATTCGCGCCGTACGGTGTGCTTGCGGCGTTCGCGGAAAAGCTTACTTACTTCAAGTGGAAAAGTGCGCTTATCCGCGCCGTCATTGCAATAGCGTTTTTCAACCTGACCGTCGGCGTGGTGTACCTTATAGCGACCAACGTACTTACGGTGGGTTTGGACATAGACGTAAATATTTGGGTAAGCAAGGTGGGTGGTTACGCCGTGCTTGCAGTTATCGCTACGGCGGTGCTTGTGTCGCTCGACTTTATGTTTTGCGTGCTGTCCGTTACGGTGCTTAAAAAGCTTCCGGCTAATCTTACCAAAGCCGAATTGATTAAACAAAAGAAACATGCGGAGCAAAAACCCGCGCAAACCGAGCAACCGGAATACGATATATTCGGCTACGAAATCAAACATGACGGTGACGATTCCGATAACAAATAGCGCCGCCTACACTAAGGTGAAAACATGTACAAAATACTTGTTAGGGAAGACGACGATAGCATAAGGCAAGAGCTTACCTCGCTGCTGGAAACAAACGGCTATGCCGTTGTGTCCGATTTGCCGTGTGACCTTGCGCTTTTGGACGTGAATATGCCGCAGGAAAACGGGTTCGAGCTTTGCGCTAGGTTGCGCAAGCAAACGGATATACCGGTTATTTTCCTCACCGCGCGCGACAGTGCCGAGGACGAGATTATCGGGTTCGGCGTGGGCGCGGACGATTACATACGCAAGCCGTACAATTCGTCCGTTTTGCTTATGCGCATATCGCGGCTGCTCAATCGTCGTACCGACAACGGCACTACCGAACAGCGCGGACTGAGGCTGGATGTTGCCGATATGCGCGCGTACTATAACGGCGCGTCGGTAGAGCTTACTAAAAACGAAACGCGCATACTTGCGGCTATGTTCAAAAAGCCGCTTATAACGCGCGACGAGATAATAGACGAGCTTTGGAACAACAGCTTATATATAGACGAAAGTACGCTGTACGTCAATATAAACCGCTTGCGCGAAAAATTGAAATCGATAGGCGCCGACGAATTTATCCGCACGGTGCGCGGCGTGGGGTACAGGCTGTGAGATTGTGCGACTATTTGGCCGGCAAGGCTACGGTGCTGTGTGCCGTCGGCATTGCTATTATATTATGGGGAGTGTTTGCGCACCTATGCGGCGCGAACGCCGTACTGCTTTGGGGCAGCGAAGCGTTTTTTGTCGCTGTGGTTATCGTGCGCTACGCCGTGGGGTATGCGGTTGTAAATAACAGGCTTAAACGCTTGCAAAAAAGCCGCGACGAGCTTGACAAAAAATATCTGCTCGGCGAGCTTTTGCCCAAGCCGCATGACAGCGTGGAGCGCGAGTATTACGACGTTATGAGTACGGTGTCGCGCGCTGCGATAGGCGAGGCGGAAAAGGCCGAGCGCGAAAAGGAAGAATACTGCGAGTTTGTGGAGCAGTGGATACACGAGTTAAAGACGCCGCTTACCGCGTGCTCGCTTAATGCGACAACGGCGGGGACTCGACCAAGATTAAACGCGAGCTTAAACGCGCGGATAATATTGCCGATACTGCGTTGTACTACGCGCGGCTGCGCAGTCTGCAAAACGATACGGTTATTGCCGCTACCGACCTTCGCAAAACGTTGGACGAAGCGGTAATGAGTCAGCGCGAGCTTTTGACCGCCGCAAAGATAAGCGTGGAAATAAACGGCGGCTTTACCGTAGATACCGACGGCAAGGCGGTGGGGTTTGTTGTAAAGCAATTGTTGATAAACTGCGCCAAATACTGTGCCGGCTGTCATATTACCATGACGGCGGAAAACGGAGCGCTTACCGTTGCCGACAACGGTGTTGGGATAGACCCGTCCGAGCTGCCGCTTATCATGCGGCGCGGGTACACCGGCGCGGCGGGTCGGCGTATAGGCAGTACGGGCATGGGCTTGTACATAGCAGCCGAAATCTGCAAGCGGTTGGATATAGACTTTTCCGTGCAGTCCGAGTTGGGCGAAGGCACGACTTTTAAATTGATATTTCCCAACCTTACAAAATCGTAAGATTGCGTTAAGATAGCGTAATGGAATTAAGTATAGCGATGCTGTATACTGAGGTTACAAAACAAGGAGGACAACATGAATAAGATTTTGGAAGTAAAAAACGTAACCAAGTATTACGGCGGCGGGCAGGCGATTACAAAGGCGCTTGACGGCATTTCGCTGGACGTGGAAAAGGGCGAGTTTGTCGCGATAATGGGCGCGTCGGGCTCGGGCAAAAGCACGCTGCTAAACGTTATTGCCACAATCGATAATGTCAGTTCGGGCGATATTATACTCGACGGGCAAAACATATGCGACTGCTCGGACAAGGCGCTTGCATCGTTTAGGCGCGACAAGCTCGGGTTTATCTTTCAGGACTACAATTTGCTGGACACGCTTACTGTTGAGGAAAATATTATTTTGCCGCTCAACCTTGCGCGCGTACCCAAGGATAAGACGGACGCGTTGTTAAAAGACATTGCGGTAAAGCTTGGCGTTGAAGATAAGCTTAAACAGTTTCCGTACGAGCTGTCGGGCGGGCAGCGGCAACGCGCGAGCGCGGCTCGTGCGCTAATCACTTCGCCGTCGCTTGTTCTTGCAGACGAACCGACGGGCGCACTGGACAGCAAAAATTCCAAGCTTCTCATGGGCACGTTTAACATGATGAACGCCGACCTCGGCGCGACAATACTTATGGTAACGCACGACGCGGTTGTGGGTAGCTATGCAAGCCGCGTACTGTTTTTGAAGGACGGAAAAATTTGGAGCGAGCTTGTGCGCGGCAACAAGTCGCGGCAGGATATGTATGCCGAAATCATTTCGGTAACGTCGGCGCTTGGAGGTGACGGAGATGTTCGCTAAGCTCGCATTCCGTAACGTAAAGCGACAGCTCGGCAACTACCTTATATACTTTATAACCGTGTCGCTTACGGTCGCGCTGATGTTTGCAGTCAACAGCGTGATATTCGAAGAAGAACTTTTGGCGCGCGCCCAAACTATCGACGATTTGCGCACCGCGCTTATACTTATAACAGTGGTTATATCCGTTATAGTCGCGTTTGTTCTGGGATACGCCACGTCGTTTATGTTAAAGTTGCGCAAGCGCGAGTTCGGAACATACCTAACGCTCGGCATGACGCGGGCAAACATAATGAGCGTGTTCCTGTTGGAATCGCTGTTGCTGTGCGCCGTGTCGCTTGTGACGGGCATACTTTTGGGGCTTGGTTTTTATCAAGGCTTAATGGCTGTTGTTACCAACGTCATGGACGTGGATTTCAGTTTTGCTGCGTATTCGCTTAAAGGGCTTATTCTCACAATCGGACTTGTGTTCGCCATATTTGCACTGTCTTCCGCAGCGTCCGCCGTGTTCCTTAAACGCGTGAGCATATACAATCTTTTACACGGCGCGAAAAAGACAGAAAAGGCAGTGCGTCACCCCGTAGTGTGGTGCTGTTTAGCCGCAGCCGCGCTTATCGGAATAATAGTCAGCATTGTAGTATTCGGCGACGCGGCTAAGGTGTTGATAGGCGACGTGGATAACGGCAGACTGTCACGCGTGGTAATATCTCTTGCCACGCTCGGCGGGTGCGTAATAGTATTTCATATCGGGCTGTCACGCGGCGTTATCGGTTTGCTTATGCACAACAAAAAGCTTAAAAACCGCGGCACAAATATCTTTACGCTCAGGCAGTTGTCGGGCAAGCTCAGTTCCGGCTCGATACTAATCGGACTGCTCGCGTTTTTGATATCGTTCGCGGTGGTGGGCGCAAACGCGTCGTTCACGCAGCAGATAGGCACCAACGCCATTCTCGACAGGGATTATCCGTTTGACGTCAGCTCTATGGGGCGCAGTCATACGGAACTGCAAATCACGTTTGACGAAGCAGAGCAAATCGTGAGCAAGTATTCACCCATAAAGAACAGAGTAGACTTTACGGTATACACCGACGGCAGCCGTTACGTTCATGAGTTTACCGACAAGACGGATTCCGGCTATTGGTTCTACTACGACGTATACATCGAGGAAAGCGCGTTCAACAGCGTTTACTGAGAGATAGGGTACAAGCCCGTTACGCTCGGCGACGGCTTTATGGTAGCGGCATACGACCGAAACGTCAGAGATTACGACTTTTCCAAGGCGGAGCTTGTGCTCGGCGGCAGGCAGCTTAACTACAATGGCTTTTACGCCTGTCCGCTGCTCGGCAACGGCGTGTACGACTTTATGATAGTCGTGCCCGACGGTGCAGTCTCGGAAATGAAACCGTACTATGACGGTACGGTGTTCTCGCTGATAAACACCAGATACGACGCGGTGGCTTTGCGCGAAGACCTTATGAGCACGGGCGAGATGGGTTACACCACGTATATTTACACCGACTACAATCTTCGCGAGTATGCGCGGCTTATGCAAAACGCGAGCAACGCGGTATTCATTGTGGCGGCGCTGTATATAGCGGTTGTGTTTGTGTTCCTGGCAATGGCGATGCTTGCGCTCAAAACTCTGTCCGGAATTTCGGACGACAAACAGCGGTACAGCACGCTCGACCGCTTGGGTACAAGTCGGCGCGACATGTGCCGTACGCTGTTCAGGCAAATCTTTACGTTCTTTGCACTTCCGTTTGCATTACCGTTATTTATCAGCTTGCCAGCAGGGATAATATGCTACTCGCTAATGTCGGCGGCAGAGCTGCCCGTGGCGGCGACACAAGCGGCGATTGCGTCGGGACTAATCGCGCTCGTAATGCTTGCCGTGTACGCGCTGTATTTTACGGCTACGTACCTTGTATCCAAGCGCGCCGTCGTGCCGATAAAGTGACTGCTTCCATAAATTATTTGACAAGCCGATATATATTTGATAATATGTGCATGTATGTGGTTTATTGTGACCGCATACATGCATATTTTTAGGAGAAAATTCATTATGAACAAAGTTAAAGTAATTACCGATTCCTGCGCAGATCCTTGCAAGGAATTGCGCGAAAAATACAATTTCGACTACGCTCTTATGAGCCTTGTGTGGGACGGCAAGGAAGTGCCGGCCTCCTGCGATCAGGACGTATTCACCTTTAAGGATATGTACGACGCAATGCGCGCAGGCAAGCGCATAATAACCCAGCAGGTTTCCGGCCCCGAATTCGAACGCGTGTTTACGCTGTACTTAGAACAAGGCTACGACATAGTGTACGTTGCGTGTTCGTCGGCGCTGTCCGGTTCGTACAACCTCGGTATGCAAGAAGCAAAGCGCTTGATGGAAAAATATCCCGATCAAAAGATAATTTGCGTCGACCCCAAAAACTCGGTGTGCGGCGAATTGATTGTGGCTATCGAGGCGGCTAAGCTTGCCGCGCTCGGCGCGAGTGTGGAGGAGGTTGCGGCGCATGCCGAGGCTATTTCGCCCAAAGCAATGCAGTTTGCCGCTATCGGAGATTTGTCGTACTTAAAACGCGCCGGCAGGGTAAAGGCTACCGCAGCGTTCTTCGGCAATCTGTTCGGCATCAAGCCCATTCTCATCAGCAATCGGATAGGCGAAAACGAGGCGGTCAAAAAGGTTAAGGGGCGTAAAAATTCGCTCGACGAAATCGTCAATATGCTTGCGGCTTCGCTTACCGACGAGGAATATCCAGCGTCCGAGCAAACGGTTTTCGTCGCGCACGCCGATTGCGAAGCGGACGCGCAATATCTTGCCGAACAGGTCAAGGCAAAAATCAATCCCAAAGAAATAGTTATCAACGAAATAGGCCCCACCATAGGCGCGTCGGTAGGTCCCGAAACGGTTGCTCTTTACGCATTCGGCGATCAGTACGCTACGTTAGGCGAATAACGCCGTAATAGGTGACTATATGGCTATTACTTACAAGTTGGACGGCTACGCCTTTGCCGACATGGTCAAGAGCGGAGCGGTCAATCTTAGGAACAACGCGCAGACGGTAAACGAGCTTAACGTTTTTCCCATACCCGACGGCGATACCGGCGAGAATATGGCGCGCACCATCGAGGGCGGCATAAACGCGCTCGCGGCGGTGGACAGCGCGGATATTTCCGCAGTCGCGGCGGAGCTTGCCCGCGGCATGCTTTTGTCGGCGCGCGGCAACAGCGGCGTAATACTTTCGCAGTTTTTCGAGGGCGTTCGGCGCGGACTTGTCGGCGTAAAGCAGGCGGGAATAAAGGAGCTTAAAGCGGCGTTTACGGCGGGCGTAAAGCAAGCGTATGCCGCAGTCGTTCAGCCCACCGAGGGTACGATACTCACAGTTATGCGCGAGGCCACCGACGGCGCGAGTAAGGTGGATAACGACGAAAGCACCGACAAATACTTTTCGGTGTTTATCGACGAAATGTACGCGTCGCTCGAGCGCACGCCCGAGCTGTTGCCCGTACTCAAAGAATCGGGCGTTATCGACAGCGGCGGCGCGGGGTTTGTTTACATAGTGGAAGGTATGAACCGCGCACTGCTCGGCGAGGCCGACAGCGCAATGCAAAACCACGCCCACGCCGAGGTCGCGGCGTCCGCGGACACCGATAAGTTCGACGAAAACAGCGAAATGAAGTTCGGCTACTGCACCGAGGTTATCGCGCAATTAACGAGCAAAAAGACGGACGTAGAAGCCTACGACGTAAAAACGCTTATATCGTATTTGGAATCGATAGGCGGCGACTCCATTGTCGCGTTCAAAACGGGCACGCGTATCAAGGTGCACGTGCATACCTTCGAGCCGGACAAGGTGCTTGCGTACTGCCTGACGGTGGGTGAGCTTGTGGCGGTCAAGGTGGAGAACATGTCGGTGCAGCACACCGAAGCTGTTGTGCGCAATCGGTTTGTGCGGCAAACGCCCAAAAATGCGAATAAGCAAAAATACGCGTGCGTGGCGGTTGCCGACGGCGACGGAATTATAGAACAGTTCAAGTCGCTGGGCGCCGACTACGTTGTGGACGGCAAGCAGACAATGAACCCGTCGGCACAGGACTTTATAGCGGCGTTCGACGAGGTAAATGCGCAGGTGATTTTCGTACTGCCCAACAATTCCAACATAATACTCACCGCCAAGCAGGCGGCGGAGCTGTACAAAAAGTCGCAGGTTGTGGTAATCGAAAGCAAGACGCTTGCCGAGGGGTATTCGGCGCTGTCTATGCACGACTACACCGCGGACGACGTGGACAAAATAAAAGCGACATTCGCGGACGCCGTAAGCACGGTGGAAACGGGTTTGGTAACCTACGCCGTGCGCGACAGTCATATAAGCGGCATGGACATAAAAAAAGGCGACTTTTTGGGCTTTGCCGATAAAACGTTACTTGCTTGCAACGGGGATATGATTGGCGCCGCGTGCGAGCTGTTGGACAAGATAGACAAGACGGACAAGGCGGTAATTATTGCTATGCGCGGTAAAGGCGCAAGCGCGGAGGACGTTGCCAAGGTGGCGGCGCACGTGCGCAACAATTATCCCGACTTGGAATTCTACGACTTCGACGGCGGTCAGGACGTGTACTCGTTCATATTCGTTGTTGAATAGCCTACTTCTTTTGAAAAAGAAGTAGGCAAGAAAACTTTTACCGGCGTGTGTTTTATCGGTAATTCGTTCTTTGTTTCACCCGAATAGTTTCTTGTCGTTATATATTTCTATACGCCACTATTATTATAAAGGAGTTTAATCATGCTTGGAAATTTTACGTACTGCAATCCCACAAAATTGTACTTCGGCAAGGACGCTCTTGACGGGCTTAACGAGGAGCTGCCTAAGTACGGCAAAAACGTACTGCTTGTTTACGGCGGCGGGTCTATCAAAAAGAACGGCATATACGACAAGGTTGTCGCCATACTCAAAGCCAACGGTAAGAACGTTTACGAGGACGCCGGTGTAATGCCCAATCCCACGTCGGACAAGCTTAACGAGGGGATAGAGCGCGCCAAAAAAGCCAAGGCCGATTTGATATTAGCGGTCGGCGGCGGGTCTGTGTGCGACTACGCCAAAGCGGTGTCCGTTTCGGTCAACTGCAACGACGACGCGTGGGATAAATACTTTATCCGTTTCGAGGAACCGACGTGCGACATAATTCCCGTCGGGTGCGTACTGACAATGGTGGGCACGGGCAGCGAAATGAACGGCGGTTCGGTTATAACCAATAAGCGCCAAAAGCTGAAAATCGGGCACGTGTTCGGCGAGAACGTGTTTCCCAAGTTTTCGGTGCTCAATCCCGAATTTACGTATACGCTTCCCAAGTACCAAATGGTGTCGGGCATATACGACATAATGTCGCACATACTCGAACAGTATTTTTCGGGCGAGGACGACAACACCAGCGACTATATAATGGAAGGGCTGTTGCGCTCGCTTATACACAGCGCTAACATTGCGGTAAAGAATCCAACCGATTACGAGGCGCGCAGCAACATAATGTGGATAGCCACGTGGGCACTCAACACCCTTGTCGCCAAGGGCAAGACCACCGACTGGGAAGTGCATATGCTCGGTCAAGCGGTGGGCGCGCACACCGACGCCACGCACGGAATGACGCTCGCGGCGGTTTCAATGCCCTATTACAGATATATCATGCCGTACGGACTTAAAAAGTTCGCACGCTACGCCGTAAACGTATGGGGCGTCAACCCCGACGGCAAGACCGAAAAGCAGACCGCCGAGCAAGGCCTTGCGGCAATGGAAAGCTGGATGAAAGGCATAGGGCTCGTAATGAACATAACTGACCTCGGCGTGACGGAAAAAATGATTGACGGCATAACCGAAAGCACGCTTATCATGGACGGCGGCTACAAGGTGCTGGACAAATCCGAAATCCGCGCTATACTAAAAGCAAGCTTGTAATAATTAAAACATTCAAACAAAAAAACGCACCTTTTAAATGTGCGTTTTTTGTAGTGTCCATAATTTTATCCGAATATTTTGTTCAAAAACTCGGCGGCCTCGGTGAAGTGCTGACCGATTTTGTCCGAGGTGTGCGCGTCCGAGCCGAGCACCGGCTTTACTCCGCCCGCCGCTTTGTACGCGCGCAAAAAGTCCTCGCGCGGTTGGTGGGGCGGCAGTGCGGCATTGGTGTTTTCCTCTATCCGTAACCCGCGCGCCACGGCGGTCTTTATTATATCGTCCAAAATATCTTTATACTCATCGTACAGCATGGGTGTGTGTATATACCTTTCCAAAAACCCGATATGCCCGATAGTGTTAAACTCGTAGTCGGCGTCGAGTGATTGCCTAATCGCTTGCAGGTACGTAAGGTATGGCGGCACGCCCGGTGGCGCGGGTACGGGATGATCCCAATTATGCACGCTGTTAATCACGTATTCGAGCGGTAAGCTTTTTACAAGCTTTGCCGTTTCGCTTGCGTATCTTATATCGAAACCGACTTCTAATCCTATATATATAGTAAGGTCGGGATTATCGTCGCGCACACGTTGCCACGCGCCAAAGTACTTGTCGAAGTCTATTATATACCCGTTCCAGTAACCTACGTCCACATGGTCGGTTACTATAAACCCGCGCAAACCCTTTGCCCGCACGGTGTCCGCTATTTTTCGGGGTTCGTCCGCGCCTGCTCCGCGTGCGTCGGGGGAGAACGTACTGTGGATATGGCTGTCTATATTTGTCAGGTCGGTTTTGTTGGAAATAAGCTTCATATACACATTATAACACGGTGTGTAAACGCTGTCAACCGCGTGCAAAACTTACATACGGGTATCAAAATCGGGCATTTCGTAAAGAAAAAAAGTTATTATATGCTATTGACAAACTATGGCAAAAGTAGTATCATATAATGTATCAACTAAAAGTGTGCATTGACACATATAGTTGGGGGTAATGATGAGGAAAAGAATAGGGATATTGTTTATTGTCTTTGTTTTGGCATTGACAGCCGGATTTGCCGTGGCGTGTTCGGAAGTTAAGGCGCCCGACAATAAGGAAAAAACGTACACCGTAACGTACTATTACAACTACGACGGTGCGCCCAACAATGGGGTTTACCGCACGGACAGTGTGGATGCAAATACGGCGGCAAAAAAGCCGACAAATCCCACACGGGCGAATTATACGTTCACGGACTGGACGGTCGATGCCGCCGGAAATGTTTCGTACAACTTTTCCACGCTTGTCGTCGCAGACTTAAAGCTGTATGCGCAGTGGCAGGACAATAATATTGTATCGCCCACGCTTACGGAAATCGACGCGTCGGTAACCAAGCAGTACAAGGTTGGCGACACGTTCAACAAGAGCGATATAACGGTTACCGCCAAGTATTCGGATGGCTCCGAGCGCGCGGTTACCGATTTTACATACACTCCCAACCCCGACATGTCCACCGCAGGGCAAAAGACGATTACCGTTTCTTACGGCGGCAAGACCAAAGCGGTTAATTTTACCGTTGCTTCCGCCGCGCGTGCGCTCGACTACATCAACATTGTGCCCCCTACCAAAAGGATATACACGGTAGGCGAGGAGCTTGACCTGACCGGCTTAGCCATAACCGCGGTATACACCGACGAAAGCGAGGAAAACTTAGAAATTGCCGATTGCGAAGTCACGGGCTACAACAAGGACGTGCTCGGCGATCAAACGGTTACCGTCACCTACGGCGGCAAATTCAAAACGTTTGCCGTTACGGTAGCGTATCTCGAAAGAGTTCAAATCATAACATACCCCGACAAAACCGACTACGACGTTGGCGACAGACTGGATTTGACGGGCATAGTCGTAACGGCCGATTACGCCAACGACCAAACCATTATCCACACCGAATATTTGACAGAGGGCGACTTTGACGTATCGGGCTTTGACAGCTCCGAAAAAGGCGATCAAACCGTAACTATTTCGTATAAGAATTTTGAAGACAGCTTTATCGTTACCGTTACGCAGGCAGAACGCACGGTAAGCTTTGTCACGGGCGTTGTCGGCATAGAAAACCCTGCCGCGCAAACCGTGGATAAATACGCAAAAATCACGCAGCCCGACGGCGATTTCGAGCGCGTCGGCTACACCTTTGACGGCTGGTTCAAGGACGACGAAGACCAAGCGTACGACTTTGACTCCGAGGTGACCGAATACTTTACGCTCACCGCCAAATGGACGGCTATCGAGTATGACATCAACTACGTTATAGAAAACGACGAGGACGGCAATCCCTACGCCACCGCGCCCGAAAAGGTAACGTACACCATAGAGGACGTCGTTGACTTGCTCGATCCTACCGACATCAAAGAGGGTTACACCTTTATCGGCTGGTACGACGAGGTGGGCGAGGATGAGGACGGCAACGCCGTTTACGACAACGCGCACAAGGTAACGGGTATCGAGCTCGGCTCGACCGGCGAAAAAACGTTCTATGCGCGTATAGCCGCTATCAAGACGTTTACGGTAACGTTCAATTACAACTACGACGAAACGCCTATAACCAAAACCGCCAACGTTCAAGAGGGCACGGTTGCCACGGCGCTTAATCCCGCGCCTACGCGCACCGGCTACAACTTTGACGGTTGGTTTACGGACGTAGACTGCACCGATACTTGGGACTTCGACGTCGATACGGTCACATATGACGTCACATTGTACGCCAAGTGGAACATTGCTGTATACACCGTAACGTTCGACGCGGACAACGGCGAGGAAGAACATCAAACTCAGCAGGTGGAATACAACAAGCCGGCTACAAAGCCCGCCAATCCCGTAAAAGACTTGCACGGATTTAACGGCTGGACGCTGTACGGCAGCCCGTTCGACTTTAATACTCCCATCACGGGCGATATTACCCTTGTCGCAAGCTGGACGTATAACGTACAACAGGGCAAGTTTATGCGTGTTCGCGCTAACGACAACAGCCCTTGGGAAGATAAGTACAATCCGGTAGGACACAACGAGGATAGCGATGACAGCGAGTGGAAAGTTGCGGACGTCAAGCTGCAAGTGGGTACGGAATTCCTTGTTGTAGAGCATGGCGACGGCTGGGATAATTGGTACAACGCTCAAGACGGCTTTACGCAATGGAACGCCAACGACGTTATTACCGTTGTCTACAACGACGGAAACTTTAAAGTAACAAAGATGGCAAGCGGCTACGATAAACTGACGTGGACGCTTTACATCAAAAAGAGCGGCTGGGGCATAAGCCTTGTTCCCCGCAACGCCAACGAAAAACGCAGTCCCGCAGTCAACGGCACTGTTAATTGGGCGTTCAGCGAGGACAGACCGAACGACAAGATATTTATTGCCGGTACGTTTACCGACGGCTTTAAGTATCATCAAAGCTGGTCTACCGAAAGTAAGGCGGTAACCGTGCTCGAAAGCTGGGGCACTTACACCTTCCGCCATGTTTACCTTAAAAAGAACGACGCGTTCAAGATTGTCAACAACGGCAACTGGCTGAGCGGCAACTTTGAAGCGCTCGATCAAGAGTTCTGGATCCACGGCGATTATTCTGAGGATATAGCGCTCACGTCTATAAACAACGGTTGGTACGACATCGTTTACAATACCTACGACAGCACGCTTCGTATAAAGAAGTATACGGAAGCTACTTTAACGGGTCTTGAAGTCGAGCTTAGAAATCCCGATAAGATTTTTAAAGTTGGCGATACCGTTGTCAAGAACGACTTGTACGTCAGAACTGTAAACTCGGACGGCGTAAGGGCGCTCATTTCGGGGTATACGATTAATGCTCCCGACATGTCCACGCCGGGCGAAAAGTGGTTCTCCGTCAGTTACAGCGGCTTGGAAGGCTGGGTAAAGATTGACGTAAGGAATACCAAAACGGGCTCGTATCTGTACATTCTTACAGATATCGCCGCCGATAAGTGGGAGGAGAAGTACACCGCCGTTTGGCAGGACGGTGACTACGGCGCCGAGTGGAAGGTTACCGGAGTCAAGCTGCAAGTAGGTACTAAATTCCTTGTCGTAGACTACAAGCAAGACGGTACCGATTGGTATCATTCCAGCAGTGAATACTTCGCTCACAACTACGATAATATTATTACTATCGTCGGCAACGGCGACAATTATGAAGTGACGCGGATCGACAGCGCGTACTTAAACGTGTCGTGGACGATGACCATTAAGCTGGACGGCACTTACGTCTATTTGGAGCTTCCGCAAAACGGCGTCGAAAACCGCACTCCCGACGGCAACGGCAAATTGACGTTCGGCGACGGCGTAGGCGACAAGATTTATATTGCCGGTAACTTTACCGACGACTTTAAGTACCACGTAGACTGGTCTACCGAAAGCACCAAAATGACGGTACTCAGCAGCGACGGAATTTACGTATTCCGCGGCGTGTACCTCAAACAGGGCGACAGGTTCAAGATTGTAAATAACGGTTCTTGGCTGGGCGGCAACTTTACCGCGGTAGGCACGCAGTTCGATATCGGCGATGGCGACAACATTATGCTTTTCGCGCTGACTACCGGCAAATACGATCTTGTTTACGATTCCGTAAATAATAAGCTTACTATCAAAGCGTACGCGGCGATTACTCTTAGCGGTATCGAAATCACCCCGCCCGCAAGAACGGAATACACGGTAGGCGACAATCTCGATACCGCGGGCTTGACCGTAAAAGCGGTATACACCAACGGCTACAAATCGGACGTTGCGCTTTCCGCTTGCTCGATAACCGGCTACAACAAGGCGCAGACTGGTACGCAAACGGTAACGGTCACCTACCAAGGCAAGACCAAAACGTTTACCGTAACGGTAAACGAACCGCAATCCAGCTATACCGTCACGTTCGACAGCAAGGGCGGCAGCGCGGTCGAGGCGCAGGAAGTCGATTACAACGGCACTGTTACCCAACCCGCCGATCCCACAAGGTACGGCTATATATTCGACGGCTGGTTCAAGGACGAAAATTACACCGTAGCGTGGAACTTCGATTCCGATAAGATTACGAGCACCACCACCATTTACGCCAAGTGGACGGAGGACGAGAGCGTAGGTTATTACCTGCATATACTCACCCAAACCGATCCCGAAACGTGGGAGGATGTGGACGCCGCAATCAATCCCGAAAACAACGGCGAGGTAATAGTAGACGGCGTGCACCTGGCTGTGGGCGTCAAATTCCTCGCATACAAGGGCGGCGATTGGTATCACGCAAGTGCGGACGGCTTTACTCAATACGGCGGCTGTGACGATATCATCACCATAGGCGTCGACGGCGATAACTATATAGTAACAGCTATCAACCCCGCCTACGCAGACGCGGTGTGGAAGCTGTATATCAAAAAGGAAGGGTACGCCAACTCTATAAGCATCGAGCTTTCCAAGAACGCGGACGAAAGCCGCGCGACGGACGGCGAGGGCACGTTGACGTTCGGCACAAGACCTGACGACAAGATATTCATTGCTGGTAACTTTACCGGCGGCTTCTTGTATCACAAAGACTGGTCTACCGAAAGCACTGCTGTAACCGTACTTAACAATAACGGCGTTTACACCTTCCGCGGCGTGTACCTCAAAAAGAACGACGCGTTCAAGATTGTGGATAACGGCAATTGGAAGGGCGGCAACTTTGTTGCAGTCGGCACCCAGCTCAATCTTAACAGCGACCGCAACATTACACTCGCGGCGCTCACCGACGGGCTGTACGATATCGTTTACGATTCGGTAGGCGGCAAGCTGACTATCAAGGCTTACGTGCCCGCGGAAATCGCGTCCATTGCGGTCAAGACCGAACCCACCAAAACGAATTACTTCAAGGGCGAGGACTTCGACGCCGAGGGCTTGGTTGTAACGGCCACCGATACCGAAGGCTTGACCAAGACGATTACAGATTACACGCTCAGCGGCAACACTACCGACACAACAGGCACAGTAACCGTTACGGTAACGTGCGGCACACTTACGGCTACGTTCGACATCGAAGTATCGATGATTAACGTAATGTTTATGGACGGCGAAACCGAATTGTCGGCGCTTACCGTAACGTCCGAATATAACCAAAAGCTTACCGCGCCCGAAGACCTCACCAAAGAGGGCTATACCTTCGACGGTTGGTTTAAGGACGCCGCTTGCACCGATGCGTGGAACTTCGACACCGACAAGGTGACGGACGACATAACTCTTTATGCAGGCTGGACTGAAGAGCAGCCCGAACGCACGCTTACCGGCATTACCGCCGAGCTCGCCGACGCGACCAAGACCTACATGGTAGGCGACGCGTTTAACAAGACGGATATTATAGTAACCGCGCATTATTCGGACGACACGACCGAAACGGTTGACGACTTTACTTTCACCGCTCCCGACATGACGACGGCGGGCGAAAAGACGATAACCGTCACGTACGGCGAAGAAGAAGAGACCGTTACCATCACGGTAAACGCGGCGCAGCCCGTACGCACGCTTACGAGCATTACCGCTACGCTCAAAAACGCCAGCAAGCAGTACAAGGTCAACGATACGTTCGACAAGACGGACATTGTCGTAACGGGCAATTATTCGGACAACACAACCGAGGAAATCTCCGAGTTCGAAATCGGCGCTGTCGACATGACGACGGCGGGTGAAAAGACGATTGCGGTAACCGCGAGCGGCATGGAAACCACCGTAACTATTCTTGTCAAGAATAAGCTTATCGGCACGTTCTTGCACGTTCTTACCGATATCGAAAACGACAAATGGTCGGATATGTACACTCCCGTCGAGCTTAACGGCGACGGTGGCAAAGAGTGGCAGATAGACAGAGTAAGCCTGCAAGTTGGCACCAAGTTCCTTGTAGTGACGTACGGCGAAGACGGCAATACATGGTATCACGCAAGCGGATATGGCTTTACTCAATACGGCGACTCTAACGACGTTATAGAAATCGGCGTTGACGGCGACAACTATATAGTAAATACGATTAACAGCGCTTTTGTTGACGCGGTGTGGGAGTTGCGCCTTAAACAGTATGACAATGCCAATTCTATCTACGTTGCGCTTTCCAAGAACGCCGACGAAAGCCGCACGCCCGACGGCGAAGGCACGTTGGAGTTTACCGCTAGACCGACAGATAAGATATTTATTGCGGGTAACTTTACAGGCGGCTTTATGTATAATCAAGCCTGGTCTACCGAAAGCACTGCAATAAAGGTACTCGAAAAAGACGGCGTGTACACCTTCCGCGGCGTGTATCTCAAAAAGAACGACGCGTTCAAGATTGTAAACGGCACGACTTGGCTGGGCGGCGACTTCTCCGCAGTTGGCGAGGAAATCAATCTTAACGGCAGCCGCAATATTACGCTTATAACGTTGACTACCGGCAAGTACGACGTTGTTTACGATTCAGTCAATGCAAAACTCACCGTAGTTGCGTATGCTCCAGCGGCAACCGATTCTATCGAAATAACGACGGAGCCCACCAAGACCGCATATGACTTGGGCGAAGCGTTTGACGCTACGGGCTTGGTAGTAACCGCTACAGACACCGACGGCGAAAGCAAGGTTGTCACAGGTTATACGCTCAGCGGCAACAGCACTGCTGCGGCGGGCACGATTACCGTAACCGTAACGTACGACGACAAGACGGCTACGTTTACCGTAACCGTAAATCCGTTTACCGTAACGTACAACGCCAACGGCGGCACGCTTACAGGCGACGAAACCGCAACCGTAAGCGTAGTAAACGGCAAGCTTACAGCGCCTACCGAACCCACCAAAGAGGGCTACACCTTCGGCGGCTGGTTTGCGGACGAAGAGCTCACCGACGAGTGGGCGTTCGGCGACGACGGCGATCCCGTAACTGGCAATATCACGCTTTACGCTAAGTGGACGGAAGTCGGCAAGACAGGCACGTTCTTACACGTCCTTACAAGTGTCGACCCCGAAAAGTGGGAAGACTTGTATACTCCCGTCGAGTTTGATGGCGGCTACGGCATGGAATGGAAGGTCGAGGGCGTAAAACTGCAAGTCGGAACACAATTCCTTGTTGTCAGATACGACGATAATACTTGGTATAATGCGAACGGAACGATTTCGCAATACGGCTTTAACGACGTTCTTACAATCGAGGCAGAGGGCGGCAACTACAAAGTAACCTCGCTTAATACCGCTTACGCCGACCTTGCTTGGACTTTGCGCATTAAGCAGGACGGCTCCGGCGTTACCGTTGAGCTTCCTCTTAACGGCACCGAATACCGTGCGCCCAATGGCGTAGGCACGTTGGAGTTCGGCGACAATCCTTCGGATAAGATATTCATTGTCGGTAACTTCACGGGCGGCTTTAACTATAACCAAGCGTGGTCTACCGAAAACACGGATATAGTTACTGACGCCGCCGGCGTTTACACCTTCCACGGCGTTTACCTCAAACAGTGCGATAGGTTCAAGATTATGAACAACGGCGCATGGCTGGGCGGTAACTTTACTGCGGTCGGCACCGAGTTTGGCATTGCCGACGGCGGTAGCGACGTTACGCTCTATGCGCTCGCAACCGGCAAGTACGATATCGTTTACGATTCGGTAAACAGCACGCTTACTATAAACGCTTACGTTCCTACGGCTACGCTTACGTCCATTGCAGTAACCAAACAACCCACAAAGACGACTTACTTCAAGGGCGAAGCGTTTGACGCTACCGGTTTGGAAGTGACCGCCACGTATTCGGATGACAGCACCGAGGTTGTCGAGAATTACACGCTCAGCGGCAACAGCACCGCCGCGACGGGCACGATAACGGTAACCGTAACGTATGACGGCGAGACGGCTACGTTTACCATAACCGTAACGCAGATTACCGTAACCTTTAAGGACGGCGACACCGTGCTTGATACCGCCGATGTGGATTACAACGGCAAGGTAACCAAGCCCGCCGACCCGACAAAAGAGGGTTACAAGTTTGACGGCTGGTACGCGGACAACGCTTGCACAGACGCTTGGGATTTCGATACCGAAACGGTCACCGCAGACGCCACTATTTACGCAAAGTGGATCAAGCTTTACACCGTAACGTTCGACACCAACGGCGGCAGCGAAGTAGAAGCGATTGAAAACGTTGAGCACGGAAGCACAATCACCGCGCCGACCGCGCCCACCAAGGACGGATTTACGTTTGCGGGCTGGACGCTTGACGGCAGCGCGTTCGACTTTGACACGCCTATAACGGACGACATCACGCTCGTCGCAACTTGGGAAGGCGATGTCGGCACGTTCCTTCGTTACACCGTAAACGGCACAGATTGGATTTACGGTTACAAGGCTGAAAGAGAAGGCACTGAAAACAAGCTTCTCATTCGCGGCGTTAAGATTTACAACAATATGGAATTTGTTGTAGTTACCAAAAATGCCGAGGGCAACAGCATTTGGCTCAACGCAGGTCTGTCAGCTCCCTTCAAGTTCAGTGACGACGCCATAACCGTTTCCAATGTGAACGGCAACTTCAAGATTACGCTTGCCGACGAAAGCTACAGTGGCTCCGGTTGGACGATTTACCTTTACGATCTTACCGACGGAGTGACGGTAGGCGAGGACGGCGCGCTTGACAAAAACACTTATGCGTGCGGCATAAGCTTGGAAGCTCGCAACGGTGACGAAAACCGCGGTCCCGACGGTACCGTAGGCGCGTTGACGTTTGACAACGTTCCCGACGGCGCTATATACGTTGCCGGTACGTTTACCCTTTGGAAGGGCGATAAAGCTTGGTCTACCGCAAGCGACGATATAACGGTACTTAGCAAAGACGGCGTTTACACCTTCCGCGGCGTACAGCTCAAAAAGAACGATGCGTTCAAGATTGTAAACAACGGCTGGTGGGGTGGTAACTTCACCGCGGTCGGCGCCGAAATCGAGCTTTCCGACGATTATGCGCCCGATCTTGTTCTTGCATCGCTCACCGACGACAAGTATGATATTATTTACAACTCCAATGCCAATACGCTCAAAATCGTTGCGTTCGCCGAAGCGACCACCGCATCCATTGCGGTAACGGCACAGCCCACCAAGACGACGTACTACAAGGGTGAAGCGTTCGACGCTACGGGCTTGGAAATCACCGCAACCGACACGCTCGGTTTCAGCGAGATTGTCACAGGCTATGCGCTTACAAACAACAATACTGACACTGCGGGCACGATAACCGTAACCGTAACGTACGACGGCAAGACAGCTACGTTTACCATCGAGGTAACACAGATTACCGTAACCTTTAAGGACGGCGACACGGTGCTCTCCGAGCTCACTGCAAACGTCGATTATAACGGCACGATATCCGCTCCGACAGCGCCCACTAAGGAAGGCTATGCATTCGGCGGCTGGACGCTCGACGGCAGCGCTTATACCTTCGGTACGCCGATAACCGCGCCCATAACGCTCGACGCAACGTGGAACGTAAACAGCTACGACTTGACCTACGTGTACGGCAACGGCACGGCGGACTCCACCTCGCAAGTGGAATACGGCACGAGCATAACGCTTACCGCACCCGTTAAAGCAGGCTCCACGTTCGGCGGCTGGTTTGACGGCACGACTACGTACAACGCGGGCGATATATTCGTTATGCCCGCCAAGGCGGTAACGCTCACCGCGCAGTGGGACGTGGAACGCTACACGTTGACTTACGTGTACGGTAACGGCACGGATAATTCTTCGTCCACCGTGGCGTACGGCGCAAACGTAACTCTTGCCGCAGCACCGAGCAAGACGGGTTATACGTTCGGCGGCTGGAACGACGGCACGACGACGCATAACGCAGGCGCAAGCTACGCAATGCCCGCGAACGACGTAACGCTCACCGCAGTGTGGAACGTTATAACCTACACTATCAATTACTCGGTAGGCGGCGGCACCAACGGCGCCAACGTCGGTACGTACAAGATTACCGACGCCGACTTTACGCTGGTTAACGCTACCGCTCCCGCTACGTACTACTTTGTAGAGTGGCAGGACAAAAACGGCGATGCCGTTACCAAGCTCGACAGCAGCTTAATCGCGCTTGCCGACAATACCAACACCATCACGCTTACCGCGGTATATGACAACAAGTACACGGTAACGTTCGACGCCAACGGCGGCGTCCTTGACGAAACCACGACGGCGCAAAAAGTTGCTTACGGCAGCACCGTTACCAAGCCCGAAGATCCTACGCGCAACAGTTACGACTTTAAGGGTTGGTACACGACCGCGGCTTGCACGACGGAATGGAACTTTGCAACCGACACCGTTACCGGCAACGTAACCATTTACGCGGGCTGGCGTCAAAATCCCAAGGACGGCACATTCCTTTACGGAACTATGACCGGCTGGGACGAGGACTTTGCTCAATACAAAGCCGAAGAATGGGATTGGGGCAACGAATGGAAGATTTCAGGCGTAACGCTAACCGACGGCGACGAGTTTGTATTCACGTCGTACGACGAGGAAGGAAACAACAGCGGTTGGATAAATCCCGCGTACAACTTTGCGCAGAACTCGCATACGGATATATTCACCGTATCCAACGAAAATAGCAACTTCAAGATTACCTTTAAGGCTGGCAAGGAAGCTTACGCCAAAGCCGTTTGGACGATATTCGTCAAGAAGGACGGAAGCGGAATCAGCTTTGCCATCTCGGGCGGTGCGGACACCAACCGTAAGCCCGACGGCACTACCGCCGCGGCGTTTACCGAAACGGGTGCTGCCGACGTGTATATCGTAGGTAACTTCACCAACGGCTTCAAGCAAAACGACGACTGGTCGTCGAACAGTACGGTAATCGACACGGCAAAGAGCGGCAACAAGTACTACTTTGCAAACGTTAAGCTTATGCGCAACGACGCGCTCAAAATCAAGATGGGCGACGCTTGGCTCGGACTTAACGGTGATGACAAGCTTACCGTAACTGCCGACTTCGCATACGAAAGCAGCAGCGACGGCAACATCGTGGTAATGGCGGAAGGCGGCTTCTACGACGTAGTGTTTGACAGCGCTAACAAAACGCTCAGCATAACCGCGCACAAGCAAATCGCGCTCAGCGTAAAAGACGGCGCGCAAATATTTGTAGGCACTACGCCCGACGAAAGCAAGTTCAACGTTATGGTTGACGGCGCGGCAGCGGCTGACTTCACCGTTATTGCTCAGCCTGCCGTTGCGGGCAGCAATACCGTCACGGTAATCTGCGGCAACACCGTAGCAAAGGCGACCTACACCACGAACGCAGTCGAAGCGATTTCCGGCATAGCGGTCAAGACCAATCCCACCGACGCGGTATACGACCTCGGCGATACGTTCAGCCCGACAGGACTTGTGCTTACCGTATCGTACAACACGGGCAAGACGGTAGACGTAGCGTACGACAATAACATGACGTTCACGTCCGCCGCTCTCAACGCGAGCAAGGTATTTATCACGGCGGGCAACACGGTTGCAATCACCGTTACGTACAGCGGCAAAACCGCTACGTTCAACGTAAAGGTAAATCCGTTCACCGTAACGTTCGAAAGCAACGGCGGCTCGTCCGTAACTACAATCACTTGCAACAGCTACAACTCCGTTATTACCGAGCCGGCAGAACCTACCAGAAACGGCTACGAATTCGAAGGCTGGTACAAGGAAGCTGCGTTGACCAAGGCTTGGGACTTCGCTACCGACAAGGTTACGGGCAATATCACGCTGTACGCCAAGTGGAATAACGTCAGCGGATATAGCCTGCATATTCTTACCAATATCGCAAACGACACGTGGACGGATATGAACGCCGATAGCCATAACGAGGGTACCGAGATTAAAGTTACGGGCGTACGTTTGGCAGAGGGCACCAAGTTTATTCCGTTCAAGGGTGACGACTGGTATCATCCGAACAGTACGATTGAGCAATACACCTTTACTACAATGGTCACTATCGTATCGAACGGTGATAGCTATGAAGTAACTAAGGTTGACGAAAATTACGCTAACGTGTTGTGGACGTTGTATATCAAGCAAGACGGCACGGGCATCAGCTTGGAGGCTCCCGCCAACGCTTACGAAAACCGCAACACTCAAGGCACGGGCAAATTGACGTACTCCGCGACGGGCCCCAACAATACCATATATATTGCCGGTACGTTCACCGACGGATTTAAGTATCACAAGGATTGGTCGCTCGAAAGCACCGCAATATCGATATTAGACGAACGTGAGACCGCTAGTAGAGTAACCTTCCGCGGCGTGTACCTTAAAAAGAACGACGCGTTCAAGATCGTGTACAACGGTGTTTGGTACGGCGGCGATATGGGTAACCCGACCAACGGTATTTCTACGAAACCGGATGCTGAGGGAGCAAGCGCACCCAATATGATTTTGGTTTCGATAGAAGACGGCTTCTATAATATCGTTTTCAGCACGGGCTCGACACACTGGTGCCGCTTGGAAGAATACGTACCCGTCACTATCGCGTCGGTCACGGTGACGCCTCCGACCAAAAAGACTTATCTTGTAGGCGAAGCGTTTAGCTCTGCCGGCATGGTTGTTACCATAACCGATACGGACGGTAATACGCACAACGAAGAGTACGAAATTATCGGTGCGGATACCTCTACTGCCGGCACTAAGACTGTTACGGTCAAATATACCGGCAATTTGGGCGGTGACGAAGCCAACAAAAAAGCTACGTTCACCATAACGGTCAACAAGATTACCGTAACCTACGACAGCAAGGGCGGTTCGACAGTTGCGGCAAACACTACAGCAACCTACAACAGCACCATAACCGCGCCGACCGCGCCCACCAAAGGCGGCTACACATTTGCCGGCTGGTACAAGGAATCGGCTTGCCAAAACTTGTGGGATTTTGCTACCGACAAGGTAACCGGAAATATCACGCTGTACGCCAAGTGGTTGCGCGAAGTCACCCCCGGCACGTACCTGCATATCCTTACCGACTTTACTGCCGAAGTAGAGGACGACAAGTGGTCCGATTTGTACAGCCCTGTAAGCCACAACAACGACACCGAGTGGAAGGTTGATGGCGTCAAGTTGCAACAAGGCACCAAGTTCTTGGTAGTAACATACGTTGCCAACGGCGAGCATACTTGGTACGGCGCAAATCTTCCCGAAGGTGAAGACCAAATCAAGCAATGGACGTATAACGGCGTTATTTCTATCGTCAAAGAGGGCGGTGACTTTAAGGTAGATTCTATCAACGTCGGTTACGTAGACGTGGCGTGGACGCTGTATATCAAAAAGGACGGCACGGCTATCAGCTTGGACGTTCCCGTTAATCCCACCACAAACCGCAATCCCTCTAACACGGGCGCGTTGACGTACGGTGAAGCTGCTCCCGCGCAAGCTATATATATTGCGGGTAACTTTACCGACGACTTTAAGTACCACAAAGACTGGTCTAACGCAAGCACCGCAATAACGGTTAAGGATGAACCCAGTCAGTCAAGAGTAACCTTCCGCGGCGTGTACCTCAAAAAGAACGACACGTTTAAGATTGTGGATAAAGGCGCTTGGTACGGCGGTGACCTCGATTTGACGGGCGCAGGATTCAGACTTAGCACAGATTCACGCAATTTGGTCGCAGTAATGTTGGATGACGGCTTCTACGATATCGTTTACAACTACGGCAATCATTTCATTCGCATAGAGCCGTACGCACCTCCGACTATCGCGTCGGTCACGGTAACAGCTCCGACCAAGACGACGTACTTTGTGGGTGAAACGTTCAGCACCGCCGGCATGGTCGTTACCATAACCGATACCGACGGCAAGACGCACAACACCGAGTATACTATGACCGACACGAGTGCAATCACTGCTTCTGCGGGCACCAAGACGGTCACTATTACCTACAACGGCTCGCTTGGCGGCGACGCGGCCAACAAGAAGGCTACGTTCACCGTTACGGTCAGCAATATTACCGTAACGTACGACAGCCAAGGCGGCTCGGCAGTCAGCAAGAACACGACCGTAACCTACAACAGCACGATAACCAAGCCCGCCGATCCGACGCGTGCAGGCTATACCTTCGGCGGCTGGTATAAGGAAGCGGCTTGCACCAACGCTTGGACGTTCGGCGCGAGCGGTGACAAGGTTACGAGCAATATCACGCTGTACGCCAAGTGGACGATAATTACGTACAACATCACGTACGTGGTTTCCGACACTACGCTCGGCGCGGCTCCGGCAAATAGTACGTACACGGTAGAGCAGGCGGTAACCTTGCCCAACCCGACCAACATCAAATCGGGCTACACGTTTATCGGCTGGTACACTACTTCGGGCTTGACCGGCTCGGCGGTTTCGTCGATAGCAAAGGGCAGCACGGGCGACAAAACGTTCTACGCCAAGATTGCGCAGGTTGTAACAGTAAATCTTGTGTTCAACTACAACTACACGGGTGCGCCCACAGCCACGACCGTTAAGGTTGTGTCCGGCGAGGCAGGCTCGGCGCTTTCTCCCGCACCCACGCGCGACGGTTACACGTTTGGCGGCTGGTATACTACTTCGGCTTGCTCAACTGCGTACACGTTCCCTGCAATGACGGCTAACACGACGGTTTACGCCAAGTGGACACCTATTGCTCATACCGTTACGTATTACGTTGACGGCAGCGTATCCAACACCGCTGGCAATCCTACCTCTTATACTATCGAGAGTGGAACCGTAACGCTCAAAAATCCCACAAAGACGGGTTACACGTTTGACGGCTGGTACACCTCCGCAACGTATACAGGCACCAAGGTGACCTCGCTCACGTACAGCGGCTTGTTTGCCGGCACGAACACGGCTAAATCCGTCCCGCTCTACGGACGCTTTACCATCGATAAGTACACAGTCACGTTCAACAGCCAAAGCGGTTCGGCTGTCGCGGCAATCAACAACGTCACTTACAACACCACCATAACCAAGCCCGCCGATCCGACGCGCGCAGGCTACAAGTTCGGCGGCTGGTATAAGGAAGCGGCATGCACCAACGAATGGGTATTCGGCACAAACGGCACTAAGGTTACCGGCAATACTACGCTGTACGCCAAGTGGACTGCAATAGTTAAACCCGCCGGTTCGGTAGCTGTCGGTGACGATACGGTGTATCTTGTAGGTAAGTTCGGCAATAGCGACGTAACGGAAGAATACGGCTTCAAGATGACCGAAGATTCCAGCACGCAGCATTCGATTACCAAAAAGCTCGAAGTAGGCGATATGTTTGCAGGCTGGCATAAAGGCTGGGATATGTGGGTCACCGCAATAGAAAACAGCGACATGGGCTCCAAGTTTAAAGAGGTTACCGTTGACGGCAGGACTTATCTGCAAGTACAGGCTGGTGCGGCAGGAACGTACACGCTCTACTGCAAGCACGTGAACGGCGGCGCAAATCAGTTCTGGATTTCCGGGCCCGAAATACAGTTGGATGCCAATTCGGCTGCCTTCAAGTTTAAGGATACTACGATTGTCATTAAACTCGGTTATCTACCGAGCTGGGGCACGCCGGGTTCTGCGTTTGCATACTTCGAAGGAACAGCGTGGGATAGTCGGCACGCGCTTGACGGCAAAACAACGTACTATGATTATGCGGATAAGAATTTGAACGAAGTCAGCATTATGGTAGGGTTTATGGAAGGCACGTCGGGCAAGAATACCGTTGCGATTTCGGGAACGGCATTCACAGCAGGAAAAGTCAATATAGTCACAAGTCTGAATGACGCAGGCACCGACGTTAAATGGACTGCCGATTGGAACTTGGATTATGTGATTACGACAGCCGAAATAAACTGATAACTATACTACACCAACAACACAAACTGCGCGGACGGCAAAAACCGTTCGCGCTTTTTGTTTGCTCTTATTCGGCACGGCGTGTCAAATTTCCGCATAATCGTTTATTCCGTATGTGATATAACATAGCATATGGGCAAAATCGTAAAAACGGACAAAAGGTCGCCCGTGGCAGTACTCGGCGCGGCGGCGCTGCTTGTGGTTACGGTCGGCGGAAAAATATACGGCATTGCGCCGTTCGGCACGGCAATGTTTTGCGCGCTGTCTAATAGTTTCTTTATCGGATTTATCGCGCCCGTGTATTTGCTGTGTGAGTTTTTGTTTACCTTCGACGTGTGGCGGCTGTACGCAAGCGGCGCCGTCATATTCGTTATGGCAGTGCGGTGGGCGATGTCGCTGCGGTTTGCCAAGCTCAATAAAGGCGTAAGTAAAACGCTGTTTTCGCTGTTCGCCATAATCATACATACCGTGCTTTCCGCACTGTTTGTGTCAATCGCCGACGCGGTTATAGCGGGATTTATCGGGTGCTTGTTTTACTATTTTTCGGTCAACGTAGCGGGGTGCGCGCAAAAAGCGTTTTCGTCCAAGCTAGGCATTGTCGACGCTGCGTCGGTGTGCGTGGTTTTTCTCGTTGCGGGACTGGCGTTCGGTAGGGCGCGCTACGACGCGTTTATAATCGGACTTGCACCCGCCATGCTCGTCGTGCTGCTATTGTCGCTTGTGGGTAGCAAAGCGGTGCTTGCTTGCGGCGCGGTGATTGCCGTCGGGTTGGGTTATGCTTCCGCTCCGCTCGTACCAGCGTTTATCATGTGCGTTATTACCATACCCGCGTTTTCGCGGCTTAATAGGTTTGTGCACACGCTGACGGCTATCGGCGTGTTTGCTGCAACGTCTGTACTGTTTTTTGTCGACCCGATACAAGTCGGGTGGAACTCGCTAATGCTCGCGTCGGGCGGACTGCTGTTTTGCATACTGCCGCGCCGCGCGATCAAAAAGGTGCGCGACTACTTCGATTACGAGTGCTCGTCGCACATTGCGCTAAGGCATTACGTCAACCGTTGCAAGTACGACGCGGGCAACCGTATGCTCGCAGTCGCTTCGGTGTTCGACGAAACGGCGCGGCTTATGACAGTTATGGGTTCGGCAAAGCCCGACTATGCCGCATTGGGGTATTCGCTTAGTAGCCGCATATGTCCGTATTGTCCTAAGAATAGCGAGTGCGACAAAGGCGTGCGCGAGGCTGCGTTTACGCTGCTTGCCGAACGCGCCACCGCGGGTAGGGCTATACTTTCCGACCTTCCCGACTTTTTCACTTCGTCGTGCGTGCAGGCGAGCGAAGTTATAAGCGCTTCCGCGGCAATCACCGACAGCGCACGCGAACGGTTAAAGGAAAAGGAAAGCGAGGACAAAGCCAAGGCGATTGTCACCGAACGATTGACCGCCGTTAAGGATGTGTTGGAGGAGCTCGGCAAAGCGGAAGCGCTGCCCGTCGGGTTTGACGCCACCGCCGAAAAGCGTGTGATTTTCGAGCTCAACAATAACGGCGTGGAGTGCGCCGACGTGTTTGTCACGCGCGACGCGGTGACTGCCGTAGTTAGAACCAACACCGTTTCGCACGAAAAAATACGCCGCGCGGTTAGTACGTCTATGAAACGCCGATACGAGGTTGTGAGTATAGAAAAAACGCAAGCGGCGGGATGGAGCGTGGCAATATTGAAACGTCGCCCTATGTACGAGGCGGTGTACGCACGCGCGGGGGTTGCCAAGGACGGCGTAAGCGGTGATAGCTATACATTTAAGAGAATCGGCGACAGATTTTTGGTGGCGCTGTTGGACGGCATGGGAAGCGGCGAGAGTGCGGGCGAAAGCTCGGGCGCGGCGGTCGAGCTGATAGAATGTTTTTACCGCGCGGGGTTCGACTCGCAATCGGTCATTGCGGGTGTAAACAGGTTTTTAAAGCTGCCTACGGCGGAGAACTATTCGGCGGCGGACGTAGCGGTGTGCGACCTTGACAACGCGACGGTGGATATCATAAAGATAGGCGCGCCGCCGTGCTATATTAAGACTACGGACACCGTGCTGAAAATAGAGGGCAGCTCGTTGCCGATTGGCGTGCTGGACGAAATGCGCCCTTACGTAGCCACCAAAAAATTGTACCCCGGGCAAATGCTCATACTTGTCACCGACGGCATAGCCGACTGCTTTGACGGCGACGAACTGCCGTCGTTTATAAACGGGCTGTCGGCGTTCAATCCCGAAAGCGCCGTAACCGATATAGTAACGCGCGCACTCAAGCTTTCCGGCGATAAGCCAAAGGACGATATGACCGCGATAGCGTTCAGGCTGTACGAAAAGAAAAAATAGCCGCAGCGTATACGCCAGCGTAAATTATTTGACTTTTACCGCGTAATGTAATAAACTTATATCGATAAAATTCAGTTCGATATAGGTCGTTTACGGTTTATGGAAAAAGCTAAAATCAGGAACATAGCTATTATAGCGCACGTCGATCACGGCAAGACTTCGCTGGTCAATGAGTTGCTCAAACAGGGCAACGTATTCAGGGATAACCAAGCGGTTATGGACCGCGTTATGGACAGCAACGCCTTAGAGCGTGAGCGCGGTATTACCATACTCAGCAAAAACGCGTCGTGCGTTTACGACGGGTTCAAGATAAACATAGTGGACACGCCGGGGCACGCAGACTTCGGCGGCGAGGTGGAGCGCGTGCTCAAAATGGTGGACGGCGCACTGCTTGTCGTGGACGCGTTCGAAGGCCCTATGCCGCAAACGCGGTTCGTGCTCGAACGCGCGCTTGCACTCGGCTTGAAAATAATAGTCGTAGTAAACAAAATCGACAGGCCCGACGCGCGGCTCAAAGAGGTAGTGGACGAGATTTTGGAGCTTTTCCTCGACCTCGACGCGAGCGAGGATCAGCTTAACAGTCCGTTCGTGTTCGCGTCTGCACGCGAGGGCGTGGCGTCAAAGAATATTTCCGACCGCGGCAGGAATATGCAGCCGCTTTTCCAAACGATTATCGAGCATATTCCCGCGCCCGTAGGCGACGAGAACGCGCCGTTCAAAATGCTCGTGTCTTCCGCCGAGCATAACGATTACGTGGGCAAGCTTGCCGTCGGCAAGGTGGGCAGCGGCAGCGTGTCGGTGGGTGACAGCGTCGTGCTTACCAATTACCACGACGAAACAAAATCGGTCAAGAGCAAGGTTGTCAGCATATTCACGTACGAGGGTATTAAGCGCGTTAATGCGGAAACCGCGTCGGTGGGCGACATCATTTGTGTGTCCGGAATAGAGGGCGTTATGATAGGCGACACGGTGTGCGCCGAGACTGACCTTACGCCTATCGAGTTTGTCAAGATAGCCGAACCGAGCGTGGAAATGACCTTTATGGTCAACGATTCGCCGCTTGCGGGCAAGGAAGGCAAGTACGTAACGAGCCGTCACCTTCGCGACAGACTGTACAAGGAAGCGGTTAAGGACTTGTCGCTTCGTGTGTCCGACGGCGCAACTGCCGACAGCTTTGTCGTGTGCGGCAGGGGCGAAATGCACCTTTCCATACTTATAGAAACAATGCGCAGAGCAGGCTACGAGTTTGCCGTCAGCATGCCCAAGGTGCTTATCAAAACGATAAACGGTGTTAAGCACGAGCCTATCGACCGCGTATTCATCGACGTGCCCGAGGCGTGCGTCGGCACTATTATGAACAAAATGGGCACGCGCAAGGGCGAGCTTATAGATATGACCCCGCACGGCAGCCGCATAAAGATGAACTTTAAAGTACCCGCCCGCGGTATGTTCGGCTACCAAAGCGAGCTTATGACGGATACCAAGGGCGAGGGCGTTATGAGTAGCGTGTTCGACGGCTACGAGCCGTACAAGGGCGAAATCAACCGTCGCGACTTCGGTTCGCTTATTGCGCACGAAGCGGGCGACAGTATTGTTTACGGACTGTTCAACGCGCAGGAGCGTGGCACGCTGTTTATCGGCGCGGGCGTGCCCGTGTACGCGGGTATGGTCGTGGGTATGAACCCGCGCGGCGACGATATCGTCGTCAACGTGTGCAAGCGCAAGCACCTTACCAACACGCGTAGCAGCAGCAGCGATGAGGCGTTAAGGCTTATTACGCCTATGCGAATGACGCTCGAGGACTGCATAGAATTTTTGGCTGACGACGAGATATTGGAAGTCACGCCTAAGTCGTTAAGAATACGCAAGCGCTTACTCGACGCCACGGCGCGTATGAGAGAAAGAGCAAAAATTTTGGGGCTCGGCAAACACGCTAACGAATAATAAAAAGGATAACATGGCAAAGGAACTTAAAGCGAAGGTCTTTCCGCGGATATGGGCTAAGACCACTAAGGGTGACAAGATTACGCGCAGCTATATGTACGAGCTGGGCGACGTATTCGACGAGGACAAGCTTTTCGAATACGTTTGCGATATAACGCGTGCATTGGATATCCCTACGCCCATAATACTGACGAGCCATAAATACAATTTTGTGCACTTTAACATTGCTAAGTTTTTGCCGCGCGAGTTTGTGGACGACGTGGACTTTGACTTTTTTACTATCGAAAACTCGTCGGGCACTATCAAGCCGTTGCCGCGCTACTTTAACGAAAACGGTTGATATTGGAAATTTAGACAAAATTCCAAGTGGCGTATGTTGACAAATCACCATAATAATAGTATACTATTATTGCAAATACTATATAGGAAGGTATTGAAAATGAAAAAGAGATTAGTTGCAATATTCTCGCTTATCATTGCGTTTGTGCTGTGCTTTACGCTTGTAGCGTGCGGCGGGAACAATGGTGGCGACAATGGCAAGGAACAAGGCAAACAAGATCCGCCGCAAGCGGACAATACGGTGTCGATCTCGGTTAACGATGCGCTTGACGCTGTAAACGGCGTATTGAACGCGAAAGGCTTTACCGGTACTGCGTCGTACACGCTGTCTACAAAGAACACTCAAAAGCTTACCGGAAGCGTTAATCTCGACAAGCGCGGCACCAAGCTGAAAATGGCGTCGGAAGGCGAGGAGATGATAGTAGATCTTCAAACCGGTTACGTTTACTATAAGCACGGCAACTACTATTCATATTCTAACGAGTTTTACGCAAACGCGTTTGATTACGCGCAATACTTGCTTGCAAGCCTTAAACAGGAGGACGGTGCTAAAAAGATTAACGCCGTTTATGACGAGCAAGCCAAAACGGTAACGTTTGCCGTGGAAAAGGCCGACAGTGTAAACAAATACCTCGAGCCTTTGCAAAACGCGTACAAAAAGGATAAGTCTATCGGCGATTTGCTCAACGACTATTGCATGTTGCTTTTCGACAAGTCCTTTGACGCAATGTATGGCATGGTAGAGAATTACGTAAAAAATCCGAAAAACACCGTAGGTACTTTGCTTAACGCGTTGAAGGAAAAGGGCGTTGATGTGGAAGCTATACTTGCATCGTTCGGCTACACTTTGCCCAATGATGTAATGACCGCCATTAAGGCGCGCCCGCTTAACAAGCTTGTTGTAGGCGCATACAACTTTATTATGCAAAACTTGGGCGACCTTATGACGCTTGATGAAGACGACAACGATATTTCCTCTGCCGAGGGTGGCGGTATGGAAAGCTTAGGCATGGGCTTGCTCGACGCAATGCTGAATGCAGAAGTTTCCGCCGAAGAGATTGCCGCGGGATTGCAAGAAATAAGCGGCATGGTTGCGACAGTTAAAAATACCTTTACGGTAAAATCCATTGTCGAGATGCTCAAAACCAACGCGAAAACCGCCGACTTGTACACCGTAATCAAGGAAGGCGTTAAACTGACAAATGCTACCATGACGCTCACGCTTACGATAGGCGACTACAAGATGATTACCGGCGTTAAGCTCGATAACTACTTCGCACACAACTACAAAGGCACAGCTGCCGAAGGTTCTATTCTTGCCGATAACGATTACCGCGCTACTGCGGAGATAGTTATCGACGAGTACAAGACCTCGACCGAAGATTTTGTTATCGCGTGCAATCCCGCTATGGAATACAAAACGTCGATTATATCGCTTGTGTACGAGGTGACCGACAAAGACGTATCGGTATACTTCGAAGCGGGTAATCAGACTGTGAATATGACTGATTACAGTTTGTACACTCAACCGCTTAACGGTGAACCGACTCTTATCGAGAACGCCGCAGAAAATGCGTTTAGGTTCGACGCGGCAACAAGCTCGTTCGTGTTTGACGGCGCACTTGTAAAATCCGCGCTGACAGACGTAGAATTCGGCGATAGTCTTTACGCGGTTGTGTACTTTGATGACAACAACTCTTACGGCTACGTCATTGCTTTATCGTACGTCAACGACGATTGGCAAGATATTTACAACTATCTGTACGAAGATACGCTGGACAAAATCTTGGATTTTATCGGCGGTCATGACGCGCCGAATATCGGCGAAATTTATGACGTTAACGGCAAGTACTGCTATGTGCAGTCCAATGACGAGCTGGACACGGAAAATAACTATTTTGTTATCGTCGACGGCGAGATAGTAGAGTTTGTTGTGGACGGCGTCGACTTGACCAACTACGCTTCGTTTAGTACGCACGACAACCAAATATCGATTTTGGTATTTATCCCCGAAACAGAGGATAATGAAATGTACCGCTTGTCATTATACGGCACGGTTTATTCGAATTATATCAACATTACGGCACGGTTGACCGATGTCAATGGCGAATCTACCGACTTGGAATGCGACGAAATATATGCGAAATTAGACATCGCCGAATAATAATATATTGTTAATCAATAAACCGTCACGGACGAAAAACGTTCGCGGCGGTTTTTTTGTGTGCGGATTTTGCAGGTTGCCAAAATAATTGACATAACTCGGTAAAAATGCTAAAATGCGGTTATGTCGTTTTTGGAATTCAAAAATGTCGAATATTCGTACGTCGGCGGTGACGACGAGCTAATCCAAGCGTTAAAGTCGGTATCATTCTCGATAGAACGCGGGGAGTTCGTTGCGCTTGTCGGTTGTAACGGTTCGGGCAAGTCTACGCTTGCGCGGCTGTGCAACGGCTTACTTGCGCCCGACGGCGGCGAGGTGCTGGTTGACGGCCAATCTACTACGGACAAGCGCGCCTTGTTTGACATTCGCAAAAAAATCGGCATAGTCTTTCAAAACCCCGACAACCAAATGGTTACGACAATCGTCGAGGACGACGTCGCTTTCGGCCCAGAAAATCTGGGCTTGCCGCCCGAGGAAATACGAGAGCGCGTGGATTGGGCATTAGCAAGCGTCGGTATGAGCGAACACGCCAAGAGCGGGCCCTTCCGTCTTTCGGGCGGACAAAAGCAGCGCGTCGCCATTGCGGGCGTGCTTGCTATCAAGCCCGAGCTGATGATACTGGACGAGGCTACCGGTATGCTTGATCCCAACGGCAGGCGCGAGGTTTTGGAGGTTGTAAAAAAGCTTAACCGCGATGAGAATATGGCGGTTATCATGATAACCCATTTTATGGAAGAAGCGGCGGCTGCCGACAGAATAATAGTGCTTAACAAGGGCAGTATAGCGGCCGACGGTGGCAAGGAACTGTTTAACACTCCCGAGGTGTTCGAGGGCGCGGGACTGGATTTGCCCCTTTACGTGCGGCTTGCAAGGCGGCTCAACGATGCGGGAATGGACGTAGGCTGTCCGCTGACTGCGGATGAGTTTGCGGCGGCGGTGGCTAAGGCGCAAGGGGGCAAAAAATGATAGAGGTAAAAAATCTTTCGTTTGTGTACAGCCCCAAAACGCCGTTCACCACGCAGGCGCTGTTCGATATAAATTTAAGTATAGAAACGGGCGACTTTTTCGGCATAATAGGCAGCACGGGCGCGGGCAAGTCCACCCTTGTCAGCCACTTTAACGCGCTTACAAAAATTCAAAAGAACAGCGGCGCGGTAATCGTGGACGAGATCGATTTGTCGGCGAAAAAGATTGACCTAAAAAAACTGCGCGCCAAGGTGGGTATGGTGTTTCAATATCCCGAGCACCAGCTTTTTGCCGATACAGTTTTGAAGGACATCATGTTCGGCCCCAAAAACTTGGGGATCAATAACGCCGAGGCGGAACAAAGAGCGCGTGACGCCATAGCGCTTGTCGGGCTCGATTGCGCCGAGATAGCCGAGCGTTCGCCGTTCGAGCTTTCGGGCGGGCAAAAGCGCCGCGTGGCGCTTGCGGGCGTAATTGCTATGCACCCCGAAATATTGGTGCTGGACGAGCCGACGGCGGGACTCGACCCCAAGGGCAAGCGCGAAATTATGGATTTGATTTTGCGCATTAAAGCGGACTGCCCGACGGTGGTCATGATATCGCATAACATGGACGAGATTGCCGAGTATTGCAACAAGATTGCCGTGCTTCGTCGCGGTCGTGTTATGGGCGTGTTTTCGCCGCGCGAATTGTTCGGCTCGGAAGAGTTGTTGGAAAGCTGCGGTGTGGAATTGCCGCTCGTTACCGAGCTTGCCGTCAAGCTTAACGGTTTGGGCGTGGCTGTGGACAAATCGGTGCTTACCGAAAACGAATTGTTTGAAGAAATTAAAAAGGCGGTGGGTGTAAAAAATGCGTGACGTGAGTATGGGACAATACTATCCCGCGTCGTCGCCCGTTCACCGCGCCGACCCGAGGTTCAAGCTGATTATACTGATACTGTACTTGGTAACGGTATTCTTTTGCGACAGCTTTTTTTCGTTCGGGTTTATGACTTTGTTCGTGCTTATAACGATATTGCTTTCGCGCGTGCCTATTTTGAAGGTGCTTAAAAGTCTTAGACTGATTATAATCATTTTGGTATTTACAACGCTGTTGATGATGATATTTTACAGCGATACAACATCCGCGCCGCTTGCCGAGTGGGGGATATTCCATATTTACCTAAACGGCATTTACGCGGCTATCAAGCTTGGCTGGCGGCTTATGCTGTTGGTGCTTATGCCGACGGTGCTTACGCTCACTTCCACGCCCACCGAGCTGTGCGACGGATTGGAAAGCTTATTATCGCCGTTAAAGGTGCTGCACTTGCCCGTGCACGAGCTTGCGCTTATAATGAGCATTGCACTAAGGTTAATACCGTCGCTAATAGAGGAGACGGACAAGATTGTCAATGCGCAACGCGCGCGCGGCGCGGCGTTCGAATCGCGCAATCCGTTCAAAAAGATAAAGGCTATGATACCTGTGTTAATCCCTCTGTTTGTATCCAGCTTCCGCCGTGCGGACGAATTGGCCGACGCTATGGACAGCCGTTGCTACCGTGGCGCAAAGGGTAGGACGCGCATGAAAAAGCTTAAAGCAAAATTCAGCGATTTTGTGGCACTGCTGTTTTGGTGTGCAATCACCGTGTGCATACTGTTTTTAAATTACAACTGGTTGGGCTGGGCGTTTATAACCGCGCTTAGTTTATAGTCGAGGGTTGCGGTATGAAGTATAAAATAACGCTATCTTACGACGGCACCGATTTTTGCGGCTGGCAGCATCAGCCGAGTGGCAACAGTATTCAAGACGCGGTGGAAGCTGCGGCCGAAAAGCTTTTCGGACAAAAGCCGAGCGTTGTTGGCTCGGGCAGAACGGACGCGGGCGTGCATGCAATAGCGCAGGTCGCGCATTTTGACGTAGATAAAATTTTGCCCGAAAAAAACGTTGTGGGTGGGCTTAACGCATACCTGCCGCGCACCGTACGCGTAACTGCGGCGGAATATGCGGAAGATAACTTTGACGCGCGCAAGACCGCCAAGCAAAAAACGTATATGTATCTAATGTACGTGGGCGAGCAGCTGCCTATACTCAACGACCGCGCATTGTGCCTTAATACAGAGCCCGATATGCAACGTATGAGCATATGCGCAAGTCAGCTTGTGGGAAAATTCGACTTTTCCACTTTTATGGCGGCTGGCGGCGGCGCGAAAACATTTACCCGCACGGTGTTCGACGCACACTTCGAGCGCGACGGAAGGTTTATAAAATTCTTTATAACCGCCGACGGGTTTCTTTATAATATGGTGCGCATTGTCACCGCGCAGCTACTAAAAGCGGGGCGGGGTGAAAACGTGGATATTCCGTTTTTGATAGAAAAGCGCGACCGTTCTTATGCTAAGGAATTGGCGCCTGCATGTGGGTTATACTTGTATTCGGTTGACTACGGTGACAAGAAATGAACGAATATTTTTTCGAGTATATGCGCGGACTTCTCGGCGAGCGGTACGACGCGTTTTACAAAGCGTACACCGAAAAGCCTAGGCACAAGGCGCTCAGAGTAAATACCAATAAGATTACGGTAGACAGGTTTAAAAGTATGTTCGGCGGGGAGTTGAAGCAAAACCCGCTTTGTCATAATTCTTTTTATTGTAACGTTAAGCCGTCGCTTGACCCGTTGTACCACGCGGGGCTTTATTATATGCAGGAGCCGTCCGCTTCGGCGGCTGTTGCGGCGTTTGCGCCGTTTATCGGGGAGCGCGTGCTCGACCTTTGCGCCGCCCCGGGCGGCAAGTCCACACAGGCGGCCGAATATATGAACGGCGGCGTGCTGTTTTGCAACGACAGCGAATACAAGCGCACCAAAGCGCTTGCCGAGAACATAGAGCGGCTTGGTATAGATAACGCCGTAATCACTTGCGGCACGGCAAGCGACTACGTTAAAGCGGGTTTTACCGAATACTTCGATACACTCATAGTTGACGCGCCGTGCAGCGGTGGCGGAATGATGCGGTATGAGGAAGTTCCGTATTCCGAGAATATCGTCAAAGGTTGTGCCGAACGCCAACGCGCTATCCTTGCCGACGCGGTAAAGCTTTTGCAAGGCGGCGGGTATATGCTGTACAGTACATGCACGTTCGCCAAAGAGGAAAACGAGGATAATATAAATTACTTACGGCTACTTGGCATGCGCACCGTGGATATACCGCTTTTGTCGGGTACCGAGCGCGGAATAGATATGCCCGATGCGCGACGAATATACCCGATTGATTTTGACGGCGAAGGGCATTTCTTTTGCGTTTTGCAAAAGACTTCGGGCGGAAAAAACGAGCTGCCGCCGCTACGCAAAAAGCGCGGTATGGTAAAGTTTGGCGACTTGAAATTGAACGTGTCCGAAATCGTCGGTAAGCGCACAATACTCGATTTGGACAATTTGGATATTCCCGACCTATTGGGGCTTAACGTAATATGCGTCGGCACTCCCGTATTTGACGACGGCGCACCGTCGCACGCGCTCACTCACGCGCTGGACGGGGCGAGTGCAGAAAAATTCGGTACAGTGGAGCTTGGCGAATACGCGCGCGATTACATTGCGGGCGAGCAAATACAATTAGACGCGCCGAGCGGCAATCTTATCGCCACGGTAAACGGCTACGCGCTGGGCTTGGTAAAATCCGCGGCGGGCGGCGACGGTGTGCGTGCGCTTAAAAACAAATATCCCAAGTGTTTGCGCGTGCATAATAGTTAAATAAGAAATAATAGATAATAAAGACGAGGTATTTTCAACTTACCTCGTCTTTTTGCTTGACAAGGCGGGGGGGGGGGTTTTTTTTTTATAAAACACAACATTTTATTTGTATTAAAAAAA
>CAMWXP010000003.1 GCA_947178255.1 uncultured Clostridia bacterium | reverse complement strand
GTCATACTGCTTGTATAAAATGTCTACAATATTTTTGCCGATGCGTTGTTTGATTTCTTCCTCGTTTTGGCTGAAACCCGAAATAATGATAATCTTGATGTTTCCGTCAATATCTATCATTTTTTCGGCTAACGTTATGCCGTCTATTTTGGGCATTTTCACGTCAAGTACGACTAAGTCGATCTTTTCGTTTTTTACACATTCAAGCGCTGCAAATGGGTCGTCCTTGAATATTCTGCATTCAAAACCCGTATCGGTAATCATCGGCAAAAAGTTGTTAAGCGCCGATACTTCGTCGTCAAGTAAAATCAGCTTCAATTTTCCTTCTCCTTAATGGGAATAGTCACTGTGACCGTTGTCCCTTTGTTCGGTTGGCTTTCTATTTTTACTTCCGCGTCGACAAGCCGTTTAAGCCGCTCGCGGCAGTTGTCCATTCCTACACCGTTATGCGGCTGAGTGGTGTCGAAGCCCTTGCCGTTGTCGGCAATCGTCACAATCACACCGTTTTCCGTCTTTTCGCTCGAAAGCTTTATATAGCCGTCCTTTACCGATTGCGTGTCGGCGTACTTGACGGCGTTTTCCACAAACGGTTGCAGGGAAAGCTCTGGGAGTGAGAAGTTCCGCTCGTTCAAGTCGAGAAGCAACGTCAACGCGCCGTCCGCACGCAGGTTTTCGAGGTCGAAATAGTTAAGCACGTTTTGCACTTCCGCGTCGAATGATATTAGGTTTTCGCCGTTTCCCGCCACTATGGTCGAGCGCAAATGATGTGCGAAATTTTGTAACGCGCTGTCGCCGTCGTCCAAATTTTTATGGTACTGCGCTTGGATTGCGTTGAGCGAATTAAATACGAAATGCGGTTTTATTTGTGCGGTCAATGCGCGGAGCTTGGCTTGCTCGACTTCGTGTTCAAGCTCGTTCATGCGGATAAGCTTTCTCGAAAAATTGTACAGCCGCAAAAAAGACGCTACGCATTGCGCTAAAATTACGACGGTAAGCGTAATAGCAAAAAAGTATTCGGTGCCAAACGCGCATGCGCCCGTGCCGTCTATTATTTCAATGGATAATACGCCGATAGTCAACAGATATATCAGCGTGTAAACTATTTTGAATTTGTTGTTTATTTTCAGGCTCGTTATTAGGTGATAAAGGGGATATAGCGCGGTAATCAAATATAACAGTGCGGGTACGACGGTGTAGACCGTTCCGTACAGCACGCCGTACGCGATAACCGACAAAGCCAAAACCGCCGCAAGCGGCAATAAGCTTCGCTTGTTAAGACTGCCGCTAAGCTTGAGAATATGCAGGGCGAACACGGCTACCGTCAATATGCCGGTAATCAGCGCAGGTATCCACACCGCGCCGTAGCCGTACAGACCTATGCCTATCGTTACGTCTTTGCTGAAAAAGAAGTGCAGGCACAGCATTCCTATAAGTACGGGCAGGGTGATATCCTTGTCGTAACGTCTGAATGCGAGCGCCATAACGAGCGTCATCAAAAAAGCGCCGACAGCCAGCCCGAATACCGATACTGCGGCAAACCGTTCCAGAAAATACCAATACGCAGGTGAGGTCATAGTATAGTCCAAAAACGGTGCGGAGGATAGCCCGCCGCTCGACGTGTAGCCGATTTCTATTACTATCGTAACGTCGCCGCCGTCGGTAATAACGTAATCAAGCTTTTTAGAGCGACCCGAAGCCGAATTTGAAGGGTCTTTGGAAACAACGCCCGAAACGGCGCACAGCTTGTCGTTTACGAACATTCGTATGCCTACGACAGCATTGTCGGTAAAGCAGGTTATCAGCTGTCCCGCGGCAACGTTTTTTGCGGTCAGGCGGTAGGAGGCGTACCCGAAGCGCGACAACTTTTTGCCGTCGACGACTTTGCCCGTCCACCGTTCTGGGATATTTAAATATCCGTCGTTCTGTCCTGTGTCACCGTCGGTAACTATCCAGCGGTTATAAAAAAACTCCCATTCGCCGGCAAGCGAATGCGCCGTAAGTCTGTTGTCCCAATTTGTGTTTGCATAATCGGCTACGCCGTGCGTTACGCGCGGAGTACCGTAAATTTCGTTATAAAAGGCGTTGAACGTGAATACCGCGCCTATGACTATACAGTAAACCGCAACCGCCGCAATAAACAATGATAAGCATTTAAAAGATATTTTGGTTTTCGGTTTGTTTGCAATCATAAAGCTTCCTATGTAATATACGTTATATATTTTATCATCTTCGGCCTGCTTTATCAAGCAAATAAATTTGCCGAAAGTCGATTTTGTTTTTTTAAAACCGCTCATTTTCACGCTTTTTCGACGGTGTGTATGATAGAATACGGTAAATCATTCGGAATACATTCGAGGAGTCGTCTATGAAACGTAGCACGAAACGTACAATGAGAATACTGTGGTGCTTTTTAGCACCGGCAATATTTATAGGCGCGGTAATTTATTGCTCCGAAAACTATTTTGACGAACAACGGATTAAAGCTGTTTTGATTGTTTTGGGTGCCGGCGTTGTCGTAAACTTGCCGTTGTGTCTTGCATGATAATTGATGACGCTTGCGATAATCGGTTGGCGTCATTTATTATGGCGATTGCACTTTCGCCGCTTTGGTTGGTATGGAATTGGTTTATTACGGTAAAAAGCTTGTTGAAAGGTCGTTCAGGCATAGATTGGCTTAAAAGCGATAAAAACAGCGGCAAAAGAAGCAGCGGTGGCAGCGGCGGGACAAAAGCCGTGGACGAGCGTAAAAGCGATAAATGGTCGATATTCAGCGCTATGGAGCGTGCTATCTCCAACGTTTGCTCGAATAATTCGAATTATCCGAGCGGCAATTACATGCGATTCGAGTCGCAAAACGTAGAATATCTTGTTACAAGATTGTTCGGAATTAAAATATACGGCACCGTTACTTATCAAATAACAAATACCGAGATGTACGATTATCAGTACAAGGATGATATAAATGATGCGTTAAACAACGCTACGAACAACCTGATTGCAGCTGCGGAACGGGCAGTGGATAACGTGCGGGAAAAATATCAAGGGTATGACGATGAATGGAATATCGAAGTTTCGTTAAAAGGCAAAATTAAAGCTTGAGCGATTTTTTAATTAATTTTTCAAAACTGCATATTTTCACGCTCTTTCGACGGAGGGTATGCTAGAATACGCAGTATATTAACTTTGGAGGAAAAAATGGCAGAAATGAGTGTCGATGAACACGACGAGAAGGTCAGGGAATTAAAGTCGATGAAAAAGCGTAGCTGGATACTGATAGCCGTAGCATTTGCTCTTACGGTTGCGGCGATAGTTGCGCTTGTTGTCGGAATGAACTATATTCCCAAAATCTACGCTGAGGGAATAGGCAGCGACGGTGTTCCTTATAAGGATTATCAGGGGCTTAGCTATGACAAGCTCAGCGATATACTCGCTTGCACGATAGCCCTTGTTATCGCTAATTTTGTTTTGTTTGTGCTTTTGCAAAAGAGTATTTGGATTAATAAGGATACGTTCAAAGTATCGTTTGTGTGCAAGATTATTAAAGTCATATTACATATAATCGCGGTGTTGCTAATCGCCATTATGGTGCTGGTAACTGGATTATTATATTTAAGCGCCGGATTTACGTACAGAAGTGCGTATATAAATGGCAAATACGTCTATAAAACAGCAAGTATTTGGATATTGGGCGTAAGCGGTATGAGCGCGGTAGGGGAAGCGATAATCCTCCTCGTGTATTATTGGAACGAAAGATTTGCGCGTGGCCCCGCAGGTGCGGATACGTATTATATGCACAACCACAAAAAGCTGTTGAACCGTTCGGAAAGAGCATACGGGTTTAACAAGTTTTATATCGCCGTTCCGTACGTTGCGTATTTAATAGGGTTCTTTGCTTCCGCGGCGCTTGGATATTTTGCCGAAAAGTTCGGGAGAGTTATGTGTGGCGGAATTCAGCTTATTGTTATAGCTGTCGCCGTAATTTGGTCTGTTTACCTGTTCTTTAAAAAATACAGGCTGAGCAAAAGCACGGTAAGGGGATTCCATGCTCGCAACGGCTTGCCCAATGGTAAAAGCGGGAGTAGCGTCAAACTTGACTATTCCGAAAATGAAGAGCCTAAGCCTATTGATAAAGGCTACGCTGCCGGAAAAAAGTTGTTATCGAACGAATTATTTGCATACAATGATTTAAAGTTTATTCCTTTGTCGTATGATTGGCCAAATTTAGTGTCAGGTGTCAGATGGACCCAAGCATTGGAGCTTGATAATAAACAGACTTGTTTTATCAGCGAGCGCATAATCTTGCGCGGTGGATTGTCTTTTCAAATAAAAAGAGAAGCTATGTATCCAAACGACTCGGCTAATGAAATTCTTGAAAAAACTATTGACAATATAGAGAATAAAGTACGTGAACTTTTGGATGAGCTTGCCGACAAATATTCCAACTATAATAAAAACTTTACTATCGATTGTAGCAGAATTAAAATCAGCTACAAAATAGTATAAACAAGGAAATGGATTGCAAAGTAAAAGTTATAGGTAATAGTGAAAAGTGAATAGCGAAGAAGTAAAAGCGGCAAGGTGCATTACCTTGCCGTTTTTGGCGTTCCCGGCGCGACTTGAACGCGCGACCTTCCGCTTAGGAGGCGGACGCTCTATCCAACTGAGCTACGAGAACATGTTGTTTGCTCTATAATTTTATCATACTCGACCGAATTTAGTCAAGCAAATAACTACGCTTGACAGCTAAGCCGCATTATGTTAGAATACTTGTATGTGCGGGGCGGTAGGCTTCGTATTTCGGAGGACGTATGGAAGGTTGGATGATTGCATTGATCGCGGTTGCGGCGTTTATTGCGCTCGTGGCGATAGCGGTTTTGGCGGGAGCGCTTATTTTTGTTCGCACTATACTCGGTAGGCGCAAGGAGCTTAGCGAAAAGGCTAAAAAGAAAAAGGGCTATGACGCGAACAAGTTCGGCGTGGATTCATCTTGGTTCGATACCGTTGCGGCAACCACGTCGCAGGCGACCATTTCCGCTTACGACGGCGTTAAGCTGGGTGCTAGGATAATTCGCCAACCCGAGCCTATGGGGCGCGTTGCAGTGCTTTGCCACGGCTACGGCGCGACGCTCGGCTCAACCCAAGCGCAAGCCAAAATGTTTTACGATCGCGGCTTTGACGTGTACATGCTTGCTATGCGCGGACACAAAGGTTCGGGCGGCAAGGTTGGTATGGCGTGGATAGACCGCTTCGATCTTTCGCGCTGGATAGACCGCATTATCAACGACTACGGCGAAAACGTTCAAATTGCGCTGTACGGAATTTCCATGGGCGGCTCGACCGTCGTGTCGTATATGGGCATGACTCCTCCGCCGCAAATAAAGTGCGTTATAGACGACTGCGGCTTCTCCTCGCAGTACGACGAGTATATAGCAAGCCTTAAATCGGCTAAGCTTCCCAAGTGCGCCATTCATTTGTTTAATATGGGCTTGAAGCTCGTCCACGGCTATTCGCTGTACGACGCCGATATGACGCAGTTTGCCAAAAACATGACCGTGCCCGCACTGTTCTTCCACGGCACTGCGGACAACTTTGTGCCGTTCGCGCTCGGACAAAAGCTGTTCGACGCCTGCGCTTCGCCCGAAAAGAATTTTATAGCGATAGAGGGCGCCGGTCACGGACTCGCTTACGCGACCGATAAGGAAAAATACACCACTGTATTTACAGAGTTTGTCGATAAACACGTAGAAGGCAGTCAGCTTGTGCATTTGCCCGACGAACAGCCTGCGCCTTCGGAAAACGCTGCCGAGCAGCAGCCTGTCGCCGAGGAAACTGTTGAACCGCCGACGGCACCGCTGAATAATTAAGGATGCAAAATTAAGAATTATAAAAGAGGTTGAAACTCCTCGTTGCACTCGTAGTGACAAAAAATTATATTCTGTAAAAGATATTAAAAAGCGCCGAAAGGCGCTTTTTTGTTGTGCTGCAAATATTTTGCTTATAGTGCATTGGGGACATACATATGTCAGTAAAGCGGTGATAGACTACGCTCGTAAATAGATGTGGAGGAAATAAGATTATGTCGAATGTCGGGCGTAGAGTAGTGCGAGCGATAATTTTAATCAATCCGTTATTATACGGATTACAGGATAAAATAGAAAAGGAGCAGGAGAGCGTTATAGCGGACATGATATCGCCCGCGGACAAGGTGGTAAAAAAGCTTATAGAGCTGGATAACAGACGGATAGACCTTTGCAACCTGAAAGTGCTTTACGCATTTATCGAGCGCGGACTGGGCGAAAAGTTCGAGCTGCTGCGCTCGTGCGCGTTTTCGGGCATTAACAGTGATTTATACCAAACCGCTGAAACGCAAATAGCGCTGGCGGGTTACACCGCCGAGCGCGCGGACAAGGAGTTTTCTTATTTGTTTAAGCTGCTGAAAAACAAGGGCAGAATAAAAAAGGTGGTAGGCGGCGCGGCGATGTCGTTTTGTGTTGCACCGCACTAATTGTCCTTGGGTTTTTTGAATAGGTAGTACATAATAAACGGCACGGGAATGCACAGTGCGACGATAAAGATTATCGCGGCGGTGGTGGGCATACCTATTTCGTCGCTTGGCTTTGACGGCTCTGTGGTTGCGGGTGCGTCGGTCGGTTGGTCGGGTTCTTTTTCTATTATATTGGGCGGGATATCGTCGGCCTTGACGTGCGCGTAGTAAACGTATCCGCGCTTGCCCTCTATACTGACGTAGTACCAATCGTTGCCCGCGTCCTTGATGAGCGCTTCACCGGTGACCGAGCCGTACAGCCTGCCTTTTGCCGAGCTGCCCAGTACTTCCAATACCTCCGCCGACTTTTTGGGTGCGGCGCGAAGGCGCACCGGCTGTCCGTCGTTGTCGCATGTAAAGGTTGCGGTCAGCTCGTATTTGGTGACGGGGCGATAGTCCACCGCTTGTACTTTGTCAGCCTTGACGTATCCGTCGAGATCGTCGTATGTTACGCGTATATAGCCGTCGGGCGCCTCGCTGTCGCTTTGCAGCACAAAATAGCCTGCGGGCAGGTTTACAATCTCCTGCATAGCCGAATCGTACAGCATTGTTTGCGACGGCATAAAAAAGAAGGTCAGCGCCGCAATTACGGAATAGAGTACCATATATCTTTGTATAGCATGCGCCGCGTGTAGATGATTGGGTTGTTTTGGCGAATATTAAGAAAAATCATAAATAAGGTTGAGACTCCTCACTGCGTTCGGAGTGACAAAAAAGGGAAATAAGATTGCGAAATATTATAGAAAGCATTTTGCGTATCGAGCGCGAGCAAAAGCGGCGGTACGACAATAACGCGCTGTCGCGGTACAACGTGGGTAAGGTGCATAAAAAGCAAATGGAATTCCACCGCTGCGACAAGCGCAACCGCTGGGTGTTCGGCGGCAACCGCACGGGCAAAACCGAGTGCGGCGCGGTGGAAACGGTGTGGCTGGCGCGCGGCATTCATCCGTACAAACAGAACAAGCGCACCGACGGTTGGGTGGTGTCGCTGTCGCGGCGTGTGCAGCGCGAGGTCGCGCAAAAAAAGATTTTGCACTATCTAAACCCCGACTGGATAGTCGATATAGTGATGGAAAGCGGCAAGAGCCAAAACCCGTCGGGCGGCATTATTGACTACATTTCGGTAAAGAACGTGTTCGGCACGGTAAGCACCATAGGCTTTAAAACGTGCGAGGCGGGGCGTGACAAGTTTGCGGGTGCGTCGCTCGATTACGTGTGGTTTGACGAGGAGCCGCCCGAGGATATTTACGACGAGTGCGCCATGCGCGTGGTCGATAAAAAAGGTCTGCTGTTCGGCACGATGACGCCGCTGCTAGGGCTGACCTTCGTGTATAAGCGCATTTACCTGAACAGCCAAAACGATCCCGAGGTGTGGCACATCTTTATGGAATGGGCGGACAATCCGTACCTTGACGAAAAAGAGGTTGAGCGCGTGTCCGCCGCAATGACGGACGCCGAGCGGGACGTTAGGCGGTTCGGGCGGTTTGTGGACGCCAAAGGCGCGGTGTACACCGAGTTTGACGAGCGCGTGCACGTAATTCCGTCGACAACGCCCATTCCCGCCGATTGGCAGGACAGACTGTCCATCGACCCCGGGCTAAACAATCCGCTGTCATGCCACTGGTACGCGGTGGACTACGACGGCAACGTGTACGTTGTGGCGGAGCACTTCGAGGCGGGGAAGTCCGTCGACTACCACGCGCGAGAGATTAAAAGGATAAGCGAAGCAATTGGTTGGCACACCGACCGCGCGGGCAGGATAGAAGCGCTAATCGACAGTGCGGCGGGGCAGCACACGCTGAACGCCGACAAGTCGGTTGCCGAGCTGTTTTGCGACAACGGCATACTCGTAGACACGCGGGTGGACAAGGACTTGTTCAGCGGCATAAACCGAGTAAAGCAGTATCTTATGACGGACGGCAAGCCGCGCCTATTTATATTCGACAGCTGCGTAAATCTTATTCGCGAACTAAAAAGCTATCGCTGGGGAAACGGCGACCGTCCCGTAAAGACCGACGACCATTGCCTTGACGAGCTTAGGTATTACCTGATGAGCAGGCCTACGCCGCCGCGACGGGAAGAAATCAAGACGGAAATACAGTTGGATAAGGAACGTTTGATTAGGCGTAGAGGAAGGGGGAAAACGTGAAAACGCGCGACGAAATATTAGACGCGGTGGTTAAGCGTGCATGCGGGTACGAGGCTAAGGAGACGGTGGAGGAATACGCTGTGGTGGACGGTTCGTTGGAGCTTGTCAAGCGCAAGGTGACAACCAAGGACGTGCCGCCCGACATGACCGCCGCAAAGATGATTATAGACGGCGGGGACGTGTCCGACCTTACCGACGAACAGCTGGAAGCCGAGCGCAAGCGTTTAATTAATCAGTTATACAACATAGGTGTTAAAGACGGCGAATAGCCGTTTTATTATTCACAAAAACATGGAGGTTTTATGGAAGTAACGGAATGTAATACGCACGTTAGGTGCGAGCTGGGCGCGTGCAAAAACCGCGCGACAAAGGCGATCAAGTTCGACCGCGTGGGCATACGCAGTCGAATTTATGCGTGCGACAAATGCCTTGACGAGCTGCACGCGGCTATCGGCGCGGCAATCGTGCCCAAGTCGATAGAAACAGCCAAACGAAGGGATAAGGTGAAAGGTAAATGAAACGTGAATTCCGAGAGGACATTATAGAGGACGTTACGCGCGACTACCGCGATAGAGCGGAGGCGCGGCGCCCTTACGAAACGCAGTGGCGGCTCAATCTGAATTTTTACATGGGCAACCAGTATTGCACGGCGCTGCCAACCGGCGACATTGCCGACGTCGAGCGTGAGTATTACTGGCAGGAGCGCGAGGTGTTCAATCACATTTCGTCGCTTGTGGAAACCCGCCAAGCCAAGCTGAACACCGTGCGCCCGTCGCTTACGGTGCGGCCGTTTTCGTCGGACGACGACGATATAAAGACGGCCAAAAGCTCGACCAAAATACTTAACGCCGCGTGCGACAAGCTGGACATGGACGGGCTGCTCACCGAGGGCACTATGTGGTCGGAAATTTGCGGCACGGCGTTTTATTACGTCGGCTGGAACGAAAACGGCGGGCTTAAAATAGGCGACGGCGTGTACGAGGGCGATATTGTTGCCGACGTGGTTTCGCCGTTCGAGATTTACCCCGACAGTCTTTTTGCGCAAAACGTGTCCGATTGCCGCTCGATAATCCGTGCTCGGTCGGTGGACGTGGACGAAATAAAAAGGATATATGGCAAGACCGTCGAACCCGAGGATAACGATATAATAGCGATGTCGGCTGTGGCGGTGGGCGGCGGGCTTACGGCGGACAGCACGCTTAACAAGTTGTCCGTGCGAAGTGCCGAGCGTAGCGCCGTTTTGATAGAGCGTTATACCGTGCCGAGCGCGGACAAGCCGGACGGCGAATACGCGGTTGTCGCAAACGGTGTGCTGCTTCACTACGGCTCGCTTCCGTACGTAAACGGGGTCGACGGCGCGCGCGGTATTCCCATAATCAAGCAGGTGTCGCTGGTAAACGCGGGGTGCTTTTTCGGCGGGTCTATCGTCGAGCGGACAATACCCGTCCAGCGCGCGTACAACGCCGTCAAAAACCGCAAGCACGAATTTATAAACCGCCTTGCAATGGGCGTTATGGCGGTGGAGGACGGCTCGGTTGATATAGACAACCTCGAACAGGAAGGAATATCCCCGGGTAAGATTTTGGTGTACCGCATGGGTGCGACCCCGCCGCGCATGGTGGACGCGGGCTCGGTGCCGAGTAGCTTCGACAACGAGGAGCTGCGCCTGCTTTCGGAGTTCACGCAGGTGAGCGGCGTAAGCGAGGTTATGCGTTCCAACGAGGCGCTGCCCACCAATATGAGCGGCGCTGCATTGCAGCTACTCATCGAGCAGGACGACACGCGCCTGTCGCTTTCCGCCGAGTACGTGCGGCTGGCGGCGCGCGATATTGCGCGGCACATACTCCGCCTGTACAAGCAGTTCGGCGCCGATTCGCGGCTGTCGCGCATTGTGGGCGCAAGCGGCGAGGTCGAACTCATAAAGTGGTCGGCATCCGACATATCTAGCGACGACGTTGTTTTCGCAACCGACAACGAGCTTTTATCCACGCCGGCAATGCGCCAAAACATGATGATAGAGCTGTACAAAATGGGCTTGCTGTTCGACGAGGACGGCAAGATGTCGGAGTCGGCCAAGCACAGGTTTTTGGACGCGCTCGGCTACGGCGGATGGGATAGTGCGCTCGACATGACGGGCACGCACGTATCGCGCGCCGAAAAGGAAAACGAAAGCGGCAGGTACGAGATTAACGAGTTTGACGACCACAAGCTGCACTGCGACGTGCACATAAAGTATTTGCTAACGGAGTGCGACGGCGGCAAAAAAGCGGACAAGCTTAAAGAACATATACGTGAGCACCAAGCTGCGCTTGGTGCAATTCAGAATTCAGAATTATGAATTAAGAATTTAAGGAGAAGGTATGACAAATCAAATTGTTGAGCAAGCCGAAAAAACGGCTTCCAAAATAGGCAAGTTCAACACGGCGGACGATTTGCTCGCCGCTTACAACGCGCTGGAAAGCGAGTTCACAAAGCGCTGTCAACTGATTAAGCAGTTACAAACAGAGCTGGACAGTTTCCGCGCGCAAGCGCAAGAGCAAATAGACGAGCAAACGGCGGACGAGGAGGGAGAGAACGCAGAACAGCAAGCGCAGCAACCCGATAATGCTCAGCCCGTACACGAGGCTGAAAAGGGCGATACATGCGCTGCTGCGGTTATTGCCGCGCCTACGCCCGTCATAACGGCAGACGACGTGCTGAATGAAATATTGCAAAACGCGTGTGAATATGCGGAAGCGCTTAGCGCCATTCCCGAGGTTATGAGCGCGTGTATTGCAAGCTACAAACAGCGGCTTATACGGCCGCAGCCCGCGTCGGCGCCGAGCGGCTGTGCGGTGATAGTGCCGTCCAAAAGGCCGACAACACTACAAGAAGCAAAGCGCTTAGCCGACGCATTACTTTCGGGCAACTAAAAAAGAATAAGGAGAAAAAACATGGTAACATTACAAAACGCGGAAAACGCGTTAAAGACAGTCTACCTCGGCACGATGACAGATTTGCTCAATACGAGGGTCAATCCGTTGCTGTCCAAGATAGAACAGACCACCGCCGACGTGTGGGGTAAGGAGATACGCACTGCGGCACGCTTCGGCATAAACGGCGGCGTGGGCGCGGGCGACGAGGACGGCGATCTTCCGGCGGCGTACGGCAACAACTATTTGCAGTTCGTCACCACGCTCAAAAACCTTTACGGTCAAATCGAGATATCGGACAAAGCGATACGCGCGTCCAAGGACGGCAGCGGCGCGTTTACCGATCTACTCAACGCCGAGCTCGAAGGGCTGCTTACGGCGTCCAAGTTCAACCTCGGCAGAATGCTTTACGGCGACGGCAGCGGACTTTTGGCAACCTTCTCGGTAAAGACGGAAGGCAGCACCACCACGACCACTTGCGACACGGTGCGCAATCTTATAGAGGGCTTGGTGGTGGACGTGTATTCTTCCGCCGGAAGCAAAAAGGGCACGGCGCGCATAAAGTACGTCGACCGCGCTAACAAAAAGGTGACATTGGACGGCAGCATATCTATCGCCGACGGCGACAAAATGTACGTGCAGGGTTCCAAGGACAAGGAAATCACCGGTATAGGCGCGTTGTTTAACGGTGACAGTATTTACGGCGTGCAAAAGAGCGCTCATCCCTTCCTCAACCCGTACAGCAAAAACGTGGGCGGTGCGATTGACGAAATAGTCATTCAGGAAGCTATCGACGCGTTGGAAAACGAGGCGGGCTCTACCGTCGACTTTATCGCTTGCTCGCAGGACGCAAAGTATTCGTACATCGACTATATGTCGTCATACAAGCGCAATATCGACGTGATGGAGCTGGACGGCGGATTCAAGACTTTGTCGTACAACGGCATACCGTTCGTGTACGACAGATTCGTGCCCGAGGGCAGCATGTACCTTTTGAACTCCAAAGCGTTCAAGCTGCATCAGCTTTGCGACTGGCGCTTCCTCGAAACGGAAAACGGCAAGATACTTCGCCAAAACCAAGGCAAGCCGACCTACACGGCGACCCTTGTCAAATACTGCGATCTCATTTGCCAAAAGCCCAACGGTCAGGCTGTGCTCAAAGGTATTACGCGCAGTTGATAGGACGTGTTATAGACGACGACTTGTTTGGGGTGTGCCGCAGGCTGAAAAGCATAGACGACGGGTATTTCGTGTTCCTAAACTACAAGACCGGAAAGTTTGAGGTGCATAACAAAAAAGACACCCCGACGCTGTGCTTGGTTTTGCCGTACGACCGCTTGGATGAGCGTACCGTGCGGACAGTGCTGTACACGCGCGCCGAGCGTGCGCGCGAGATAGTGGAGCGCATGGAACGCGAAAACGCACGGCTGGAAGCGGAGCGCCTAAGGACGACCGTGAACAAGGCGCTGTCTACGGTGAGGTAGAGCGAGCAGCGGGCAGCGCGGAAATGCGTTGCTCGCTGTATCACTTTACTAATACCGAAAGGAGGATAATATGGACGGATATCAATTGGCTATGAGCGCCGCGGTAATGGTGCAGGACAAGCTGCTTATCGACGCGGTGACGGACGAGCTTGACGCGCAAGACCCAAACGTGCAAAAGCTGCAAAGTGCGGTTAACAGCTCGGTGGCGGAAATTGCACGCGATTTTCCTTTGGCCGAAAAAACGACGGAAGCTGCCGATGACGGAAGCGTATGGGAGGCTTACGATGAGCTTGCTATGCCGAATTGCGTAGGCATGGATATGCTTGCCAATCTTGTGGCGCGCAACTACTGCATTTTGTGCGGGCGGCTTGACGAGGCGGATATTTTCGGGGAAAGGTACGAAAGCGCCGCCGAAGCGTTGCGGCTGAAGCGTCGGGCTAAATTGCCGCGGCGCGCATTCATATAGGACGAGGTGGATAGTGAAACTTAAATTGCCGCGCATAAAGCGGTACAAAAAGCAAATGACGAGATACACGTCCGCCGACTTTAAGCACGACAGCAGCTTACTTCCGTTTTCGACTGCAAAAACATTTTACAACCTCGATTTTTCGTCGGGGGTGTTGCGCAAGGGATACGGCGTACGTCAGCATGATTGCGTGCCCAAGCTTGCGCAGCGGTACTGGATATACAGGCTGTATTCGGAGGAGCATAACGCCTACGCCGACCAATATATTTACCAGTATTCTAACGGCTTGCTCGCGTGGTTCGACGCGTTTAAGCACAAGGAAATCTATGTTTCCGGCTTGCCGTTTGCCCCGCTCGACATAATCAACTACCGCGTAAATTCCAAGGACGTTTTGCTACTGTCGTGCGAGGGGCGTAAGCTTATCACTTGGGACGGTACTGCGCTTACCGAATACGACAACAGCCCGGGTATATCGTCTATGGCTGTGCATTACGAGCGCTTGTTTGTGACCAGCCGCGACGAAAGAACCAAGGTTTACTTTTCCAAAAACCTCGACCCCACGCAGTGGGATATAAGCGAGGACGGCGGCGGGTTTATAGAGCTTTTGGACGAGCGCGGGTATCTTAACAAGGTCGTGTCGTTTGGCAACTATTTGTACATATTCCGCGACCATGGCATAAGCCGCGTAACGGCGTATGGCGACCAAAGCGAGTTTTCGGTGGTAAACATGTTCGTCACTGCGGGGCGGATATTCCCGTCCAGCATAACCACGTGCGGAAATTGCATAATGTTTCTCGCTTCCGACGGGCTGTACATGTTTGACGGCTACAACTGCGTGCGCACGCTTACCGATATAACGCCGTCCATACTGCCCGACAACAACTGCGCTTGTGCGTACTATGACGGCAAATACTACCTGGCTTGTAAGATGGATTTTGCCGACGGCAAGACCGTAGGATGCGAATCGTCCGCCGCGCACAAAACCAACGCGCTTATAGTGTACGACCCGCAAAGCGGCGAATACTCGATATCGCGCGGGCTGGATATCAGCTTTATGAACACGTGTTCGTACAACGGCGAGGACTATCTTATGTGCTGTGAAAGCGGCAAGAGCGGCGTTGTCGAGCGCGGCGCTTCGTGGTTTGGACAACCGCTGCCGTCGTACTGGGAGAGTGGTGTGACCGACATGTCCGCGCCCGATAAGATAAAGTACGTAACAGAAATACTTTTCTGCAACGACGGCGGAGACGACGACGTTGTTTTGGGCGTGTGCGCCGACGGAGTGTGGTACAGCTTGAATGTTGCAAGCGCCGATGAGTGCGCAGTCAAGCTAAACGTAAGCGGGCGCAAATTCGCTTTTTCGCTGTCTACCGTTGGCGCAAAGGTGAACGCCACTCCGCTGTGCGTCAAGTACAACATGTATTAGGAGGATAGTATGGACAAAATAGAAGCCGCGCTCACCGCGACGGAGGACAACGCTGCGGCTATACGTGTGCTGAGCAACAAGCTTAGCGAGCAAGCGGAAAAGCTGGACAAGATTGCACAGCGCTCGCAGGGTATGTTTATGGTAGGTACGGCGATTAGCAGCGGCATAACGTTCGGCGAATTGGAGTCTGACGGCACACGGTGCGTAATGATTTCGTTCAACGAAAACGTAAAGCAAAAAGTATACTTTTGCCGAAAGGCTATCAGCAGCGGGTATTCGCCTATACTTGTAAGGCTGCCGGAGGGGCGTGGCGAGCTGACGACCACCGCTTCTACGACGGTGCGCGCGTTTGTATTCGCCTTGGACACCATATACGTCAAATTGTAACCGCGCACCCGCATTTGCGGATTAAATATATAAAGGGGGAGAAATGCGCAAGCATGGAGGAAATTATATCGCTTGTAGTTGCCAACGGCATATTTGCGGTGCTGTTTTGCGGGCTGCTCGTGTACGAGCTGCGCGACAGCCGTAACCGCGAGGACAATTACGAAAAAATTATACATGCGCTTAACGAGCGGCTGGGTGCGGTGGAGGACGTAAAAGCCTCCACCGAGGAAATCAAGGCCGACGTGGGCGAAATAAAAACGGACGTAAAGCTTCTGCTTATGGGCGGCGAGCGCAAAAAACGCGCCGCGGAAAGCGGTGCAAAAAAGCATTGCGGAGGCGGACAGTGCGGCGTACAGGCGTCGGCGTAAAGCGTCCCGCGTCGTCGCACAAACCGCTGTCGCCGCTTGCAAAGTACGGAGGTACGGACACGTGTCGCGGCGTTATGCGCGCATATGCGCAGTACCGCTACAATCTACTTAAATCGAGGTATGAAAAGTAATGGCAAACAATGTTAAAATCAATGAGTCGCGCGACGAGCTGGAAGACGAGATATCGCGGCTGGAAACCAATTATTCCGCCGCGGTCAAGCCGAGCTTGCCAAAGGTGACTTTGCAGGAAAAAACGTACGACCCGCCCGACGACGGCGCGCTAAAAAAGTCTGCGGAAAGCGAGCTTGCTTCCTACCGCGCCGAGGGCGAGAAAAGCATTCGCAGTAGCAGCGAGGCGGAAAAAACCGAGCTTAACCAAAAGCGCGACGCGTACGAGGGCGCCAAAACCACTGCGGAGGCCGAGCTTGAACGTAGGTACGAAGCGGCGGCGCGCGCCATAGACAACGACGTCGTTAAGCGCGGACTGGCGCGGTCGTCGGTAGCGGCTGTGGAGCGCGGGGCGTTGGAGCGCGAGTATTTGGGTCAGACTGCGGCTGTTGCGCGGGAGTATGCAAACAATATATCCAAGCTGGAATCGGACATTGCCGCTGTGGACAAAAAGCTGCAAACGGCGCTCAACGACTTTAATCTTACCTATGCCGCCAAGCTGAACAAACGGCTAAACGAGCTCAAAGCCGAACGCGAGCAAAAGCTGCAAGAGGTGATAGAATACAACAACGAGATCAAGCGCAAGCAAGCTGCGCTGGACAACGACAGGCTTAAAACGGAAAGCGATTTGTACACCGCCGCGCTCGGTCATGAAAAGCAGGAAAACAGCTTGGACGGGGCAGCCAATCAACGCCGTGACGAGGTGTACAAGGCGGTGTTCGAGCGTATGGACGCCTTTTTGGGCTCGCTCGATCCTCAGCAGGCGTTTTTGGAAATACGCAACCATTCGATGTACCGCCAACATCTTTCCAACTATTACTACAACAGACTGTACGACAAGTACGGGAGAGAGGTAAAATGATAGAACGGTTAAAAAGCACTTCCTTTTGGGCGGGGCTTATAGGCGCGGTGTTTCTTATACTTAGCGCGTTCGGCGTGGAAATAGGCGACGAGGTAGCGAGCACGGTGATAAACGGCGTTTGCTCGGCGCTTATAATGCTGGGTATAGCCGCGCCGCCCGCAAAAGCAAAAGACGGCGAGGACGGCGGCAAGCCTAAATCTGAGGACGAAGAATAACAATAGAGAAAATGTCGGTTACGTATTTGAGCGTAGCCGACATTTTTTCGTGAAAAAAAATTGCAAAAATGTTTCGCGTTTTTTCTTTGTTATTATTGCTTAAAATGACAAATTATGCTACAATGTTACTATGGTATACTTTATACGGTGAATTATCGCCGTTTGGGGTAAATATCATATTGGTGGAGATAATTTGAAAAAGATCAGCAGAAAAATACGCGACGCCGTTATAATAGCGATAACCGTGATTGCCGTTGTGCTTACGGCGGTATTGTATTCTGTTTTTGCGTCCAAGCATATTTATAACGAAAGCATAAACCACCTATCCGAAATATACGAGCAAGTTAAAAACGGATTCGGTCAAAGGATAGAGCTTAACCGCAAGATGCTCAAAAGCTGGCAACAATACATAGACGAAATCGTAAACGACATGAACGGCGACGATAAAGATAAAAGCGATAAGCGCCGCGAGGAGCTCGAAAATTTTTTTGCGTCGCAAATAAATGAGTTTGATTTTTCGGCGTGCTATTTTGTCGGCGAAGAAGTTACCGATGACAAAGTCCCCGATTACGCGCACAAGGTTCAGGTCAAGATGGTAACGGTTGACGAAGAGGGCAATGCGGCAATCGGCGACGAGGAAAGCATACGCGTGCGCCGCAGTGTGGAAGAGCTATTGACCGACGACACTTGCGGCGTGGTAGGCTTTTATGACGACGGCAGTGAAAAGACGATGCCGGAGTTTATGATGTTCGCCGTAAAGACCACCCCCAATACCATTGACGGTTTTTACTACAACGCTATTGCCGTAAGCTTTAAAACGGGCGATTTCAGCGGGCTGTTGGAGGTTTCCACCTTTGGCAAGGCTGGTATATGCTACGTTACGCGCCCCAACGGTTTGATACTTGCGCGCTCGGGCGGCAAGAGCGAAATAATGGGCAACTATCTGGATTTTTTAAAGTCGGACGAGTGTGAAATCACTCACGCCACGGTGGAGCAGATAGAGCGCGATTGGGGCGAGCAAAAGTCCGGTTCTTGCATTATTACAAGAGACGGCGTGGAGTACTATCTTACGTATTTGCCTGTCGAGTTCGGCGATTGGATGCTTTTGGGCCTTTCGCCAACCGATACGGTAAACAGCAGTATGAGCTGGTTCCGCACCGTCACGCTTATCGTTATGATCTCCATATTTGCGTTTGTCGCTGTTGTTATAACGGTTATCATAATACTTAACAACCGCCACCGGATTCTCGAATCTAAGCTGGAAACGGAGTCGCGCGAGCGGCTGCTCAACGTTTTGTCGCTCAATACCAACAACATATTCGTAATGTTTTCGCCCGATACTTTCGAGGCGGAATATATAAGCGCCAACACCGAAAAGGTTTTGGGCTTGGATATGCAGACCATACGCAGCGACGTTCGCTCCATTCTTCAAGCCTCGGTGGATGAGCATGCGCCGTTTACTACCGAAGGGCTGAAAGCCTTGGGCAACGGCAACGCGTGGGAAAACGATATACAGCTTAAAAACGCCAAGACGGGCGATACGTATTGGTTCCGCGTGACGCTGTATCATTCCAAAACGGAAAGAGCCGAAAAATGCATACTCGTATTTTCCGACAACACCAAGGATAGGGAATTACGCGGCAGCTTGGAGGAGGCGTTGGAGCTTGCAAAAAGCGCCAACGAGGCCAAGAGCCATTTCCTGTCCAATATGTCGCACGATATTCGCACGCCCATGAACGCCATAATAGGCTATGCCACGTTGCTTGCAAAGGACGCGGACAACGAGGAGCGCGTGCGCGAATACACGCATAAAATCACTTACTCCGGTCAGCACCTGCTCAGCCTTATCAACGACATTTTGGACATGAGCAAGATAGAAAGCGGCAAGACCTCGCTCAATATCGAAGCGTTCTGTTTGCCCGAGTTTGTGGAAGAGCTGTATTCGATGATAGTTTCGCAAACCAATGCCAAACAGCAAAGCTTTGACGTCCACACCAAGGGCACGCTGCCCGAGTTTGTTTTGGGCGACAAAATGCGGCTTAATCAAATACTGTTGAACATTCTTTCCAATGCAGTCAAGTACACGCCTACGGGCGGCAAGATATCCTTGCGCGTGGAAACGTTAAAGCAGCAGGTACACAACCACGCCCATATCAAGTTCACTATCGAGGATAACGGCTTAGGCATGAGCGAGGAGTACGTCAAAACAATATTCGAGCCGTTCAGCCGCGAAACGACAGCCGTTACCAAAAACATTCAGGGCACCGGTCTCGGCATGGCTATCACCAAGAATATAGTCGATCTTATGGGCGGCGTTATTTCGGTGGAAAGCGCGCAAGGCAAGGGCAGTAAGTTTACCGTCGAGTTGGAGCTTGCCGTTCCCGACGTCGAGCAAGAGGAAGAAGATTTTTGGCTTAAACACAACGTCACGCGCGTGCTTGTCGTGGACGATGAGGAAGACGTGTGTATTGACATCAAGGAGCTTATGGCTGATACCGGCGTGGTAGTAGATTACAAGCTTAACGGCAAGGACGCCGTAAGAGCGGTGGAGCGTGCGGTAGCCAGAAGGCAGGAGTACAATATCGTATTAATCGATTGGAAAATGCCGCAAATGGACGGTGTGGAAACAGCGCGGCGCATACGCAATAAAGTGGGACGCGAAATACCGATAATCGTGCTTACTTCGTTCGATTTCGAGGACGTAGAGGACGAGGCAAAGGAAGCGGGCATAGACTTATTCCTGTCCAAACCGTTCTTTGTGTCCAACTTCCGCCGCGCGGTAGCGCAAATAAACGCGAACGGCGCGGAAGCGGAAATAGCGCCCGTACAAGACGAAATTTCCATAGACGGATTAAAGGTGCTTGCCGCCGAGGACAACGAGATAAATGTGGAAATCCTAACCGAGCTGTTGGATATAGAGGGCGTTACTTGCGACGTCGCTACCAACGGCAAGGAAGTGCTGGAAAAGTTCGAGGCTTCTCCGCCCGGAAAGTACGACGTTATATTTATGGATATTCAAATGCCGATAATGGACGGGTACGAGGCTACGCGCTTGATACGCGCATGTTCGCACGAAAGGGCAAAGACGATTCCCATTATCGCAATGACGGCTAACGCGTTTGACGACGACGTAAAAGCGGCGCTGGAATCGGGCATGAACGCCCACCTCGCCAAACCCGTAGACATGAACAAGCTTAAACAGCTTGTGGCAAAATATGTTCTTAAAAAGGATGAGTAAACAATGGCCAACAAATCAACAAAGTCAAAAAAGACTATACTTATCGTAGACGATTCCGAGCTCAACCGTTCGCTGCTCTCCGATATGCTGTTTGACGACTTCAATATCATCGAGGCGGAGGACGGCACGGAAGCCGTAATGATTTTGCAGGAGCACGAGCTGGAAATATCGCTTATACTGCTCGATATCGTAATGCCCAAAATGGATGGCTTCGAAGTGCTGGCAATGATGAATAAGAAGGGCTGGATTAATACCATACCCGTCATTATGATATCGGCGGAAACGGGTTCTGCGTACATCGACAGGGCGTACGACTTGGGCGCCGTCGATTACATAAGCCGTCCGTTCGACGAGCGTACCGTTAAGCACCGCGTTATGAGCAACTTTATGCTGGCTCTCAAACAAAAGGAAATGGCGGATATTCTGTCCGAGCAGGTTTATGCCCGCGAGCGCGACAGCCGATTGATGGTAGAAATCCTTTCGCACATAGTCGAGTTTCGTAACGGCGAGAGCGGCATGCACATACTGCATGTCAGCACGTTTACCGAAATGATACTTAAACACCTAATGCTCATCACCGACAAATACAATCTGTCAAAGGCCGACATCAAGGTTATAGTCAACGCGTCGGCGCTGCACGACATAGGCAAAATGTCGGTGCCCGAAAATATTCTGAACAAGCCCGGGCGGCTTACGCAGGAGGAGTTCGAGATAATGAAGTGCCACGCGGCCGAGGGCGCCAAATTGCTTGCCGATATTCCGTACCGCAACAACGAAACGCTTATCCGCGTAGGCGAGCAGATTTGCCGTTGGCATCACGAGCGCTGGGACGGCAGGGGTTATCCCGACGGGCTTAAAGAGGACGAAATTCCCATCGGCGCGCAGGTGGTTGCGCTTGCCGACGTGTACGACGCGCTCACCAGTAAACGCGTATACAAGCCCGGATTTACCCACGAAAAGGCGGTGGAAATGATACAGAACGGCGAGTGCGGCGCATTCAACCCGTTGATACTTCAATGCTTGGACGACATAAAAGACGACCTTAGAAGCGCTTTGCATATGGAGTCGCCCAGTCAAAACTTGGATCGCGGCACGCGCGCCAACGTGGAGGATATACTCAAAACCTCGGGCGGCGACGTTTCCAACCGCACGGTGCGCCTGCTCGAGCATGAGCGTATGAAGTTCAGCTTCTATGCCAGTCTTTCCCGCGAGGTAATGTTCGAATACGTAAACTCGCCGGAGATGATATTGCTTACCGATTACAGCTCCGAATACTTGGAGCTGCCCGAAAAAATACTCAATCCCGCGGAAAGCGAATTCGGCTCGCGCGTGTTCAACAGAAAGGATTTCGACCAGCTGCTGACGCGCGTCAAAAATTCCACTCCCGAATCGCCGATAGTGGAGGGTAAATATTTGCTCAATATTCGCGGCGAACAAAAATGGAACAAGGTTATTGTTCGCGCGTTGTGGAGCAACGACGGCGAACAGCCCGAATTCGAGGGCGCGCTCGGCAAGTGCATAGACATCACCGAGGAAACGGAGGAGATTCAGCAGCTCGAAGTGCTTGCGGATAGAGATCAAATAACCAACCTGTTCAACGCCCGCGCAGCCAAACGCAAAATAAGCAAAAAGCTTGCGGCGCAAAGCGAAAAGCTGTACGCGCTGGTGTTCTTCGATCTGGACAATCTCAAAAAGGCTAACGACAAGCACGGACACTTGTTCGGCAACGAGCTTATAATGGCGATAGCCGACCGTATGCTCAGCAACACCCGTTCGTCGGATATTTGCGCACGGTTCGGCGGCGACGAGTTCGTCATATTTATGCAGTACAAGGATAAGCACCAGATAGACCGTATATTCAATTGCCTTACCAAGGATCTTAACGGCTTCCCCGTAAGCGTGAGCATGGGTATAGCGCTGTCCAATGAATGCAACGGCGACTACGACAAGCTGCTGCACATGGCAGACCAAGCGGCGTACTCGGTCAAGTACGGCGGCAAAAACTCGTACAAGTTTTTCAGCGATCTTACCGGTAGCGGCGGCGGACTGCTGGAAAATTAACAATTAAAAATTCAGAATTAAGAATTATTCTTTGGAGGATATTATGACAGTAGAAGAATGTTACGAAAAAATGGGCGGCGGCTATGCCGACGTTACCAGCAGACTGCGCACCGACGAGCGCATCAAAAGGTTTTTGTTAAAGGTAGTGGACGACGCCAGCTTTAACAATCTTTGCGAAAATCTTGCCGCGCACAACATAGAGGAAGCGTTCCGCGCCGCGCATACGTTAAAGGGCGTATGCTCCAACCTGTCGCTTACCATGCTGTTTCACTCGGCAAGCGCTATTACCGAGGTGCTTCGCGGCAAAACGGAGTACAGCGAGGAGTTCGAGCAGTATTTGGAAAGGGTAAAAGAGGACTACATAGTCACTATGGAGTGCATAAAAAACTTGGATTAGTCATTTTACCTGCGCAAAAAAAGTTTACAATTTTCAGGCGTTGTGATATAATACGGCAAGATGTTCGTATAGGTAAAGGTCTATGTCCAAAAAAAGCGAATTGTTAAAGAAAATAAAAGAAAGCGAAGCCGAGCTCGACATGCTGGAACAAAAACGTTTGCGGTCGATGTCGGAATTTATCGTGGCGCTTATCAATCACGAAACGCCCGCGGACGAGGATGTGGAATACTTCAAAACATTCTCCGGGCTGATAGACTTGGAGCGCGAAAATTTACGCCTACTCAACGACGAGCTGGATAAGCTTAACAGACGGTAATTCACCGCAAGGTAAAAATAAAAAGAGGTACATTATGAAAAAGTTTTTCAAGGAATTCAAGGAATTCATAACCCGCGGCAACGTTATCGATCTTGCCGTAGGTATGATTATCGGCGCGGCGTTCACCGCTATCGTGACGGCGCTGGTCAACGGCGTTTTTACACCGCTCATCAACGCCATACCGATGGGCGATATGTCGGGACTTATCACCATGCTCGTTGCCAAGGACGCAAACGGCGTGGTTACTTCCGATCCTGCGTTGATCGATATGTCTAAGTCCGTATTTATCAACTGGGGCGAGCTCATTATGGCTGTAATCAGCTTCCTCATCACGGCAATGGTACTGTTCCTTATCATCAAGGCTATCAACACGGTACGCTCCAATGCCGAAAAGCTTAAAGGCGCTAAGATCGACAAGCAGCTCAAAGCCGAGCTTAAAGCTAAGGGCATGAACAAAAAGCAAATGATAGAATACGTAGCCGCTCAGCAGGCCGAGGAAGAAGCCAAGGCCAAGGCGGAAGCGGAAGCCAACAAGCCCGAAACCGCCGAGCAAATCCTCGCCGAAATCCGCGAGCTGCTCAAAGCCCAACAAAAATAAGTACATAAAAATCCGTCACATAGTGACGGATTTTTTAATGTGGAATTATGAAAGAAAAGTTATTGCTGTAAAAAATACTTTTGTCCTACGAAGCAACCGCAGGTTATTCAGAGCAAGCGCGGAGCGCGCCGCGAAGAATCTCAACCTTATTCTACTTGCTTTTATTATATATTTGGTTTATATTGAAAGAATGAAAACATATTACGTATACATAGCAACAAATAAAAATAACAATGTATTATATACTGGTGTAACGGATAATATATACCGTCGAATGTTTGAGCATGAAAACCAAGTGCACCCAGATAGCTTTACGGCAAAATATAATGTAAACAAGCTTGTTTATGTTGAAACTACACAGTATGTGAATAATGCAATTGCGCGCGAAAAAGAAATAAAAGGTTGGTCGCGTAGTAAAAAAATGGAACTTATAAAATCGTTTAATCCTGACTGGAACGATATTTTGGAAGATTATTAAAAAAGGATGAGATTCCTCGCGTTGCTCGGAATGACAAAAATAGTTTTGTACTAAGTTAATTTATTTTGTCATTCAGAGCAAGCGCGGAGCGCGCCGCGAAGAATCTCAACCTTAATGCGGCGTAGCCGCCCATCATTTCGAGTGCAGCCGAGAAATCCAGGCGTCAGCCGCATAATTAATTTAATAAAATCTTTTCCTAAATTCCGCATTCCGAATTCACAATTCCGAATTAAAAAAGCGACTTTGCAGTCGCTTTTTTTGTATTACTTTTTGAACAGCTTGGAAAATACCGATTTTTTAGGGGAAGTTGTCGTCGTGGTAATCGGCTTTGCTTCGGACTTTGCCGCTTCGGGTTTAGCTGTCGCGGGTTTTGCTGTTTGCTTGGGTTCCGTTGCGGTCGCCGGCTTTGCAGGCGTCGCGGGCTTTGCTGCGGGGGTAGGCTTCGCAATCGGTTTTACTGCGGTAGCTGGCTTGGCGGTCGGCGTCGTCGCTCTTGCTGTCGCAGGTTTTGCCGCTTCGGACTTTGCCGCAGGCGTAGGCTTTACCTCGGGCTTGGCAACTGCTTGTTTAACGGCTGACGCCTTTGCCGCGGGCTTTACCTCGGGCTCTACGGGCTTTTCGGCAGAAACGCCCATAGCCGTTCTGGGAATGACCGATTTTTTGGGCGCTGCGGGCGGCGGGGTAGTGGCGGCTGCGACAGTCTTGCGCGGCGCGCGGGGATTGTACAGGCCGTTAATCATTTGCTGTACGTCCTGGTACCGCTTCTTTTTATCGACGGCAAGTGCCTTCATAAGCGCGTTTTCCACACCCGGGTCGATAGCGATTCCCATTTCTGACGGGCGCTTAATCGCTTCCTTGCCCATCATTATGCGAATGGATTCGGGCGGAAGCACACCTGTAATTGCAAAGTAAATGGTAACGCCCAGCGCGTACACGTCCGTCCACGGGCCTTGTTCGCCGTGGGTGTCGTACTGCTCGGGCGGGGCAAAGCCCTGTTTGAGAACGATGGACAGCGATCTGCCGTCGGGGTTGGAGTATTTGGACGCACCGAAGTCAATAAGCTTGACCTCGTTGTATTTGGTTATAAGAATATTGTCGGGGGATATATCGCGGTGGATAAGCCCGATTTTGTGGACTTGGGTAAGCGAGTCCATTACGGGGCGCATAATGGTGAGTATTTCGTCCGCGCCCACCTTGCCGCCACGGCGTTGCAGGTATTTTTTAAGCGACACGCCGTCCAAAAATTCCATAACGATATATGCGGTGCCGTTTGCGGAAAAGAAGTCGCGAACGTTTACCACGCCGTTAAGGTTCTTTATTTTGGCGAGCGCGCGCGCCTCCTCCACGAACCGTTTAAGGCCGCGGTTGCTTGCCGCTTGGTTTTGCTTGGAGTTGATAATTACCTGGTTGTTGCCCGCGACGCGAGTTACGTAGCCGGACGGGAAGTATTCCTTGACGGCTACCTTAATGCCTTGCTGCAAATCCCAACCCAAATACGTAATACCAAAGCCGCCCTCGCCGAGCGCTTTACCTATAAGATATCTGTTTTGCGGTCCGATTACCGAACGCTGCGGTAGGTGGTGGGGCGGCGACGGCACGTCGTCCGCCTTGTGGTGACAGCTCATGCACACGCGGTCGGTGTCAAGGTCGCCGAAGCAAAACAAACATATGTTTTTGTTTGTGCGAATTCTTGCCATGCGGTTAGCCTTCTTTTACCATAGCTACAATGGCCGAATAGTTGTCGTTATACTTGGTCACGCGGGAGAGCAGGCGCTGTTCCATCTTGGCCAGCGCTTCCTCGGGCGTTGCGGAGGACTGCAAATCCTCCTCCATTTCCTCTTCGTACACGTACTCCCAGAACCCGTCCGAGCAAAGGATGAACGCGTCGCCCGGTTGAAGGGGATTGTTATAGATATCGCAGTCGGGCGGAATGTAATAATCCGAGCCGAGCACGCGCGTCAGCTTGTTTTGGTCCTTGTCCGAGCGAATATCGCGTAGCGGGATTTTGCCCATTTCCACCGCGATTTGCGACAGGGAATGGTCCTTGGTCTGGAAGTGCAGCTTGTTGTTCTTAAAGAAGTACACGCGCGTGTCGCCGATGTGCGAAATGACCGTCGAGTTAAAGTCGGTGGTCACGCAAGCGACGGTGGTGCAGGACGAGCGGATTTTGGCGTTGCGCTCCTTTTCGTCCACCACGCGGTTGTGCGCCGACTGAATATAGCTCTGGCAATATTCGGGCTTGACCGCGCGTTCGGGGTCGACTTGCTTAACTTGCGAGTACGCGTCGATAATGTGCGTGGCGCAGGTACGGCTGGCAACCTCGCTGCCGTAGTACGAACCCAATCCGTCGCAAACAACAAGGCACGCGCCGTCGTCGTAGACTATTTGATCGAGGTAGTCTTGGTTGTATTCGCGTCCGCCTTGCTTGCAGATAGAACTTGTCAGTAGCTTCATAATTACTCCGTTGTGGTGTATTGCTTGCGCACACTTATACGTATACTTGTATGCATATTACATTATACAACAATATAGTGACATAGTCAAGAGGGTTTTGAAAATAATTCGGAATTATGAATGCAGAATTAACAATTATTTTCGTCATACGTGAAAGATGCTAATAGTAAATTCTATTGACAATGATGAGTAAATAAATTATAATTATATTAATACCAAGGAGCTACAAATGAATAAAGAATTATTACAGCACCTTATAGCGTGTGGGTACGCCGACGACGCGGGCATTGCCGCCGAGGTAGTGGGCGCGGGTGGCAATAGGCTGTTGCTTTGCGTAAACGGCGAAATCGTCACGCTTGTCAATCCTATTTTGATTTGCGCCGATGACAACGGCGTCACCGTCAAAAAGGACAATATGAAAAAGGTGTTTTCCGATTCCATAGATAAATTGACCGACCTCAAAGTTACGGGTGTGTTCGGCAAAAAGGTGTGCTTTACGCATAACGGCACAAGCTATGCGCTAAAAGTAAAGGGCGGCAAAACGCTTGTTGAATACTTTAAGCTTATAGTGTAGCAATACCGCGGAGGCTTATTATTAAACGCATTGATACCGAAAAACAGGTAAATAACGACGCGCCGTTCGAGCCCGTGCGCATGGTCGACGGCTTTACGCAAAAGTCGTACTCCGCGCTGTCGGCGCTGTACAAGGAGCAGGGGTTTACTATGAGCCTCGACGACCTTGTTTTTGTGCAATCGTATTTTCGCGGTCAGCGCAGGGAACCGACGTACACCGAGTTGAAGGTTATAGACGCGTACTGGTCGGACGGCTGCCGCCACAGAACATTTACGACGGCGCTCAAAACAAAAATCAAATCGGACAACCCGCACATAGCTCAGGCATACGCCGACTATACCGAGCTGTTCAATCACTTGTATAATGGTAGAGACGATATATACCCGTCGCTTAACGACGTGGCGACTATCGGTGCAAAGGTGCTACGCCTGCGCGAAAAGGGCTGTGCGCCCGCCGCGCAATATATTCAGCCAGAAAACAACGCCTGCACGATAACGCAGGACGTGGTAAAAAAAGACGGCACCGTCGAGCCGTGGTATATAACGTTCAAAAACGACGGTATAAGCCGCGCGGATACTGAGCCGGCGAACGGAACAACATGCCTTCGTGACGCCGTACTCGGAACTGTTTCGGGCAGAGCGTATGCCTATCAAGCTATGCGTGTAAACGACGGAGTGGACGGTGCCGCGCGTTCGGCAAATGTGTACTCGGCGTATGCAAATCAAGCGGGCATACCGATCGGCGAGGCGCGCGATTATTACAATGCGGAAACGGCGCAGCACCGGGAAACGAGCTTTGTCGTGGGCGGGGCGCCGCAGTCGAACGTGGCGGGCGACGTGCCGAGAGCGGGCGACTTGGTAGTGCTTATAGGCGGCGCGGAGAATAACCCTGCTACGGTACTCGGGCTGCAACGGCTTATGCGTAATTGCGATTTTACGCGGCTTGTAAAGCGCGGCAAGGCTTGCGGCATCGGCGGCGTTGCCGTGGCTGCGGGCGAGCTTTCGTCGTGTGTGGATATAGAGCTTAATTCAATTCCGACGGTCGGCGCGGCACGTTCTGCAACCGAACTTGCGGTATCTGCAAGCGGTGAGCGCATTGTTACAGTAATCGACGAGGGCGATCTCGATACGGTTACCGAGCTGTGCCGCAGCGAAAATTCGCACGCTGCGGTGATTGGCAAAATCACAGACAAAGACAGACTGCGTATGTTCCTAAACGGCAATATGATCGTCGATTTGGAACGCAGGTTTTTGGACAGCAACGGCGTGCGGCGGGAAGCTACCGCATTAATAAAAGAACGCAAGACAAACTACTTCGGCTCGCTCAACCACAAGCGCGCTTCTATGCACGCAAAGGGCGATTACGCAAGCCTTATGAGCGATATACTCGGTAGACCCGACGTGTGTTCGCAAAAGGGTTTGACGGAAACCTTCGATTCCACCGTCGGCGCGAGCAGCGTGTTTATGCCGTTAGGCGGCAAAAAGCAGCTAACGCCCAACGAGGTTACGGCGAATAAAATTCCCGCCGACACCGATATGTGTACGGTGAGCGCGCACGGGCTTTCGGCGATACTTGCCGAGTCACCGTTTATGGGCGGAATGTATTCGGTAATACTCGCGGTGGAAAAGCTGGCGGCGGCGGGCGTGCGGCTCGACCATATTTATCTTTCGTTGCAACAGTTTTTCGCGCGGGGTGCGAATTCCGAAAAGTGGGGCGAGCAAATGAGCGCAGGCTTAGGCGCGCTCACGGCGCAGCTCAATCTTAAACGCGCGGCAATCGGTAACAGCGATTGCATAGCGGAAGCTTTGGATAAAGGTGTGCCTCCCACGCTTATAGCGTTCGGGCTGGGCGTGGCCGACAGCGCCGTAATAGTGGACAACACGTTCAAAACCAAGGGCGAGCGCGTGTACCGTTACAGGCTGAAACGCGATATGTACGGCGTGCCCGACTTCGATAATCTTTGCGACTTTTTAATGCTGCTCGCGGGCGAGATAGGACGGCAAAACGTAACAGCGGCGGCGGTTGTCGAGCGCGGCGGCGCGGCGGCGACGGTAGCCAAATCGTGCTTCGGTAACGGCTTGGGCTTTGCTTTCGCTTCCACGGACAGAAACTTGTTCGAAGAGAGCGAGGGCGATATAATTTTCGCGGCGCGAATAGGTGACGACTTTTTCGGTTACGACCTTGAATTTTTGGGTATGACTACCGACGAGCCTGACTTTCTTTTCGGCGCGAGCATAACGAAAACGGCGGACGGTACCGACGTCGTGTACGACGGCAAAAAGGTGGAGGGCACGAGATTATTAAACAGCTTTACCAATGCGTTCGGCGGCGTACCCGCAACGTCCAATGCGGAGGGCGAAGCGTATAACGCCGATTACGCCGGCAAGGGCGGTAAACGCAAACGCGCAAAAGCCAAGCCGCAAATAGTAAAAGTGCTTATACCCGTGCTTGACGGAAGCGGCGAAATCGAAACGGCAAGGCGGTTTGAAAAAGCGGGCGCACAGCCTCAAATTTTTGTCGTGCGTAACCGCGACGAAAACGATATCGGAGAGTGTGTCAAAGCACTGGCGGCGGCGATTAAAGATTGCAATATACTTGCATTGCCGAGCGGCGGCGACAAAATGGCGGAGTTGCTTTTGAACCCCGAAATTGCCGAGGCTGTGGAGCATATGCTGTACAAGCGCGACGGCCTGGCAATAGGCTTGGGCGACGGCTTTAACGCGCTTATTAAATGCGGACTGTTGCCGAGCGGACATATACACGCGCCCGATAAAGCCGACAACATGCTTACGTTCGACAGCATAGACAGACCTGTGTCGACGCTTGCGAATATACGGGTGTGTTCTACGTTCAGTCCGTGGCTCAAACACTTAAAGGTAGGCGACGTGTACCAAGTGCCGACATATTGCACGGGCAAGCTGACTGCGGGCGAGGAAGTAATTGAAGCGCTTGCAAAAAACGGACAAATAGCGACGCAATACTGCGATTTGGACGGCAACGCTACTGCGCTCGCAATAGAGGGCATAGTCAGTCCCGACGGCAGAGTGCTGGGCATGAACGGACACAGTGAGCGCACGGGCGAATTCCTGCTTAAAAACACGGTGGAGTACTACGCCAAGACCGACATGCGTTTGTTCGAGGCGGGAGTTAAATATTTTAAATAACGCTTTCAAGCCGATAAAGGGCGCTCTGCCGCGCCCTTTATCGGCTTGACAATAAATATAAAACACTGTATAATTATTTTTATGACGGGATATTTGACAACCGTAATTATTACGGCAATAGTGTCGGTCACAATGACGGCGGTGCTTGTGCAAAAGCTGGTCGCGCTCATTATGCGGCAGATCAAGCTGTATCATTCCATCACGCTTGTCGAGCTGAAAACGCAAAAGATATTCTATTGGATATTTGCGGCGGCGATAGGGTTTTTGATATTCTACGTGATAATGCAAATGGCCGACCCCGACGCGCCCAGCGTGGATGACTTTTACAGACTGTTCGGCGTGGGGCGGCTGTACACCAATATCGCGCTGATGTTCGTGCTTATAGTTATGATAGCCGCCGAAGCGTTCGTAATAGTTCTCGGCATAAGCAAAAACGCGGTGGTGGACAAGGGCGTGTACACCAACTTCGACATGCTGGACTGGCACCAAGTGCGCGATTACATAATAGACGAGCAACGCGGCATACTTGTATTGACGTCCAACAAGCACACGTTTTCCTCGCTGCGCAATCTGACTACGCCGTTTAAGGTGGCCAAGTCTGACGTTCAAAAGCTAAAATTCATACTGAATAAAAACAAAAACAAGTTTTCGGGTTTCGATACACATATGCACGTCGATAACGCATAATAATATAGTCTGGGAGTTGCATGGCAAAGGACATAGAAAAGTTAATAGAGGAATTCGTCATTCCCGAAATGGAGTACTCGCCGTCCTACGAAAAAAAGACAAAGGGCAAAAAGGACAAAAATGCCATTAAGACGGTGACGATTGACGAAATTCCCGAGGTGGTTTTGCCAAAGACCAAAGCGGAGCGTTACGAGGAAGCCAAGGGCAGACTCAACCAAAAAACCTCCGCCGTTTCCCGTCGCACAAAAAAGACCGACGAACAGTCGGAAACCGCGGCGACTGTCACGCTCAATCCCATATCCAAAACTATTACGCGTACCGTCACCAAAACTATTACGCGTACGGAAAGCCCGATAGAAAGAACGGTATCGCGCAAGCCGTCCGTCACTTCCGCAAAGCCGGTTGACGAACCCGTATGGGTGGGCGGCGAAGACGAGCTGGTGCCGTTTGCTTGGCGTAAGCCGCTGTTGCCCGACATAGCGCGGCCTTGCAAATACTACAAACAGGCAGTGCGCGAGGCAAAGGAATTTATGCTGCCCGTGCCGCGAACAACAGGAAAATAACAAAAAAACTTGCTATGGTTAGCGAGTTTTTTTTGTTATGGTGATATTGCTAACGCAGTGATATTTTTAACCTGTGGTTAAAAGTGATATTATTTGCTTCGCAAATAGTGATATTTTGCTTGCGCAAAGATATTGTTGCTATCACTCGCCGTAGGCGAATAACACACGAAGTATAACACTCGCCGCAGGCGAATATAACTTGCCGTGAGGCAAATATAACTGCGAAGCATTTCTTGCATAATTTGACGGAATTTGCGCGGGCGGAAAATATGCGGCGTTCGGTGGTATATTATAGGATACATTCTCTTGCGTGGGGGTTATTATGCGCATAACAAAAAAGCAAATAGCGGTAATTACCGTACTTAATATCGTAATAGCGGGACTGATTGCCGCAATAGTATTATTGCGCGCGCCGCGGCTTGCCGAAGGTATCGGCGGCACCGAGCCCGACGACGGTGGCACGGTGGTCGTTGCTCCGCCGCACGAAAAACTGCGCGACGCGCAAAAGGGCAAGGTAAAGGAAATTTCGCACGAAACGCAGTTGATGGGCAGCGGCGACGAAAGCGTGATATTCACGTTTAACGGGGGCGGGGTAACGTACATATTTGGCAATGCGGTCGTACCCGATTACGATTTCGACAGCAGCGGCGGGTTTTTGTGCCGTATAGGCTCGGACGGCAAGATACTCGGCTTTACGTACTTCGACGGCAAGCTGTGCGCGGCGGGCGTTGTGGAAGGCGGGTTTTGCGCCGCCACTGTGTCGGGTGCGGGAACGGACGACGAAAAGTCAATGCTGTACGCGGTGGGCGACGACGGCACCACCGACAGGCTTTCGACCGTCGAGGGAACGGTTGTGGACGTAATGCCTGTGGGCAGCAAAAAAATGGCTGTTATCGCTGCGATAGGCGAAGGCACGCTCAAGCTTACCGAGTTTACGCGCGCGGGCGGCGGCTGGGCGCTTGGCAGCAGCACGCGCATATCCAACGCGCTTAAATTGCAGTATTTCGATTGCTATATATTAAACGAGGAGTATATTATAAGCGCGAGGGCGTTCAGCATTCCGCGGTACGACGCGATAGTGTTTTACACGTTCAAAGCTGGCGGTGACGCCGTACCGCATTACTACGGCGGCAACGACGAGAGCATGCTGCGCCCGTACGCGGTGCTGCCGTACGACAACGGTTACATGGCGGTGTGCGACAAAAACGGCGAGGCTGCGATAGTCACTGTGGACTACGGATTTAAAAGCTTTCGCCGCGACATGCTCGGCTTCAAGTTTACCGACGGGTCGCTGACCGAATTGAACGGAAAATATTACGCGTGCTTTGTGGGCGCGGACGGCGGCATTACGTACGAGCTTGATAAGCAGCTCAACCGAAAAACCGTGTCCGCAATAAGCGGCACACGGCTGGGCGGTGTGGTAAATATGGATAACCCGTTGTACGTGTGTACTACCGATTCGGCCGTAACTATCAAGGACGGCGGCGATATATCGGTGGTGCTCGATATTAAGGACTGCGCAATAAGCCGCGTAATCAAAACAGGGTATAACGAAATGCTTATCGTAATGACCGCCAAGGGCGGGGACGCGCTTTCCGCACCAATCGGCGGCGCGGACGTTTACGCGATATCGGTAAAGCTGTAAACTAACTAAGGATTTTATTTATTTCCGCAACAATCTTTTTCGTGCCGTCAACGTTTATGCAGCTCATAGCGCTGACGTACTTGTACTTGTTGTTGTAAACCTCGTCCACGGCGGCGACGAGGGGCTTTAACTCGTTTTCGCGTAAAACCTTGATAGCGCCGCAGCCCGAATAATATTCGGCGTTTTGTACCTGATCGCCGCGCGACGCTTTTTCAAGCGGAATGGCGATAGTCGGCTTTTTCAGCGCAATGCACTCGGCAAGCGCGTTGGCGCCCGCGCGGGTGATAATTATATCGGCGGTGGCGTAAAGGCGCGCCATATCGTTTTCAAACTCCACGGTGGCGTAGCCCTTTTGGGCCATGCCGCCCGCTTTGTTTTTGCCGGTCATGTGTATGACCTCATACTTTTGCAGCAGGTGTGGCAGCGCTTCGATAACCGCGGAATTGACCGCCGCCGCGCCCGACGAGCCGCCGACGACCGCGACAATCGGCTTGCTGCCGCTAAGCCCGTAGTGGGATAAATCTTTTGCGCCGCGGTATAGGCTTTGGTTGAGCGGCGTGCCGACGTACAGTCCTTTTTTGAACTTTTTGGCGCACGGCTCGAACGCGCACAAAATCTTGACTGCCTTGCGCTTGCTCATTTTTGTTGCAAGCCCTGCCGAAAAATCGCTTTCGTGGCACAGCACTGGCACCTTGCTCGCAAGCACCACGGGCAGCGCGGCGTAACCGCCCTTGCTGAAAATAAGCGAGGGGTTAATTTCACTAAGCACGCGCTTGGCGGCTTTTACGCACGAGTGCAGCTTGAACGGCACGCCTATATTGGACAGCATTTTGTCGCGGCGGAATTTAACAGTGTCTATGCGGTAAAATGGGATATTACGCTTTTCGCAAATATCCTTTTCCATTCCGTCGCCGCCGACGTATACGCAGTTGTAGTCGTGCTTTAACTGGTCTATAATCGCTATGTTGGGCATTACGTGCCCTGCCGTGCCGCCGCCCGCAAAAACTATTGTTTTCATGTTATATTGCTACCTCTATATTGACAAAAATTATCTTATATAGTATAATGGCAAAGATTGAATTATATGAATTGACGGAGGAAATAATGACAACAGAGTTTGTAAAAATGCGTGACGGAAAGGACGTTGCGGTAACGTATTGGGATAACGTAGACAAGCCCCGCGCCGCCGTGGTAATGGTTCACGGCATGTGCGAATATATAGCGCGGTACGACGACTTTTGCAACTTTCTCGGCAAAAACGGATATAACGTGATCGGTATGGATAACCGCTCTTTCGGCGCTACCGACGCCGATACTCGCGGCAAGGGCACGGACGGCATGTTCGAAGCTACGGTGGACGACATCAAGCAGGAAGTGGATATCGCAAAGCAGCGCTGGGGCGTGGAACGCGTGTACGTTATAGGCCACAGCTACGGCAGTATACTTACGCAGCGGTTTATACAAAAGTACCACAGCTACGTAAGCGGCGCCATACTTTGCGGCAGTACGCTGCAAAGCGGAATTATGCTTTCTTTGGGCAGATGGATAGCGCGGCGCGGCGCGAAAAAGAATCCCGACCGCGACGGTGAGTTTTTTGCCAAAATGACTTTTACGGCGTACGACAAAAAGTGGAAGGACGGCAAAAGCGGCTGGATAAACCGCGACAAAGCGGAGGTGGAAAAGTACAACGCCGACGAGCAGTGCGCGGGCGTGGGTACTTGCTCGTATATGTTCTACCGCGAAATGTTAGAAGGCTGCGCGCGCATAAACAAGAACCGCGGCAAAACGCCGACCGGCTTTAAGCTTATGATAGCTTCGGGCACGGCGGACGGCGTGGGCGGCTACGGCAAGCTTATCAAAAAGCTTGTCAAGGCGTACGAAAAACACGGACTTTATCCGCGCGTCAAAATGTACGACGGCGCACGGCATGAGCTGTTAAACGAGCTCAACAAGGGCGAGGTGTACGAGGACTTTTTGCAGTTCATCAATGATTGCGAAGGAAAAATGGATTAGGCGTTATGTTCAACATTGTACTTTACCAACCCGAAATTCCGCAAAACACCGGCAACATTTCGCGTACCTGCGCGTGCACGGGCAGCGCGCTACACATAATCAAGCCTATGGGGTTTGAAATTACCGACAAGCACTTAAAGCGCGCGGGGCTCGATTACTGGGACAAGCTCGACTTAACTTATTACGAAAGCATGGAAGAGTTTTTCGAAAAGACAAAAGGCGGCAGATATTTTTACCTATCCAAAAAGGCGAGTAAGCGTTACACCGATATAGATTTCAAGGACGGCGACTATTTGATATTCGGCAAGGAGACCAAAGGTTTGCCCGAGCACATAGTGTTCGACAATCCCGATACGGCGCTTCGCATACCTATGGCGGAGGGGCTTCGGTCGCTTAATCTGTCCAACACCGTAGCGTTGGTGTTGTACGAAGCGCTTAGGCAAAACGGGTTTAAAAACCTTGTTTAATCTTAATTGATTTAATTTGATTGCAAAATTTTTTCGATTATGTTACAATGAACTGTAAGCGTATTACGGAGGATTACTATGTCTGACTATAATGCAGGTAATATACGAGTTTTGGAGGGATTGGATGCGGTTCGGCTCCGTCCCGGTATGTATATAGGAACAACGGGAATAAAAGGTTTGCACCATATCTTGTGGGAAATTGTGGACAACTCCATCGACGAGGTGTCCAACGGCTTTGCCACGGGCATAGAAGTGACCATTCACGCCGACGGCAGTGCGTCGGTAGGCGATGACGGACGAGGCATACCCGTTGACATTCACCCCAAACTGGGCGTATCGGGCGTAGAGGTAGTATTTACGCAGCTTCACGCGGGCGGCAAGTTCGACAGCAGCAACTATGCGCACTCGGGCGGTCTGCACGGCGTCGGCGCGTCGGTCACTAACGCGCTGTCCGAATGGCTCAAAGTAGAAGTATTCAAAAACGGCACGACCTACCGCATGGAGTTCGAGTCCAGGGAAGTCAACGGCGAGGTCAAGGGCGGCGTGCCCAAGTACAGCCTTATAGACACGGGCGAAAAGGTGGACAAGCACGGCTCATACGTGCGGTTCATGCCCGACAAGCGCATATTCGAAACGGTTGTCTTTCAGTTTGATACCATTGCGCGTCGGCTCAAAGAGCTTGCATTTCTTAACAAGGGCTTAAAGGTAAAACTTATAGACGAGCGCGTGCGTGTGGGCGAGGGCTACCGTTCGCTGGAATACTGCTACGACGGCGGTATCGTGGACTTCGTCAAGTACATCAACGAGGCGCGTAACACGCTGTACGACGAGCCTATACTCATCAGCGGCGAAAAGGACGGCATTTCGATGTCGCTTGCTTTCCAGCACACCGACGCGTATACCGAAAACCTTTTCTCGTACGTAAACAATATTCCCACCACCGAGGGCGGCACGCACGAAACCGGTTTTAAGGCGGCGTACACCAAGGTCATGAACGACTTTGCGCGGCGCGTGGGCATGCTCAAAGACAAAGATGCAAACCTACTCGGCGACGATTACCGCGAAGGTCTTACCGCCGTACTTTCGGTGCAAATGACCAACGTACAGTTCGAGGGTCAGACCAAGACCAAACTCGGCAATCCCGCGGCGCGTATCGCGTTGGAGGGCATTGTGTCGCAGGTGCTCGGCGAATACTTTGCCGATCCCAAGAACGGCGCGGTGGGCGAGGCTATACTCAAAAAGGGTATGCTTGCCGCCAAGGTGCGCGAAGCGGCGCGCAAGGAAAAGGAAATTACGCGAGCAAAGAACGCAATAGACAACTTCAACCTTGTAGGTAAGCTCACGCCCTGCACAGGCAGAAAGCCGGAGAACAACGAGTTGTTTATAGTCGAGGGCGACAGCGCAGGCGGAACGTGTAAGCAGGCGCGCGCACGGTCGTACCAAGCGATTTTGCCGCTCAGGGGCAAGCCGCTCAACGCCGAGAAAAAGCGCATTGACCAAGTGCTTGCCAACGAGGAAATTCGTACGCTTATATCGGCGCTCGGGTCGGGCATCGGCGAGGACTACAACCCCGACAACCTCAACTACCACAAGGTAATAATCCTGTCCGACGCGGACGTCGACGGATATCATATTCGCGCAATACTTTTGACCTTCTTTTTCCGCTATATGAAGGAGCTTATCAACGAAGGACACGTGTATATCGGCTTGCCGCCGCTGTACAAGATAGAAAAGGGCAACCAAGTGGAATACGCCTACGACGACGCGGCGCTTGCAGCCGCCAAGGCGAGAATGGGCAAAAACGCGCAAGTCCAGCGTTACAAAGGCTTGGGCGAAATGAACGCCGATCAGCTTTGGGAAACGACTATGGATCCCAAAAACCGCGCGCTTATGCAGGTTACTATCGAGGACGCCGCCGAGGCCGAAAAGCTTGTTTCGGTGCTTATGGGCGACGCGGTAGAGCTTCGTCGCGAGTACATTATCGAACACGCAGACTTCAACAAAGTAGACTCATTCAACAAATAAAATATTTTGTCATTCAGAGCAAGCGCGAAGCGCGCCGCTAAGAATCTCAACCTTATTTCTTATTTTAGGAACACCTTATGGCACAAGATAACGAACAAGAAAACAAGCCCATTGGCAAACTTGTAATACAAACGATGGAAGACGTTATGCGCGACTCCATGATTCCGTACTCGGAATCGGTTATTTTGGATCGTGCACTGCCGCGCGTAGAGGACGGACTTAAACCCGTTCAGCGCCGTATACTGTACACAATGCAGCAGCTCGGCATTACGCCCGACAAGCCGTACCGCAAGAGCGCGCGTATCGTCGGCGACTGCTTGGGTAAGCTGCACCCGCACGGCGACTCGTCCATATATCAAGCAATGGTGCGTATGGCGCAGCCCTTTAACATGGGCGCGACGCTCGTGGACGGACACGGCAACTTCGGTTCGGTGGACGGCGACGGCGCGGCGGCTATGCGTTATACCGAGGCTAGGCTGACTCCGCTTGCGTTGGAGCTACTTCGCGACATAGACAAAAACACCGTCAAGTGGAGCTGGAACTTCGACGACACCATAATGGAGCCGGACATTCTGCCCGGGCGGTTCCCCAATCTTTTGGTCAACGGCGCTACGGGTATAGCGGTAGGATTAGCCACCAACATTCCGCCGCACAACCTTATGGAAGCGATTGACGGCGTTATCGCGTATATAGACAATTCGCGCATAACGCTCAAAGATATGATGAAGATAATCAAAGGTCCCGACTTCCCGACGGGCGGCGTTATCATACCCACCGAGCTTGCGCAGGCGTACGAAACGGGCAAGGGCAAGGTGGCGATACGCGCCAAGCTTCATATCGAAAACGACAACGACAAAAAGATAATAGTAATAGACGAAATCCCGTACGGCGTAAACAAGGCGCAGCTGCTGGAAACCATTATAAAGGTGCGCGAGGACAAAAAGGGCGTGCTGTCGAACATAACCGACGTTGTGGACGAATCCGACCGCGTGGGTATGCGCGCCGTTATCAAGCTCAAGCGTGACAGTAACCCCAAGGACATAATCAACGCGCTGTTCAAGTACACAAACCTTGCAATCAACTTCTCGTTCAACATGGTCGCCATTGCGGACGGCAAGCCGCAGCTCATGGGCCTTTTGGACATAATAGCGTACTACGTAAACTACCAGCGCGAGGTCGTGCTGCGCAGAACGCGTTACGAGCTTGACGCCGCCAAAAAGCGCGAGCATATTTTGGAAGGCTTGGTCATAGCCGTAAGGAACATTGACGAAGTTATAAAAATCATCAAATCGAGCGCAAACACGACCGCCGCAAAAGAGGCGTTACGCAAGCGCTTCGAGCTGTCCGAAATACAAGCGCAAGCCATACTGGATATGCGCCTTGCTAGGCTTACCAGTCTTGAAATATTCAAGCTGGAAAAAGAGCTTGCCGACGTCAAGAGCGAAATTACGCGGTTGGAGGCGATTATCGGCTCCAAAAAGCTGCAAATGGAGCTTGTCAAGAGCGAGCTGCTCACCATTCGCAAGCAGTACAAGGAAAACCGCAAATCGCAGATTGTGCCCGACCTCGAGCATTACGTAATACCGAGCGACGACGAAAAGCCGACGTTCGAGTACGTGATTGCCGCCAACGCCAATCGTCAAATCAAGCGCATGCTTGTCAAAAACTTTACGATGGCGACAAAGGACTTTACCGACAATTCCACGCTCAACGAAATTTGCAACTGCTTGGTGCGCGCAAAGTCGACGGACAGAGTGTTCTGCTTTACCAACCTCGGCAACTGCTACAAGATCGACGTGGAAGCAATTCCCGACGGCAAGTGGCGCGAAAAGGGCGTCGAGCTCAAAAAGATTGTCGCCGAAGCTGTGGAGGGCGAGTACCCGCTGTATATGCGCGTAGTCGAGGAAAAACTGCCTAAGGGCAACCTGCTGTTCTATTCCAAGGGCGGACTCGTAAAGAAGTCGCCGTGGAGCGAGTACGGCGTTGTCAAGTCGGCGTTCCAAGCGACCAAGCTGCGCGACGGCGACACGCTTATCGGCATAGAGGACGAACAGGACGGCTGCTCGCTTATGATAGTCACTAAGGGCGGCATGTGCCTTAACGCGGATATGTCGGATATACCCAGCCAAAACCGCATAGCGATAGGCGTACGGTGCATGATGCTCGCGGACGACGACGAGTGCATACTCATTAGACAGGTCAACGGCGACGGCGAGGTAGCGCTGTGCACCGACCGCGGTTATACCAAGCGCTTGCTTGTCAGCCAGATAGACGTTATGGGCAGGTACCGCAAGGGTATCAAGATAATAGACTTCGGCAAGGGCAAAGCGGACAACGGCAGCTACATCGCGTTTGCGGCGTGCGTAACCGTGCCGTACAAGGTAGTGTTCAACGTGGACGACGAATACCTAACCGCGTACTCGACGGAAAACTTCTCCATAGAAAACCGCACCCACGCAGGCAAGCCGATGCTTAGAGGCCGCCACACCGTCGTAGCGGGCTATGCCTACAACGATAAGCTGACATATAACGGAATTTAAAAATACAAAAATCCGCTTTAACCAAAAGAATTGTAGTATTTTATTAAAAAGTGTTGACATATCAAAGATAATATGATAAAATACCGCAAATGACAAAGGCGTCGCAAAGTGTTTTGCAGCGCCTTTTTATTGTTTTTTGTTCCTTTTTGTAACTTTTTGCGATTATCGAAAAAAGGGAATAAATATGTTTGACAATTTCAATATCTATTAAAAGGACATATATTGTAATATGAAAGTATTTATAAAGAAGCATCTCCTTATATTGCCACTTGCTTTGATAGCAACGGCGCTTTGTGTGCTGTGTCTCGCGTGCGGAAGTGACGTCCAACGCGAGGATTTGGCCGCGCCCGCAAACCTGCGAATAGTGGACGAAGTATTACAGTGGGACAAGGTGGAAAACGCCCGAGGTTATGTGGTGGATATAAGCGGCAAAGAGTACAAGACGGAAACCAACAGTATAGATATATTTATGCTTACGTCATTGCCGAGCGAGTATTCGTTGCGGGTAAAGGCGTACGGAGATAAAAATACGCAAAACGATTCTACATGGTCGGACGCGGTAGGTTATGAGACGTTCATCCCCGACGGGCTTAAGACTGCTTTAATAAATAACGGAACGGAAATCGAAATTGTAAGCGCGGACAAAACCAAAGTTCGAGGCAAGGTAACTATTTTGCCGACGTATGACGGCAAGCCCGTTACTTCTATAAGGCAAAGGGCTTTTAGTGAATGTAATCTTATGACAAGCATTATTATCCCTAACAGTATTACTACCATAGGGAGCGAGGCATTTTATAGGTGCAAAAACCTAAAGCAGGTCCGACTTTCCCAATCTTTGGAAAGATTGAATAACGGAGTATTTTACGAGTGCTCGAGCTTGACGGAAATAACAATTCCCAATAGCATTAAAGAAATATGTAATATTGCATTTATTTGCTGCACGTCCTTGGAATCCGTTGTTATTCCGGATTCGGTTAAAAAAATAGGGATATCCGTATTTGAGAGTTGCGATAACTTAAAATCGATAACCGTGGACGAAGGTAACGCCGTTTACAAAAGCGACGGCAACTGCATAATAAAAATAGATAATAACGAGCTTGTTGAGGGCTGTGGCGTAAGCGTAATACCCGATTACGTCAAGTCTATCGGTGAACATGCTTTTTATCGCTGTTTGTCTTTGACTGAAATAACAATCCCCGGCAATGTGGAAATTATAAAGGCCGATGCTTTTGGCAACTGTAAGGCGCTTAAAAGTATAACGTTGGAGGAGGGAATTAAAGCGATTAATAGCTATGAAAGCAGACCTGCATTCGGTTATTGTACAGCGTTAACGGAAATTTATATACCTGCTTCGATAGAATATATTTACTCGTCTTCGTTTGAAGGTTGCGTTAATTTAAACTTTACCGTAGCGGAAGACAACGAGGTATACAAAAGCGACGGCGGATGTCTTATAAAAAAATCGGGTAATGTATTGGTTCGCGCCGGCAGCAATTACGTTATACCGGATTATATAGAGGTAATAGGCAAGGGAGCGTTTGCCGTTGGCAATAAAGATTTCTTTATAACGATGGCCCCCGATTTAATAAGCGATGTCAAGCATAGTGTGGTAATACCGGAAGGCGTGCATACAATACAAGCGGACGCTTTTATGGGCAACGATAATATAGACAGCGTTTTTTTACCGTCTACGCTGGAAAAAATCGGTACAGATGCATTCAAGGGTTGCGGCGCGCTTAGATCTGTTACTATTCCGGCTAACGTTACAAAAATAGAAATTTATGCCTTTTCCGAAACGACCGTATACATGCCGTTCAAAGAGATACCGTTGGACTGGTATCGTAAAAATGTATATGATAGCTTCGCTTCAAACGCAAGCGTTATTTCGGGATGCGATATACGGTACGATGACGGTTTACCGTATGTGTACTCGGTAGATTACAACGCTCAAGATACTGTCTCGTGTTCTTTTGCGTATTTGCCCACCCGCAAGGGTTACACGTTTGAGGGCTGGACTACCGAAGAGGGCAGTACAGACGTCGAGTACGAAAATATCTTGCATAGCGGTTCTCGCTATGTAACATTGCCTAACCCGATATTATCATCGAGTCCGTTAGCGCAGTATAAAAAGCCACCTAACGGTTTACTCTTATACGCAGTTTGGAAGCCTGTTGAATAACAAAGGAAAGCCGATGCTGCGCGGCAGACATACTGTCGTAGCGGGCTATGCCTACAACGACAAGCTGACATATAACGGAATTTAAAAATACAAAAATCCGCCGTTCGGTGGATTTTTTGTTAGATAAGAAATAAGGATTAGATTTAAATATTGTGCGGCTACGCCTGGATTTCTCCGCTTCGCGCTAACGCGCTTCGGTCGAAATGATGGGATTTGGATTTGACTTTTTTGAATAGATTTGCTTACTCCCATCACCCCGACCAACGCGGAGGGGTCTAGGCGAACCGCCGCATAGTGATCTTGTCATATCAATCATTATAACAACATTAGAATATCATTAGAATTGCCGTAAAGGGCTTTTACGCTATTGACAGCGGTGCGTGGGCGGGCGTATAATTTTATTAAGAACGCTGAAAAAGGGTTTTGTTCATGACGCTTACACGCAAAAAACTTATTATACTTGTGGTCTGGGTTGCCGCCGTTATTGCGGCTATAATCGCCACGGTTTTTTCGTGCGGCAGTTCCGATAAAGACGACGGCGACGGCAACGGCGATATTGCCAACAAATACTCATGTATCGTCACGTTCGACATGAACGGCGGTAGGATAAACGACTATACCTCGTACAGGGTGGAGGTAGAGAAGGGTACGCTTGTCAAGCGCCCGAGCGAAATCCCGTATGCGGAAGGCTACGTATTTTGGGGCTGGAACACAACCGGCTACGAGTACGACCCTATGTGGCAGTTCGACGTCGAAAAGATAACCGACGATATGACTATCTACGCCGTGTGGGTAAAAGAATGTACGGTCACGTTTTATGCCGATGGCGGCACCTTTGAGGACGGCACCGACACGTACACATTCACCATTGCGTACGGCGACAAGCTGACCGCGCCAAAGGTTACTCCGCCCGACGAATCAATGGAGTTGGCGTACTGGGCAAACAAATGGGGAGATAGATGGGATTTTTCGGAGCCGACAATCGGATATTTCGGCGTTGAGCTTTATGCCCATTGGGATCTCAAAAAGGATATTCGAAAAGTGCTTGCGCCGTTTAGGTATACCAAAACGGACGACGGTTACAGAATAGACGGCATTGTGGACAAAACCGTTTCGGGCGCGCTCACCGTGCCCGACATTGTTACAAGCATAAGCCCGGGGGCTTTTGCGGGGTGCGACAACCTTACCTCGATTGTCATATCGGACAGCGTAACCGAGATAGGGCAAAACGCATTCCAAAACTGCAAAAAGCTGAAAAGCGTAACCCTACCGTCGGGCTTGACGAGTATAGAAGATTATACATTTGACGGTTGTTCGTCGCTCGAACGAATACGACTGACCGATACGCTCACCAAGGTGGGGAGTCGTGCGTTTCAAGGCTGTACTGCGCTGACCGATTTTCAAATGCTCGCCACTGTCAAAAATATCGGCGGTTATGCTTTCGCGGGTTGCACGGCGCTTACCGACGTCAAAATTCCCGTCGTTGTCACTATTGACAATTACGCTTTTCAGAACTGCGCTGCGCTGAAAAAGATAACGGTACCGGCTACTTGCATATTGTTAGGTGCATACGCGTTTAAAGATTGCACGCAGTTGGCAAGCGTCGAATTGCATTGCAAATCAATAAGGAATTCGGTGTTTGACGGTTGCACGGCAATTACGGAATTTACGTTTGGCGACGAAGTGCAGAATATAGGTTCGACGTTAAGTAGCAGCCGTGATATTCGCACCGTTACGATAGGCAACGGCATAAAAGAAATACCGGCTTTGACGTTTTCATCATGCGCAGCTTTAAGAAACGTGACCATCGGCAGCGGAGTGCAATCGATAGGAATGAGCGCTTTCCAAAATTGTGCGTCGCTGCAAAGCATTACCATACCGTCTAGCGTGCAGTCAATCGGCTCGGGTGCGTTTATGGGATGCCAAAAGCTTGTGGAGGTATACAACCTGTCGAGCGTATCGCTTGACGGTACGAGCATCGATACGTACGCCGCCGTGCATACAGACGCGGACGATGAGAGTATTATACATACGACGGACGACGGATTTTCGTTCTGCATGTATAGGGATAAAGAAGTGTATCCGTACTCGCAAACGCCCTTCCTTTTGGACTATTCGGGTGGTAGTGCGGATATCGTTTTGCCCGATAACTACAACGGCGGCAGCTACAAGATATTCAAGTACGCATTGTCGCACAACCGCAAATTAAACAGCGTCAAGTTTTCGGCGGGCGTTAAGGACGTCAAGGAAAACGTTTTGTATGCAAGCGACAACGTTACGAAGCTGATAGTGGACAGTGCAAACCCGTGGCTTTCGTCGGCGGGCAACTGCGTAATTAACACCGCGGACAAAAAGTTTATACTCGGTTGCAAGACGTCGGTCATTCCGACGGACGGCAGCGTTACGACGATAGGCAACTACGTGTTTTGCGCAAACGAGATGATGGGGAACCAAGTGTTTAAAATTCCCGATACCGTTACGCAAGTGGAGCGCTACGCATTCAACGGTTGCAGCGGGATAATGCGCACGGTCAATCATATCGTGTACGTGGATAAATGGGCGATTGCGTTGGGCGACTTCGATCAAATGAGTCAGGAAAAGCTCGATTTGCAATTTCAATCGGGCACGGTGGGCATAGCGGAGTATGCGTTTTTTTATTATAATTGCATACGGTCGGTCACGTTTAACGACGACATGAGATACGTGGGCAGCGCGGCGTTTTTCGATTGCAAGGAGCTTACTTCCGTTAACTTTAACGACGGGCTTTTAATTATAAACGGCAGTGCGTTTTACGATTGCGAAAAGCTGCAAGAAGCAGTGTTGCCCGACAGCGTAACGACGGTAGGCTGGGGCGCATTTTACGGTTGTACGGCACTCGCTTACGCCAAACTGCCGGCAGCGTTTAATAAATCGAACACTCAAATTTTTTATAATTGCCATGCGCTTAACGCGATAGTAATTCCGCAGTCGATCGAACATATAGGTTACAGCGTGTTTCTAAACTGCCCCGACACCGTAAACGTTTATTATTGCGGCAGCGAGCAGCAATGGAATGCAATTGAAATAGAAAACGGTAATACCGCTATTATAAATGCAACAAAATACTTCTATTCGGAAACGGAAATCGAAGGCGTAAACTGCTGGCACTATGGCGCCGACGGCAGGCCGACAACGGTGTATTAATTAAATTCGGAATTCGGAATTATGAATTCGGAATTAAAAATAAGGTTGAAATTTTAGTAATTGCCCTCATCTGCCCTTCGGGCACCTTCCCCCAAGGGAAGGTCCTCATGTGGTGTGGCTTTATCACCGATTACCTTCCCCGTGGGGGAAGGGGGACCGCTTGCGGTGGATGAGGGGCGACCTATTCACCATTTCGAATTGTTTTCTTAATGCTTTATTAGTACAACATTAGAATATGATTAGAATTGCCGTAAAGGGCTTTTGCGCTATTGACAGCGGAAAAAAGCTCGCGTATAATTTTATTAAGAATACCACGAAAGGATTGTACGCATGAAGTTTACACGCAGACCAATAGTATTAGCGGTGTGGGCAATCGTCGTCGTAACGGCGATAATAGTCACCGTTTTTGCGTGTAGTTTTGGCGGCGGCAATGGCAGTGGCAACGGCGGCGGTACGGGCGACAGACCCAAAGATCCGTACTCATGCACAGTCTCGTTCGACGCGGGCGACGGCAGGATAAACGGTGAAAGGCTGTATACGGTGACGATAGACAAGAACACCACCGTAGCTCGCCCGACCGAAATCCCGCAGCGCGACGGCTACGTGTTTTGGGGCTGGAATACCACCGGTCGAGCAGACGACCCTATGTGGCTGTTCGACGTCGAAAAGATTTCGCAGGATACGTTTATCTATGCGGTATGGGTTAGGGAATGTACTGTCACGTTCTATGCCGAGGAAGGCAGGTTTGACGACGGCTCCGACGTGCGCACGGTAAAGGCCGTATACGGCACCAAAGTAACCGCGCCTACAGTCACACCGTACGACGAATATATGGAATTGCAGGGCTGGGAAACCACGCTTGGCAATAGCTATGATTTGTTGAATGAAGTAATAAAAGGCGACATGTATCTTTATGCCAAATTGGATATAAAAAAGGATATCCAAAGGCAGCTTGCGCCGTTTAAGTATGCGAGGAATGCGTTCGGATATACGGTAACCGGCGTTGTCGACAACAATGTTTCTACAATCACTATTCCGAGCGTTGTCACGTGGATAGACACGGCGGCTTTTTCTGACTGCCACAACCTTGTTTCCGTCACTATGCATGACGGCGTAACTTATATAGGACAAAAAGCGTTCCAAAACTGCGAAAAGCTGAAAAGTATAACGCTGTCGGGGGGCTTGGAGGGTATAGAGGAGTACACCTTTGACGGCTGCACTGCGCTTGAAAGTATACGTTTGCCGAATACCGTTACCGAGATAGACGAGTATGCTTTTAGAGGCTGCGCGGCGCTCAAAAGTATAGAAATCCCGAGCGGCGTGACCGAAGTGGAAAATTATACCTTCTACCGTTGCACGGCGTTAAAACAAGTTAAGCTGACCGATAACGTAACCAAAATAGGACGTAGCGCATTCGAGGACTGTACGGCGCTTGACGATATTCAAATTCCCGCCGCATTGGAGGAGCTTGGCGATTACGCGTTTGAGCGTTGCTCGTCGCTTAAATCGATAACCATTCCCGCGACATGTAAATCGGTAGGCAAATATGCCTTTGTTAAGTGTACGGCACTTACAAGCGCCCAATTTCATTGCGAAAAAATATGTGACGGAGCGTTTATATACTGCTCGGCGCTCACGGATATTACGTTCGGTGCGGAAGTGCGCAACATAGACGCTGCATTTGATTTTTGTACAGCGCTTACCGAGGTCGATATTCCCGATACGGTAACGACGCTGTCGGCTGGATTTTGCGGCTGCACTAATTTACGCACCGTCAAAATAGGCGACGGAGTAGAAGAAATAAGCACCAGCGCCTTTGTAAACTGTTATTCCTTGCGCAACGTCACGATAGGCAGCGGCGTAAAGAAAATAGGGTTTAGGTCTTTCGAAGGGTGCATTTCACTGCTCAGCATTACCATTCCGTCTAACGTGGAATATATTGAGACATGGGCGTTTAACTATTGCTACAAGCTTGTGGAGGTATACAACCTTTCGCAAGCGTCGTATTCCTTCGGCTCGTCGGTGGTAGTGCATACCGATGCTTCGGAGGAGAGCATTATACACGATACCGACGACGGTTTTTCGTTTGCTATTTTAAATGACAGAACCTTTCCGAACGAGCAAGTAACGTACCTTATGGATTATTGGGGCGACGACGAGGACGTCGTTTTGCCGAACAGCTACAACGGCGCAGGCTATAAGATATATCAGTACGGTTTGGCGTATAAACCGAATTTAAAAAGCGTCAAGTTTTCCGCCGGTGTTACCAACGTCGGTTATATGACTTTATTCGGCAGCGACAACGTTACGTCGCTTACCGTGGCCGACGGCAACAAAGTATACGCGTCGTCGGGCAACTGCGTAATTAGGACAAACTCCAAGCTGTTTGAGCTCGGTTGTAAGACTTCGGTCATTCCAACCGACGGCAGCGTTACGGCAATCGGAGGTCACGTGTTTTGCCGTAATACGACTATAACAAGCGACGCGTTCAGCATTCCCGACAGCGTTACAAGCGTACTTGCTTATGCGTTCGAGGGTTGCGACGGTTTGATACGCATGGCCGATAACGGGCTTCAATACGTGGATAAGTGGGCGTATGCGTTTAAAAGCAGTAGCACCGAACCCGTTGACTTGGAGCTCGACGAGGGTACTGTCGGTATATGCAACAATTTGTTTAGGTATGAAAATTCGAGAAGCGTGGTAAGGTCGTTCAAGTTTAACGCAGAGCTGAAATACGTCGGGTCGTTCGCCTTTGAATATTGCAATAATCTCACCGAGGTAATAATGAACGACGGACTGCTTACCATAGATCACGGCGCGTTTTACAATTGCAGCAGTCTTACGGAGGTGACTATTCCGGATAGCGTTAAGACTATGTATTCGTCGGTATTTTCGGGCTGTTCCGGTTTGGAATACGTCAAGCTTTCTGCGGGAATAACGTCCGTTAAGTTTAGCTATTTTGATTCTTGCGACGCATTGGAAAGCGTGATTATCCCGCAGTCTGTCAATTACTTCGCCGGCGGTGCATTAAACGGCTGTCCCGAAACCGTTGCTATATATTACGAAGGCACCGAGGAGCAGTGGAACGCAATACAAATAGTCGACGACAATACCGTGCTTAAAAACGCTACAAAATACTTCTATTCGGAAACGGAAATAGAGGGCGGCAACTGCTGGCATTACGGCGCCGACGGCAAGCCGACAACGGTGTATTAATTGAATTCGGAATTAATGGCGATAATAGCGATACCTATATGCGGCGGTTCGCCTAGACCCCTCGGCTACGCTCGGGGTGATGGGTGGTGTAGACTGAGCTAAAAAGTAAAGCTCTTACTCCCATCATTTCGACCGAAGTGAGCGTAGCGAACGAAGCGGAGAAATCTAGGCGTTAGCCGCACAATTACTTTAATAAAATCTTTTCATTCAATTCCGAATTCATAATTCCGCATTCCGAATTGATTATTCGCATACACTACATATATGAAAAAGTCCATTAGGTTTTTGGCTACCGCTGTAATAGCGGCGGCGTTTGCGTTCATTTCCATTTCCGCGGTAACGCTGTGCGTAATATTTCCCAACAAGTACACGGACAAGGTATGTGCGGCGGCGGACGAGTTCGGGTTGTCGCGCCCGCTCGTCAAGTCGGTGGTGTGGGCGGAAAGCAGGTTCGATCGTAACGCTACTTCGCATAAGGGCGCAAAGGGGCTTATGCAGTTGATGCCCGAAACCTTCGACGCGTGCGCCGTCGCACTTGGACTGCCCAAAAACGCGGATATGTACGACGCGGAAAATTCACTGCGCTGCGGGTGCTATTATTTGTCGCTGCTTATAGACAAATTCGACGGCAACGTAACCGCCGCGCTTATGGCGTACAATGCGGGGGAAGTCAACGCCCGCAAATTTTTGGACGGCGAAGCGGTTTTTCCCGAAACGCAAAAGTACATTGCCAATATATCCAAGGCGCAAAGGGTGTACGGACTGTTCGGATAAATATTTAAAGAACACTCGGCAACGGCATTCTTTATTGACAAACAGCTTGCGTCGTGATAAAATTATCTTACTACTTCACTCGGAGAAAAAAATGTTAGAGGTAAAACATTTAAAAAAGGAGTACACAACCAAAAAGGGCGCGGTCACCAAAGCGTTGGACGACGTGTCGCTCAACTTCCCGGAAACGGGAATGGTTTTTATACTCGGTAAGTCGGGTAGCGGTAAATCTACGCTGCTCAACGTTTGCGGCGGACTCGACCGTATGGACGAGGGCGAAATAATAATCAAGGGCAAAAGCAGCAAGGATTTCTCCGCGCAGGACTTTGACAGCTACCGCAATACATACGTCGGGTTTGTATTTCAGGAATACAACATTCTGGACGAGTTTACCGTCGAGCAAAACATTGCGCTCGCGTTGGAGCTTCAAAACAAAAAGCCGGACAAGGCGGTCATAGGCCGCATCCTTGCCGACGTCGACCTTACCGACTTTGCTTCGCGCAAGCCCAACACTTTGTCGGGCGGACAAAAGCAGCGCGTAGCCATTGCACGTGCGCTCGTCAAGGAGCCCGAAATAATAATGGCGGACGAGCCTACGGGCGCGCTTGACAGCAAGACTGGTCAGCAGGTTTTCGACACGCTCAAAAAGCTGTCCCAAAATAAGCTTGTTATTGTAATATCGCACGACCGCGATTTTGCCGAGCAGTACGGCGACCGCATAATAGAGCTTAAAGACGGCAAAATAATTTCCGACCAGACGAGAGCCGAAACGACGGACGAGCAAAACGTCAAGTTTTACGGCACGGACACGGTGTGCGTTACTAGCGGCGCCAGCCTTACCGACGCCGACTTGGTCAGCATAAAAAACTTTTTGGCTAAGGCGGGCGGCACTGCGGTAATATCCACTTCGCGGGAGAAGATAGCGCAGTTTAAGGAGGATCGTCCCGAAATAAGCTCGGGTACGTTTGAGAACATTAAGGAGCAGCCCGTACCCAAACAGTACGAGCCGCAAAAGCTCATACGTTCGCACTTGCCGATAAAGCATGCCGTCAAGATGGGTGCGGGCAGTCTTAAAACCAAGCCTATACGTTTGGTATTTACCATATTCCTTTCCGTTATCGCGTTTGTGCTGTTCGGCTTGGCGTCCACGCTTATGCTTTTTGACGGCAGGGAAGTCAGCGTCAAGTCGTTTACCGATTCCAATATCAATTACGTTTCGCTGGGCAAGATTTATTACGTAACGTACGACTACGGCGACGGCGAGATTTATACCGATTACCGCAGCACCAAGTTTACCGAAAAGGAGTACGAGGATTACGCCAAGTCGTACGAAGGCGCGATACCTATGATATCCTATCGCGGTAACAACAATATATCCAACCTCAGCATAAGCGGCGCCGCGCAAATGTTCTATTCTACCAACATAAGCGGAATGGTGCCCGCAAGCGACAAGCTTCGGCTTTTGGCGGGCAGAATGCCCACCGCCGCCGACGAAGTGGCTATAACCGACTTTATATTCGACGCGGGCAAAGCGAGCGGCAGCAAGTTTGTTTACGGCGAAAACAACACTCAGCTTACGATAAGCTCATATCAAGACATTTTGTGGTCGGAGGACAAGCCGATCACCGCAAAAGTGGACGACGAGGAGTACAAAATAGTCGGCGTGTTCAAGGGTATGAACGTGCCCGACAACTACGCGTCCTTAAAGCAAGCGGCGGATAACAACGAGTCTACGGACGCAGGCTATTCGGCGTATACTTGGAGCAACGAGCGCGACAACGGACTGTACATGACGGTTGCCGTAGCGCCCGAAGTGTTCCGCGAAGCGGCATTTGGCGGCGGCGATATCGATTACAACTATGCATATTTTAAATCGAGCATGTACTCCGCGAATATACGTGTTGACGGTAAATCGCTCAACGATGAAGTAGCATGGTCAAAAACGTTTCAAAGGTTTGCCAAGTACGAGGACAGGCCCTTGGAGCTTTACGGATTCGACGGCAAAAAAATAACTTCGTTAGGCAACGGCGAGGGCGCGGTAAGCGCTTTGAATGTTATCGACGCGATGTATGAGTGCTTGTACGATGTATATTACTATGTCACTTTTAATGACGAGTATAGGAATATGCTCGGTGAGGCGTATCAAGCGGCGGATAAAGAGTATAGGGAAACTTATCCCGAGCCCGATTCCGACGAGGAACGGTTCTACGACTTTGAAGACGGGCAACTCGAAGCCTACAACGCCGCACATGCGCAATACGTAAGCTCCCGCAACGAATATATACAGCAAATTATTGCCGACGGACATCCGGAAGGCTCGGAAGAATACGAAACCCTGTTAAGCGAGTACGACGAGTATCATTGGGAACCGAACAAAATCAATTACGGCAATTATAACAGCGACAGATTCCATCAAGCGCTGTTACAGTATTTGGACGATGTTAATGCGTACGTCGACGCCGAAGTAAACAAAGCGCGCGTCGAGCAAGACGTCAAGTATAAGGCCGTTCTCAAAAGATTGGCGGATGCGGTCGAAGCGGAGTACCGCGCCGAAAATCCCGAGCCTAAGGAGGAAGATTACGACACGTACGGACAATGGAACGACGCGCACAACGAGTGGCTAAGCGGTTTGGACACGGCAGTCCACAATAACGCGCCGCTTTCCGTGCTTGGCGAAATCGTAGACGGAAAGGACCGTTCGTTGGAAAAAATATTGTACGCCGTAAACTTTGTCTCGCCGCTGCTTGACGAAATAGGCATACCGTTGTCATTTGTCATTCAAAACGACACTGAAAGCCCGAAACAAATAAACATTGTCGGATTCTTTACTGAGGAAGCTCATTACAGCTGTTATCTGGGCGACGACTTGTACAACACGTTCTATACCGAGCGAACGGACTACTACGAAAACAGAGAGCAAACCAAGTACAGGCAGCCCAAGGACGCATATATAAATAATATCCTCATTCCGTACGACGGCTCGAGGGCGGTTATTACTCAGCTCCTCGACAAGTCGGGCGCAAGGCAAGACGACGATTCGGCAGTTAAAATCAAAAACGCAATAGTCGAACAGCTGGATATGATCATAGACACGGCAGACACGCTGGAAATGGCGTTTATGATCGCGGGCGCTGTATTCGCGCTGTTTGCATTCCTTCTTATGTTCAACTTTATATCGGCGTCCATCACCGCCAAAAAGAAGGATATAGGTATACTCCGCGCTATCGGCGCACGCACTACCGACGTGTTCAAGATATTCATGTCGGAAGCGCTTATAATCGCTGTTATATGCTTTGCGATATCAGCACTGGGTGCGTTCGGGCTGTGCATGCTGCTCAACTCCATAATCATAAAGGACGTCGGACTGAGCGTAAGCATATTCGTGTTTGGACCGCTGTCCATACTGTGTGTGCTAGGTATAGCTCTCTTAACCGCGCTTATATCCACAGTCATCCCCGTCAGCATTTATTCGCGCAAACCGCCCATTGCGAGCATAAGAGCTTTATAAACAAAAAACCGCCTTCGGGCGGTTTTTTTTAATTCGGAATTCGGAATTATGAATTCGGAATTATGGTTTTAATTAATTTTTTAACTTCCTCGACAAACTCCGCTTGCTCGCGGTCGGAGCGGACTATATAGTCGGCTATCGTGCAGCGCTCGGCGTCGGGTATTTGCGCGTCGATTATGCTTGCCGCGTCCTCTAATGAAATATTGTCGCGTGCGGTCAGTCTTTGCAGCCTGATAGGGCGGGGACAGTACACGCATACGGTAACGTCGCACAGCGAAGATAATCCCGACTCGAACAGCAATGGGGCAGATAGAATTATTGGCGGCGTTGCGGCGGCTATGAGTTTTTTTACTTGAGCGACGATTGCGGGGTGGGTAAGCGCGTTAAGCCTTTGCCGCGCCTCGTTGTCCTTTGCTATTATTTTGCGCAGCGCGCCGCGGTTAAGCTTGCCGTTTTCCACAGCCTGCGGAAAGGTGAGCATCATCGACTGCTCGCCGTCCGTACCGCATGCAAACAGTGCGCGCGAAACCTCGTCCGCGTCTATAACGGTATAGCCCGCTTGTGTAAGCGCCGTCGTGGCAACAGTCTTGCCGCTCGCTATCCCACCCGTAATGCCGATTACGCATATATTTTTTTTGTCTTGTGTGTAATCCATAATTACCTTTATTATAAGGATGAGATCCTTCACTGCGTTCAGGATGACAAAAGAAGTTTTGTTTACCACGTGACCAGCAACACCACTTTTGTCATTCCGAGCAATGCGAGGAATCTCAACCTTTTTATTAATTCCGCATTCCGAATTCCTAATTCCGAATTATTATTTGCACTCCATCCAATTAGCGCCTACCGATATGCTCACGTCCAGCGGCACGGAAAGAGACACTGCGCCTTCCATTTCGGTTTTGAGTATTTCCTTTACCTGTTCCACCTCGTCGGGGTGGGCGTCCACGATAAGCTCGTCGTGCACTTGGAGTATAAGATTGGACTTCATGTTGCTAAGCCGCTTGTGCACGCGCACCATTGCGATTTTAATTATGTCGGCGGCCGAGCCTTGCAACGGCGTGTTCATTGCCACGCGCTCGCCGAACTTGCGTTCTGTAAATTTGGCGGAGTTGAGCTCGGGGATAGTGCGCCGCCGTCCGAACATGGTAACGGCGTAGCCATGCTTTTTGGCGTCCTCTATAAGCCCGTCCAAATACGCCTTGACGGCGGGGAAGCGTTCGAAGTACCGCTTTATATACTCGTCAGCTTTGCGCGGCGGGATGTGTATGTTTTGGCTCAGCCCGTAATTGCTTATGCCGTAAACTATGCCGAAGTTGACCGCCTTGGCGTCGCGGCGCATTTGCGGCGTGACCTCTTCGGGCGTGACCTCGAACACCTCTGCCGCGGTGGACGCGTGAATGTCGCCGCCGCTGCGGAATGCTTCCACCATTTTTGGATCGCCCGAAAAGTGGGCGAGCAGCTTCAATTCTATTTGGCTGTAATCGGCGTCCACCAACACGTTGCCCTTGGAGCCGACGAACATGGAGCGTAACAGCTTGCCTTCCTCGACGCGCGTGGGAATGTTTTGCAGGTTGGGGTCGGTGGACGACAGCCGTCCGGTGGTGGTAAGCGTTTGATTAAACCGCGTATGCACCTTGCCGCTCGGACTGAGCGCCTTACGCACGCCGTCGATAAAGGTCGATTTCAGCTTGGAGTTAAATCTGTACTTTAATATCTCGTCCACTATTTCGTAATCGCCCGAAAGCTTTTGCAGTATTTCGGCTTTGGTGGAGTACGTCTTTGCCGACTTGTCGGGATAGGGTATGCCCATGTCCTCGAACAACAATTTGGCAAGCTGTTTGGGCGAGTTTAGGTTTATGTCGGTGTTGCACAGCTCGCGTATACGCGCAACGTTGGCGCGCTCAAGCTCCGAAAACTTAACGTCTATCTCGTCCAACCGCTTGCGGTCGACGGCAAAGCCCTTGCTTTCCATATCGAACAGCACGTACAGTAGCGGCAGCTCTATATCGCGGTACAGCGGTGTCACGCCGCGCGCGGCAAGCTCTACCGAACATTCGTCGTACAGCGTGAACAGCTCGGCGGCGGTGGTGGGCGATAGCCTATATTCGAGTAGATATCCCATTAGCGCGACGTCGTCCGCCTCGATGGGCATTACGGGCGCAATGGCGTGGAGCAGCGATTTCAAATCGAACGTAATAACTTTACGCGATGTCAATGCCTGTTTAAGTATATCTATGCACGACGGCAGCGTAAACACGCTCATCAGCGTGTCCGCTATGGGCGCAAAATAATCGGTGTTGTCAAACGCTATATGCAGGCCGTCGGGGGTGAGCAGCAGCGCCATCTTGCCGTCGGGGTACACGCCGTTTACAAGGTCGCCGAGTTCGGCGGGACTGTTAAGCGTGACCGTTTTTATTTGGGTCGCGGTCGGCGCGGGCGCGCTCTCGTCCGCTTGCGCAAACAAGTCTACGCGGTTTATAAGCGACTTAAATTCCAGCTCGACAAAGCGGTTTTTAGCGGCGGCGGGGAAGGGAAAAGTCAGTTCGCAATCGGACAGCGAAAAGTCTACGGGCGCGTCTACGTCTATGCGTGCCAGCTTGTACGACAGGAGCGCGTTGTCTTTGCCCGCCGCAAGCTTGTCGTGGCGGCTGCCTTTTATGTCGTCGAGGTTGGCGTAAACGCCGTCCAGCGAGCCGTACGTGCGGATAAGTTCGACAGCCGATTTTTCGCCAATGCCGGCAACGCCGGGGATGTTGTCCGACGAATCGCCGGCAAGCGCCTTAAAGTCGACCACGCGGTCTGCGGCAACGCCGAAAACGTCTTCCACGTTGTCGGGCGAAACGTCAAGTATTTCGGTTATGCCTTTTTTGGTGAGCAGGGCGTGCGTGGTGTCGTTTACCAGTTGCAGGCTGTCGCGGTCGCCGGTAAGAATGTAGGTGAATACGCCCGAGCGCCGCGCAATGGTGCCGATAATATCGTCCGCCTCGTAGCCTGCCATTTCGAACATTTTTATGTTCATGTCGGCAAGCAGGGATTTAAGCACGCCCATTTGCGCTTTGAGGTCGGGCGGCATAGGCTTGCGCGTCGCCTTGTACAGCGGCGTCATTTTGTGGCGGAAGGTGGGGGCGTGCACGTCAAACGCCGCCGCAACGTATTTGGGGCGGTACTGCTCGATAAGCTTTATAAGCATTGTGGCAAAGCCGTACACCGCGCCTATGGGTTCGCCGCGAGTGGTGGTCATAGCAGGCATGGCAAAGAACGCACGGTTCACCAGCGAATTGGCGTCTATTACAATCAAACTGTCTTTTTGAACGTTATTTTCCATACTGAATAGTATATAACAAAAAGATAAAAAGCGCAATACGGTACGGATAATTTTTATAAATTACCGCACCGCATATTCCCGCCAACGAAAAAAGCGCCGCAAGGGCGCTATTTCGTGGTAATGCATTATCGCCTAAAACAAATTCATTTAATCTTCTAATCCAATTAAATAATCGGCAGTACAACCGAAGAATTTGCAGAGAATCATTATGCTATCAATATTCGGTATGCGTAAATTGTTTTCCCATCTGTTTATACAAGCAACGCTAATACCGATTTGTTTTGACAACTCGTTTTGAGAAAGATTTTTTTCAATTCTAAGCTCTTTTAATCTCTCTGCAAATTTGTTCATAGTTATCACCTCAATAATATTTTATACCAAATGGTAATAAAATACTTGACTATTACCAATCGGTAATAGTACAATATAATTATCATTATGCTTTGAGAGGCGATTATGGATAATGCGGTCAATACAGCACTAATCAATAGCTATATAAAAGCTAACAATTTAAACAAAACGAAGTTTTGTAAGCTATGTAAAATAAGCATTTATACATTTAATAAAATAATGACTAATCAGGATTTTGATATGATTAATCTTTTTAGAATTGCAAAGACAATGAACGTTCCTATTTGCAAATTATTTGTAGAGTAATAAACGAAAAAAGGACGCTTATGCGTCCTATTTTCGTTGAATGAGTGGAATGCCCGCGAACAGCGCGGGCGGGCTTTGCGTTCCATTTTTTTTGCTCTGTATTAGCTAACGATTATTTTTGCTTAAATAGTTTGTACGGCTATACAGCGCAAGCGCCTAGCGAACCATGCGGTGGGCGAGCGGTACATGTTTTGATAGGCTTTTCTCCGCACCGCATGGTCTTGCTACTCATTCCTACCACGAAAAAAGCGCCGCAAGGGCGCTATTTCGTGGTAGGAATGAGTGGACTCGAACCACCGACCCCCACCTTATCAGGGTGGTGCTCTAACCTGCTGAGCTACATTCCTATATTAAAATGTTGTTGTTTGTGTGTTGGTCGCGTAGCGTATCATTGCGCTGCCCGACAGCTGAGCTACATTCCTATATTATATTGGTGGAGATTAGCGGACTCGAACCGCTGACCCTCTGCTTGCAAAGCAGATGCTCTACCAACTGAGCTAAATCCCCATGCGAATGATATAATACCAAATATTATTGCGGTTGTCAACCGTTTTTGCGCGGTTAGTATTTATTTTTTCAATTTGGGTTATATACAATTATATACATAATTCGCTTGACGGATAATGTGCGTATATGTTATATTGTTGCAAATACTCGGAAAAAAGCACACGGCTTTTTTGACGAAAATCCTATTGACAATGGCGTCGAAGATATGTTTTTCGGTGCTGTTTTTATGTGGAGGGTAATATGAAAAGGAAAATTCTTACCGCAATAATATTGACTGTTATACTCGCGCTGTCGCTGTTTACTGCGGCGTGCGGAGATGACGGCGTTACGTACAAGGTAATCGCCGATTATAATTCCGAGCAGGGTACGGTGTCTGTTACCGCCGAGGACGGCAAAGCCAAAACCGAGTTCGCGGCCGGCGACAAGGCTGTAATCAACGTGGAAGCAAACGAGGGCTACGAGCTTGACCGCTTTATAGTCAACGGCGAGAGCTGCGAGCTTGACAACGGCAGTTATACGTTTTCCGTAAGCTCCAATACTTTGGTTCAAGCCACGTTCAAAAAATCGAAAGACGACGACGATGACGACGACAACAAAAAAACGCCGGAGGAGCTTTTTGCCGAGGCGTTTAAAAGCGTAAAAACCACGTTTATGGCGGTGGGGTCTTACACGTACAAGGAGGAGGGTCAAGACCCGCATGTCAACAACGTAACTACGGTGTTCGGCGACGGCGCGGTGAATATCGTCGAAATGGACGACGAAACCGGCAGGGTTTTGTACGACAGTGTTTACGTGGACAAGGACGGCAAGCTTGCCGAGCCGTATCACACCATTGACAACAAGATGGAATACAACAGCCCCGACGAGGACGAGGCGTTTGCCGATTACGACAATCCGTTTAAAGCGTTGACAGCTGCCGACTTTGCGGCGACCGATACCGAAAATATTTTTGCGCTTACCGACGCAGCCAAAGCCAAAAAGGCGGCCACCGCAATTACAGGCTGGGTGGAGGATATAGCAAGCTTTACCGTGACGATCAGGGACGGAAAGGTGACAAGAATAAATATCGTTACCGACCGCATTAAGCGCGGCCCCGAGGGTAACGAATACTATTACACTTCCAGCTACGCGTTTACGGTTAGCGGATGGGGAACGGCGGCCGTCGATCCCGATGCGCTTACGCCGTACGCGACGACTGCGGCGCACACCGCGCTCAAAAACGCGCTGCAAGCGGCGAGCGAGGCTAAAAACTACACGGCGCATATATACGAGCAGGAAGCGGGCTATGAGGATTTGGAATACGACGTGTACGTTACCGAAACGGCAATCTACGACTCTTGCACGGGCTGGGAAGCGGGTTACGTCGAAAAGAATTTAACTCCCGACAACGAGGACGGAATGCGGGTGTATTCCTTCCGTATCGGCGGCGAAAAGGACAGCGAGGAAAAGAAAGGCAAAGTCGTTATAGGCGACGCCGTCAATTATCCGACGGTCAAAGCGATGCGCGCAGACTTTGGCGGTTTTGCGCCCGAAATATTCCAAAACGACGGCGAGGTTTACACGCTGCAAAGCGATTGCATACGGTACACTAGCGACGTGCTCGTACACTTTTCGGACGGTGCCGACAATATTATTTTGTACCGCAACTATACGCTTAGCGTACAGATTACGTTGAAGGACGGAAAGCTGTACCAAGTGGAAATGTACTATTACGTTTACGGCGCGTTGGTCAAGCGCACTGTCACGTATTCGGCGTGGGACGAAACCACTATGCCGTTATCGTTTGACGACTACGTCAAGGAAAGCGTGTTCGACAGTTACGTAGGAATATACACAGACCGAAATATTGTGGTAAAGGTGACTACCGACGGCATAAGCGTAAACAACGTGCCTATGGTTATTTCCACTTATTCCGCCACGCAGCAGATATTCAGCGGAACGGTTAACGGTAAAGAATGTTACGTAATGTACATGTCCGAAAAACAGCTTGCCGTGGTACTGGACAACAGGTCGTACGTTGTAACCAATATCGAACTGGACGCCGTGGAAATCCCCGAAGCGTATAACGGCGTGTGGCAGGACGAAAATGCCAACAGCGTAACGATAGCCTACAACAAGATCACGTTCGGGACGAACATGCTCAAAGTGCTGTCGTATGACGAAACCGAGGGTTTGGTAGCGCTGCGCGGCGACTACACTTACAGGCTTATTTTGGGTCAGTTGCAGGGCAAGACGGTGCTTTCCGTACGTGCGCTCAACTCGGGTATGATGTCGCAAACGTACGTCATGTCCAAAGTGCAAAACGGATTTATAATACCGCAAACATTTGTAGGTACGTATACGGCCGACGGCCTTGTTCAATACAAGGTGGTTGTTACTCTCAACGGCGTTACCGTACAAATAGATAACAAGCAGTACGTTGCAGCCGACGTGTCGGTAGGCGAAGACGATACTATGGGCACGGTCATCAACTTCAAGCTGAACGGCGAAAGCTACGCAATAGCGCAAGATCCGTACGGTAGAGACGGCGTTTATTTTGCGGGTGACGGTGCCGACGTAACTCTTTCTCGGACGGCAGACGACGATCCCGCTGCGCCGCCGGTAGTAAAGGTGGATATTCCCGAAGCGTTTTACGGCGATTACACGTTCAGCGATATACCCAACGGCGTGTTCTACTCGTTATCCATAGACGATGACGGAATTTTCGCGCTTATCGATATGTCGAGCAACGAGTACACCGCGGAAATCTTGGAGTTCGACGAGCAAAATCCCTCGGTGATAAAGGTGTCAATCAACGGCAAAATCTTCTATCTGTACGGCTCTGTCGATAATATCAACGACGACGGTAATTACAATATTATCACGTTCAAAAACGACAAGACGGGCGACGACGGCATAGAAGTCGAGCTGCTGCGCGACGACTACGATCCGGACGAAGGCTACGACACGTTTACCGTTCCCGAGCTGTTTATAGGCGTGTACGAGGGGACGAGGAGCGACGGCGTAAAATTCGTGCTTACCGTAACCGAAACGGGTATGACGCTAAAAGTGGACGACGCCGAACCCGTTAAGGTAACTATCAGGAATTACGAAACGACGGCTAGTCGCACAAGATTTACCGTCAAAATATCCAAAATAAATTATTCGTACGTCAATTACATGGGTAATTTTTCCGAACAAACCGAACCGATTCAAAAGCTGATTATTTCCGGCGACGACGCCAACGTTATATTAAATCGCGTAACCGAAACCGCGTAATATGCAATAACGTTAAATCCCACTGCTTACGGCGGTGGGATTTTTGGTGAGTGATATTGCGCTTACGCGCAGTGATATTTTTAGCCTGACGGCTAAAAGTGATTAGTGATATTATATTTCTTATAAATGTTTGCATTTAGATATTTTTTGTGTTATTATATATTATGAGCTAATATGCTTACTAAAAGTAAGGAGTTTTATCGTGGTAGATAACAAAAATACACCTCCGGTAAAATCGACAACACCTACGGCGGCGGGCAAAGCACCTGCAAAACCCACTACCGTTAAACCCATAACGCCTGCGGCAAAACCGGCGGCACCGACGGCAAAACCCGCCACGACGGCAGCGCGTCCTGCGCCCGCGGCAAGACCGACGGCTACGACGGCGAAGCCTGTTACGCCCGCGGCAAAGCCTGCGGCCACGGCGCCTGCAAAGCCCGCGCCTGCGGTTAAACCGATAACGCCCGCGACAAGACCCGCACCCACGGCGGCAAAGCCTGTTGTACCCGCGGCAAAGCCCGCGGCTACGACAACGCGTCCTGCGCCTGCGGCAAGGCCTGCGCCGACAGCGGCAAAGCCCGCGACCTCGGCGCCTGCAAGGCCCGAGCCTGCGGTAAAACCTATAACGCCCGCGGCAAAGCCCGCACCTGCGGCGGCTAAACCCGCGACGCCCGAGGCAAAGGCAGCGCCCGCGCCTACTAAGTCTACGCCGGCTGAAAAGCCCGCGGCTACTCCCGTAAAGCCCGCAAATGCCAAAGCCGAAACGGCGGCAAAGCCCGAGGCTAAGGGCAAAGCAAAGGCGGCAGCGGTCAAGACCGACAAAAAGTCGAGCAAGTCCAATAGCAAAAAAAGCGGCAATGGCAAAGGCAAAGGCGGCGGTGTTTTGGCAGCTATGTCGCCCAAAACCAAAATGATATTGGCCATAGTTGGCGTTGTGCTTGCGGTAGCGATTGTTGTGGTGATACTTACGGTATCGCTTGTATCGTGCAACGGTGGCGCACCCAACGACGGAATTTACGCATGGCACAACGACGCCTCTTTGTATGGCACAAAACCTTCGGACAATGCTTTTGTCGGCGAGGACGATTTTAGCGATGGTTCGTACGTTAACACTTACAAAAACCGCACCAAGGTAGGGTACAATGCGGAATACCTCGGCACGGTCGCGCGCAAGATTCCCACAGGAACGAGCGACGAGGGATTGGTAGCAAACGGCACTATATCCGCTTATCCCACGTACGGCAGTGGCACGTCTTACGACGAAGCTCAAAGACAAGCGGTTATTAACGAAAGCTGGAAGCTGACTACAATCAACACGCGCATCGGTTCGGACGGCTTCCCTCAAAACACGTATAACAAGATGGACTCCGACGGTAACCTTTATCTTAACGGTGAGCTTACCGGCAAAAAGCTTTACAAGCATACCGCCGCTGTCGGAATGTATTACGGCAACGTGTCGGACAGCGAGCCCGCCATTATAAAGCGCGTTACGTTCGCGCCGCGCGCCGACGGCACGTCGTACAACGTTACGGGCGTATACGCGCCCGCCGGCGAAATAATAAAGATAGAGATTAGCCAGGCGCATATGCAAGCCACTGGCGGCATAGAGGTCATGATCGGTCAAGCGCTGTACAACCACAAGGCCAACAACATTTGGGCGGCGCGCAATATCAACCGCATGCCGGTCATACTCAACACTTGGGTGGTAAACGCCGACAACTCCACGTACGACAGCGAACGTCAGGTTTACACCGCGTACGTCGGCTCGTTCTACGGCGGACCTATTTACATATACAACGAAAACGTTACTTTTTCGGTGACGATATCGGGCGGCGTGCGTTATGCGCACTACATACTCGGTTACACCACGCCCGAGGATTATGCCGAAAACCTTAAATCTTCCGTTCCGTACTTCGATTTGGAGGTGCGCGAAAACGGCGTGCTTCATTCGGGGCCGAGAAGCTCGGTCGGCGAAGGACTGCTTACCTACAACAATATATACAAGGCCGCGGTGCTTTGGGAAAAGATAGCGCTTGTATCCACACAGCGCGTCAAGCAGGGTATAGTGTTTATTTACGACCCGTTTGTTGCGGCGGGCGCGGCGGTTGCATTCCCCGGACAAATGTCGGTCAACTGTCCTGCCGACTGGATGAACGGATCGCTCAACTACGACGCGTTTGTGCGTTCGGGGTCGTGGGGTAACGTTCACGAATACAACCACAACTTCCAAGGCTACGGCTGCGGCGGCGCCGACGGCGAGGTAACCAACAACGCCATTTCGCTTGTGGAATACTCGCTGTTTACCGAAGTATCGGGGTCGCGCAATATCGGCGCGTACGGCGGCGGCGGATTGAGTGGTTGGAACTGCTACACCAGCGCTACGTGGGCGCTTAACCGCGTCAAAACGGGCGAAATTTCTTCCACCAACGGTCTTGCGCTGTACGCAACGCTGCTGCACAATTTCGGACAGGAAGCGTTTATGACCGTCGGCGGGCGTGACCTAGCGTATTTCCAAAACTGGGGCAACGTTACGCACCACAACATGTCGTACTACACGCAAATGATAAGTGCATATGCTACTGCGGATTATTCGTCGCTTGCCGAGTCGCAAAAAGACTATCCCATGTTCGTTCCCGTGTCGTCGGTGTATCAAACGGGCAGAAGCTATGTGTACGACAATCAAAAACGGTACATAACAACTATGCAGCCGTACAAGATTAAGTTTGGCGAAACCATAGACGTGGATATGCGCAAGTACACCGTAAACGAAAACGGCATGTATCAGCATGGCAGTGTTGTTATTCCCGACGGATTCAGCTATACTATCAAAAAGGTAGTTGCACCGCAGTACGGCGCTCTTACAAACAAGGGCGACAACGTGTATTCGTACACGCCTGCATCCAATTACTTGCGTTCGGGCAAGATGGTAGTCACGCTTGCCATCACCAAGGACGACCGCGCGTTCAGCGTAGAGGATGTTGATTTGGTTCTTGAATTCGAGCAGTCGCACGAAATGAACAAGAACATTTTGACGCGCACCATTTATACCTTTACGGAAGATACGTTGCCGGAAAGCGCGACGGCCGCGTTTGAATCGGACTACGACGGCTATGAAGAAAAAGAGGTAGTGGATAACATTAACCCCACGCAAAACGGCAATACCGAGGTTTGGTCGTACGATGCTTTGCCCGCCAACACGTATTACGAAATAAAAGGCAAGCTGTACGTACCCGAAACCGCCAAGTACCGCATTGCGTTGCGCGGGCGTTGGGACTGCGCGCTGTACGTTGCGGTAAACGCCGACAGCAATTACACGCTTAAAGCGAAAATCAAGACGGACGCAAGCCACGCCAATTTCTATCTTGACAATCCCGAAACGTACTTTGACGAAACGTTCACGGCGGGCGACTGGATATACTTTAAGGCGGTGCTTAAATGCGAGAACCGCGGCGGCAAAAACGCATATATCGGACTGGGCAGCGGCGAGTATACCATGCCGCAAGGCACTATCAACGAGGACGGGCAGCTTGTGGACGGCAACGGAAACGTTATAGAAAACGCTCAGGCAACCGTTAGCGTAAGCTATTCCAATGCGTACCGTTCCACGTACGAGATTATCAACAGCAATTTCACTTCGGAATATTTCTTCCTGCGCGACTACCGTTATACGTACCGCAGCGAGGACGTAGAGTATCACGAGGTCGAACAAAGCATAGTCGAGCATAACTTTTTGCATTGGTCGGCGGAGTACAAAATAGAAAATCTTTTCGACGGCAATCCCAATACCACGGCGCACAGTGCACAGCACGTAAGCGGCAAGCCCGAAACGTCGGTGAATGCGGATAATCCGTTTAGGCTGTCCGTTCAGCTCGACAATCCCATTACCGCAAACGCCTTTATAGTGTATGCGCGTAACGACAGTGCAAACAAGACGGGACTGCCTCAAAACTTCACTCTCGAATTCCGCGATAAGCCGGACGGCAAGATTGTGGCTACCAAAACGTTTACCGGCGCCACGCACGCCAACGGCGCCGATTTGGAAGTCGCATTGGGCGAGCATATAACGTTCGGGTATTATACCTTGACGGTAACCAAAACCGAAAACGATTACTTTGTTGCGTCGGCAATCGGCTTTGCCACGCGCCGCGCGCTTGTTAACGGAACGGTATTCGAGGCGGATAACGAAATGTTCAGGTACGACGGAAGATGGGCGATTGATCAGGGCTTCTACACCTTCGGACACATTTACAACGGCAACGACAACGCGACAATGAAGTTTACGTTCACAGGCAAGGCGTTTGCCATATTCTCATACAAGTCGGAACAGTACGGCGGTATGGAAGTGTTTATAGACGGTAAGTCCGCGGGTAAAGTATCGTTGAAGGGTGAAGGCAACGGTTCGCAAATGGTGTTCCTTTCCGAAGATTTAGATGACGGCAAGCACACCGTGGAAATACGTTGCAACAACGAAACTGCCAATATCGACAATATCGTACTTTGGAAATAATTTTTTACAAGGAGAACATAAAATGAGCAATAAAATATTGGTAGCGTATTTTTCGTGCGGCGGCGACACCGCAATGGCGGCAAAGCAAATAGCCAAGGCAGCGGGCGGCGCCGACTTGTTCGCAATCAAGCCCTTGGTGCCGTACACCGAGGCCGACCTCGACTGGAACGACAAAAATAGCCGCACCTCGGTTGAAATGCGCACGCTGGAAGAACCGGCTATTGCCGACAAGGTGGAAAACATGGGGGACTACGACACCGTGTTTGTCGGCTTTCCCATTTGGTGGTATATCGCGCCGACAATTATCAACGGATTTTTAAAGAGCTACGACTTTTCGGGCAAAACGCTTGTGCCGTTTGCAACCAGCGGCAGCAGCGATATGGCAAAGGCGGAAGCCGTTTTGCAAAGCAAAGCAAAGGGCGCCAACTGGCTGCCCGGCAAGCTGATAAAAGACGATACGACGATAGACGACATCAAGGATTGGCTCAAAGAAATTAATATAATTTAATTCGGAATTCGGAATTATGAATTCGGAATTGAATGAAATAATTTAATTAAGTAATTGTGCGGCTAACGCCTAGACCACTCCGCTTCGGTCGGGGTGATGGGAGTAAAGCCGCACTTTTTTGTGCCGAATTGTTGTAGTAGAATAGTACAGACAATACACCCATCATTTCGAGCTTGTCGAGAAATCTAGGCGAACCGCCGCATAGGTGTCAAGCTATTACTACCAAATAATTCTGAATTAATTATAAATAAAAATCCACCCACGCGGGTGGATTTTTTTGTGTCATATTAATCGGTAATATTTTCGGGCGTGAACAGCGGAGAATTAAAAAAGTCCTGCAAAGTGATTTTCAGTCCGTCGCATATGCCGTAAATAGTCGAAAGCTTTACGGTGGTGCTTCTTGTCATTGTCACAATGGTCGGGCGAGGTACGCCGCTTAAATTTGCCAAAGCATTGACCGTGATTTGTCGTTCTTTAACCAATTCGATAATTCTTGCGTAAACCGCATCTACTAATCTCATAGAAAAACCTCATGTTGATTATTGGTGTGCCAACATGGTTATTATGTGAAATTTTCAAAAAATATGTAGTTGGTGTACCAACAGTTGGTTGACCAACAGGTAAAAATGTGGTATGATAGTAAATAGTATTAAGGCGCACTGTTATAAGAAGCTTGTAGTTATTTTGTGAGAACGCATACGGCAGTTGAACAAGGCTCATATCTATTTCGGGTACTCAGAACGCGTATGGTTTGTCACAGTAAAAAATTATGGTGCCGACCTAATATGACGGCGCAGCGGTATAATGCCGCTGCGTTGTTGTTATTGGAAATAATGGCATATCAACATTGCGGCGGTTCGCCTAGACCCCTCGACTACGCTCGGGGTGATGTGGAATAAAGCGGTGCTATCCTTTATTAGAATAGCAGCAACCTTTAACTCCCATCATTTCGACCGAAGCGCGTCAGCGCGAAGCTGAGAAATCTAGGCGAACCGCCGCATAGGTGTCAAGCTATACTACCGAATAATTCCGCATTCCGCATTCCGAATTCATAATTTAATTTGTTTTATCACTTCTTTCAGCGTATTTGCGGACTCTATCAGCTTGGCGTGTTCTTCCTCGGACAGTTCGATGTCTATTATATCTTCCACGCCGCCCGAGCCGACGAGGGTGGGGACGGAAATATACACGTCGTCAAGGCCGTAGTGGCCGCTTACAAGCGCGCTTACGGGCATGATGGAATGCTCGTCGCGCACAATGCTCTTGCAAATCTTGGTGGTGGCGGCGGCAATGCCGTAATAGGTTGCGCCCTTTCTTTTTATTATCTCGTACGCCGAATTGCGCACGTCGTCCTCCATTTGCGCGCGGTTATTTTTGCAGTCGCAACCGCAATGGTCGCAGTAGCTGTCCAAAGGTATGCCGCTTACGTTGGCGCTCGACCATACGGCAAGCTCGCTGTCGCCGTGTTCGCCGACTATAAAGGCGTGCACGCTGCGCGGGTCTACGTTCAGCCTGCGCCCGACCATAAATTTAAGCCGCGCCGAGTCCAGCACCGTGCCGCTTCCGAACACGCGACTACTCGGAAAGCCGGACAGCTTGTACGCCACGTACGACAGCACGTCTACGGGGTTGGTAACGATAAGCAAAAACGCGTCCTTGTTGTACTTTACGATTTGCGGGATAATCGAGCGGAAAACCTTGGCGTTGTTGTGTATGCAGTCCAGCCGCGTTTCGCCGTCCTTTTGCCCGACGCCCGCCGCGATTATTATTATGCCGCAGTCTTTAAGGTCGGGGTAGTTGCCGGCAATGATTTCCAGCGGACGAATATAAGGCAGACAGTGTGATAGATCCATAGCTTCGCCCTCGGCGCGGGCGCGGTTAGCGTCAATCAGCACCATGTCGGTGAACAGCCCGCTGTGTAGCAGCGAAAACGCGGTAGTGCTTCCCACCATTCCGCAGCCTATTATTCCCACTTTGCGTAAATCCATAAAAACGTTCTCCTAAACAATGTTATACTGTTTTATTATCGGCTATCGCGGTTGGAATAATGCAGAATGCAGAATGCAGAATGATTAATAAGGATGTGATTTTAAATCGATTGCCCTCATCAGTCACCTTCGGTGACAGCTTCCCCCGAGGGAAGCTCATCACTCGGATTAGCCGTATCACCGGTGACCTTCCCCGTGGGGGAAGGGGGACCGCTTGCGGTGGATGAGGGGCGACATTAATGCGGCGAAGCCGCCATAATTCTTAATTCTGCATTCTTAATTCTTAATTCCCTTAAACGCTTGCGTTTTCGCCACGAAAATAGTAATATATTGCTATGAAAAAAATTGCGCAATTTATAGTTGAAAAGCGGCTTTGGCTGTTTTTCATATTTATAGCGATAATCGGTTACTGCATATTCGGCATTACGCGAATACAGGTGGAGAACGACATTACTACCTATTTGCCCGAAGGCACGGACACCAAAAAGGCGCTCGCAATAATGAGCGACGAGTTCGCTTCGCTCGGTTCGGCAACCGTTATGGTAAAGAACATAGACGCCGCAGCGGCGGACGATTTGGCAAAACAAATCGGCAATATCGACGGCGTGACGTCGGTCAGCTTCGACGGCACGGAAGATAGCTACAAGGACGGTAACGCGCTTTTCAATATTTTTTACATAGGGGACAGCGGCGATAAAAAAGCTGTCGACGCGTATAACGAAACGATAAAAATTCTCGACAAAAGCGGGTACAAGTACGGCGTGCCTACGCCGCTTGTAAATAACTTTGCCGAAACGCTGGCGAGCGAAATGATAATCATTATCGCCATATCGGCGGCGGTAATTTTGGCTGTGCTGCTGTTTACGTCAAAAAGCTTTGCCGAGGTGCTGGCGTTCCCCGTAGTGTTCGTGGTGGCGGCGGTGCTCAATATGGGCACCAACCACTGGCTCGGTAAGATTTCGTTTATATCGAATACGGTGTGTATAATTTTGCAGTTGGCGCTCGCGATAGACTACGCCATAATTTTGTGCCACCGATTTACCGAGGAAAAGGACAAAACGCCCGACGATCCCAAAGGCGCGCTTATAACGGCGCTTAGCAAGGCGATACCCGAAATAGCGTCCAGCTCGCTCACGACCGTGGCGGGGCTTGTCGCGTTGATGTTTATGCAGTTGGGCTTAGGCTTCGACCTCGGCATGGTGCTTGCAAAAAGCATAATTTGCTCGCTGCTCACCGTGTTCCTTTTAATGCCGTGCATACTGCTTTGGCTTACAAAGCCTATGGACAAAACGCGCCACCGCAGCTTTGTGCCCAAGGTGCGACTGCTCGGCGTGGGCGTTATCAAAATCCGCTACGCGCTCGTGGCGGTGTTTGTCGCGCTGTTCGGCGTGTGCGCATGGCTAAGCCAAACCATAACGTACTGTTACAGCCAAGACTCCATAGACACTTCGCGCCCGACCGACACCGTTATAGCGCAGCGCGAAATGGAAAAGACCTTCGGCGCGAGCAATACCTTTGTAATACTTCTGCCAAAGGATACCGCCCCCGACTTGCAGCGCAAAGTAATGTCGGACGTGCAAGAACTGTCGGTTGTGGGCGATAAGCAGCTTGTCACTTCGTCGCTCGGCTGGGCGGCTATCGAGCTGCCGTCGCGCATCGACGGAGGAAAACCGCATTATCTTACCGACGAGATTAAGTATACCGAGCTTAACGATATTATAGAAATCGAGGACGGTACGGCGCGTATGCTGTTTTTTGCGTACGCCATGTCGCACGGCGGCTACGGCGAGGCGGGCACCCTTCAAAACTACGCTGTGCAAATAGGTGACTTGGTCGAGTACGTGTTTGACAATCCCGAAATATTGGCAATGGCGTCCGGCGCGGGCGATATTCTCGAATACAAGTCGCTGCTCGAATTCGGCAAGTCACAGCTTGTAGGCAAAAATCATTACAGGCTTGTGTTCAACATATCGTCGTCGGTGGAGTCTAAGGAAACGTTTGACTTTATAGAAAAACTGTACGGTTCGGTCAAAAAGACTGCGCCTGATGCGATTTTCGCCGGCTCGAGTATGAGCGCCTACGACCTTAACGGCTCGTTCAAAACGGACAATTTGCTTATAACGCTACTCACTATCGCTTTCATATTTATAATACTCGCGGTCACGTTCAGGTCGTGGGGTATTCCCATCGTGCTTGTTGCGGTAATCCAAGGCGCTATATTCATCAACTTTACGATACCCGTAATGTTGGGCAACAACCTGTTCTTCTTTGTGTATCTTATTGCGAGCGCCATACAAATGGGCGCGACTATAGACTACGCCATACTTATGACAAACAGGTATATGAACGCAGAGGACGGCACGACTAATCGTGACGCCGTTATCGGCGCTATATCTGCGGCATTCCCCACGATAGTCACTTCGGGCACAATTATGACTGTGGCGTCATTCTTGGTCGGACTTATGACCAGCAACCCGCTCATAGCATCGATGGGCATGACGCTCGGCTTCGGCACTATTATATCCATAATATGCGTGCTGTTTGTGCTGCCCGCTATTTTGTACCTTTTGGGTCCGTTGCTCAAAAAGACGGTTATACGCCGCAAAAATAAGGGCGGTGGTGTGCCGCCCGCCGACCAAGCAGGCGAGGGTGCTACATCGAGCGAACAGCCCGATATCGGCGAGCCGATAGAACCGAATACGGCGCCGTCTGCGGAATAGTCGGCGTAGACGTTTTGGTTTTTCTAATCAAATTCTAATATATTTCAAATTGCCTTTTAATAATAGCGTGATATAATGGTATTGTACATAAGTGAATTTATGTACAAAGGGATAATGTATTATGTCGATCGGTAAAAAGGTTTATAGAATAGCGTTACTCGTTATCGTTGCGATCGCGGCGTGCATTTGCATGCTGCTTTTTGTCGGCTGCGATAACGATAACGGTAAGTATGTGCCTGTCGACAACGTGGGGGACAACGAAGCTCATACCACGCATACGCTTGTCACCTTTATTTACAACAACGACGCCACTTGCGAAAAAGACGGCACGGAAACGGCGGTATGCGAGGAGTGCAAAATTCCGTTTACGCGTACCAGTCAAACTCATTTAAAGACAGGTCATTCTTTGGGAATATACAAATACAATAACGACGCTACTTGCGTAAAAGACGGCACCGAAACCGCATTGTGCGCATTGTGCAAAACTACGTTTACGCGCCCGAGCGAAAGTCATTTAAAGACGGGCATACACAAGTACGAAACGTATACGTACAACGACGACGTGACGTGTGTAAAGGACGGCACGGAAACGGCGACATGTAAATATTGCGAAGCTACCGACATTCGCACAAGTCAAAGCCACTTAAAAACGGGACTGCATACATATATAGAATATACGTACAACGACGACGCTACATGCGTAAAAGACGGCACGGAAACCGCTACTTGCGAAAACTGCACGACCACCGACACGCGCACAAGTCAAGCACACTTAAAGACAGGACATTCGTTTGAAACGTACTCCTACAACAATGACGTAACGTGCGTAAAGGACGGCACCGAAACTGCTACTTGCAAAAACTGCACTGTCACCGATACGCGCACAAGTCAAGCTCACTTAAAGACGGGACATTTATTCGAAGCGTACAGTTACAACAACGACGCAACGTGCGCAAAAGACGGAACGGAAACCGCCCCTTGCGAAAACTGCACGGCGACCGAGACTCGCACAAAAGTCA
>CAMWXP010000002.1 GCA_947178255.1 uncultured Clostridia bacterium | reverse complement strand
CATTCTTCTTTTTGGACGAGGGCTTCGGCACGCTGGACGAGGATTTGATAGACGTAGTGTACGGCGCGTTGGAATCGCTAAGCAAGGACTGCTTAGTGGGCGTGATCACTCACGCCGAAGCGCTTATATCGCGCATGCCGTTTACCGTCAAGGTGGAAGAAGCCACCGACACATGCGGCAGCAGGATAGTGCAGTAGATAATTTGGAATTCGGAATTATGAATTAGGAATTAAAAAAGGTTGAGATTTAAGTTCTCAACCTTTTGTTTTTATTTTTCTTTTTTGTATAGCGGGTAGGAATATACTTTGGCGGCGTTGAAAAGCTTGCCTATAAAGTACTTATTTGCGGAAGCCTCGTTTGTCACTACTACGCGGTCGTTCACTATTGTTACGTCTTCGGAAAATGCGGGGAGTGTTAACGTTTTGAACAGCGTTGTGCCGTCAAGGTAGAACAGCGGCACTTGCTTGCTTTCCGCCGTTTCGTTCTTTTTAAACGCCACCGTTATTTGCGCACTCGGCTCGGCGGGCAGAGTGTGGTATTGAAGCTCCGAATCTTTAAGCCCGTACGAGCGCGACAGCACCGCCGTGCCGTCCTTTATCGCAAAGCCCTGAACGAGCCCCGTGACCGATATGCAGTATTCGGGGTAGGGCTGCACGCCGTCCTCGCAAATCATGCCGTCCTCGTCTAACTTGTAGCACGACACTATGGCTTTGTTGTTTTCGCCGTTTGGCGTCGTGTAGTGGTGCGACTGTTCGGTTTCGTAATTGCCCGCGCGGTAAAATTCGCCCACGTACAAATAGTTGTCGTCGCTGTAACAGTATGCGGCGCGGTTGTCCACCGGGATTGTTTGCAACACCGTCACGTTGCCGCCCCCGCCTACGGACTTGATTGCGTTTAGGTCGAGGCGCAAAAGCGTGTTGTCGTTGGCTATATACACGTTGTCTTTGGTGCAAGCCACGCCGCCGGCATGACCCTTTGCCCTATTGCCGTTGCCGTCGACGGGGACTATGCGCTTAAAGCTTTCGCCGCTGCCGAAGTACACCACTACGTTGTTGTCGCCGTCGTAGCCGGTCTGGATATAATTTCCGTCGCCGGTGTAGGCAATACCTTGCGGCGCCCAACCGCTGTTAATTTCGGCAACGTCGCATACGTACCAACGCACGTCGCGCGCGTCGCCGTACTTGCCCAAGCCTATCAAAAACAAAATAAAGTACAGCAGCAAAAACAGTCCGACTATCGTTGCCAAAACGATACCTATTATTATAAGAGTTTTCTTTAACGCCTTGTTCATCATTACTCCGTTTTCTTTAATATAAATATAGTATAGCGCAAAAGAAAAAAGATAGCAAGAGTAATTCGGAATTCGGAATTATGAATTCGGAATTGTTGCAGTAATAGCACAACTACTTTGCGGCGGGTCGCCTAGACCCCTCGACTGCGCTCGGGGTGATGGGTGGTATGGAGTGTACTATTAGGAAAGATAACTCTATACCCACATCATTTCGACCGAAGCGCGTTAGTGCGTAGCGGAGAAATCTAGGCGTAGCCGCATAATTCTTAATTCTGCATTCTTAATTCTTAATTGAAAAACTATTGCCTTTTTTGTAAGGCTGTGTTATAATCATTAAGCAAAAACTTTTTACGGAGGAGTTGTTTTTTATGCAATATTCACGCGAAGTACAAAATATGCAATGCGTGGCTAAGGGTTGCAATCACGGACCGGCGCCCATTCCCGAAGAGGGCAAGTGGGTCAAAGCCTACGATATCAAGGATATCAGCGGACTTACGCACGGTTGCGGTTGCTGCGCGCCTCAGCAGGGCACCTGCAAGCTTACGCTCAACATCAAGGACGGCATTATCGAGGAAGCTTTGGTCGAAACCATCGGCTGCTCGGGCATGACTCACTCGGCTGCTATGGCGGCGGAAATTCTTCCCGGCAAGACGCTACTCGAAGCGCTTAACACCGACCTTGTTTGCGACGCTATCAACGTTGCAATGCGCGAGCTGTTCTTGCAAATCGTTTACGGCCGCAGTCAGTCGGCGTTCTCGGACGCGGGCTTGCCCGTCGGCGCGGGATTGGAAGACCTCGGCAAGGGCTTGCGCAGCCAGGTGGGCACAATGTATTCCACCAAGCTCAAAGGCCCGCGCTATCTTGAAATGGCGGAAGGCTACGTAACCCGCGTCGCGCTCGACAAAAACGGCGAGATCATCGGCTACGAGTACGTAAACCTCGGCGTAATGATGAAGCTTGTGTCGGAAGGCGTAAGCGGCAACGAAGCGCTCGAAAAAGCCAAAAAGCACTACGGCAGATTTGAAAACGCCGCTAAGTACATAGTGCCGAGAAACGAGTAAGGAGGAGATTTAACATGGCTATCACGTTTGAAGGATACGAAAGAAGAATAGACAAAATCACCGCCGAGCTCAAAAAGTACGGCATTGCCTCGCTTGAAGAAGCGCGCGACATTTGCTTGAAGCGCGGTGTTAACGTTGAGGAAATCGTTAAGGGCGTTCAGCCCATAGCGTTTGAAAACGCGGTGTGGGCGTATACGGTAGGCTGCGCTATTGCGTTCAAAAAGGGCGTAAAGACTGCTGCGGAAGCGGCGGAATGCATCGGTTTGGGCTTGCAGTCGTTCTGCATTCCCGGCAGCGTTGCCGATCAGCGTAAGGTCGGTTTGGGCCACGGCAACCTCGGCGCAATGCTGCTCAGAGAGGAAACGGACTGCTTCGCTTTCCTTGCCGGACACGAATCGTTTGCGGCGGCGGAGGGCGCTATCGGTATTGCGCGTAACGCCAACAAGGCGCGCAAAAAACCGCTCCGCGTTATACTTAACGGTTTGGGCAAGGACGCGGCATACATAATTTCGCGTATCAACGGCTTTACGTACGTTGAAACCAAGTATGATTACTTTACGGGCGAGCTTAAAATCGTGCGCGAAGTTCCGTTCAGCGACGGCGAGCGCGCCAAGGTTCGCTGCTACGGCGCGGACGACGTAAGCGAGGGCGTTGCTATCATGCGTCAGGAAAAGGTTGACGTGTCCATCACGGGCAACTCCACCAACCCGACCCGCTTCCAGCACCCCGTTGCCGGCACGTACAAAAAATGGTGCCAGGAAAACGACAAAAAGTACTTCTCGGTCGCCAGCGGCGGCGGCACGGGCAGAACACTTCACCCCGACAACGTTGCGGCGGGCCCCGCTTCGTACGGCATGACCGACACGATGGGTCGTATGCACAGCGACGCGCAGTTTGCGGGCAGCTCTTCCGTTCCCGCGCACGTCGAGATGATGGGTCTTATCGGCATGGGCAACAACCCCATGGTCGGCGCTACGGTTGCTTGCGCAGTTGCTGTCAGCCTTGCTAAATAAGTCTTTAATTAAATAATGCTAATCAAACAAAAGCCCTTGATTATCAAGGGCTTTTGTTGTGAATAAAAAAATAATTACCTTAAACACTTGCAATTCAATTTTGCATATGCTATAATAAAGTATGACAACGGCGTCGAGAAGGGTTTTTCGGCGCGTTTTTTTTAGAGAGAGGGTCATGAAAAAACGTCTTTTAGTATTTATAACGGCGGCAATTATGTTGCTTTGCACGGCGGCATTCGCCATGGTAGGTTGCGGCTCGGATGCTGAAAAGCTGGAGTACAGCGTAACTGTGCTTGCGCCCGACGGCAATCCGCAAAAGGACGTAACCGTATCGTGGCAGCAGTCGGGCAAGACGCATGGCGGCGCCGTTACGGGTGAGGACGGAGTTGCAACGGCTATGGTTCCCGCAGGCACGTACAAGGTGGTGCTGTCGGGTATGGGCGACGGTTTGTCCTATGACGATATATCCGTTACTTCCTCGATGCGTGAGATTACTCTCCAGCTTCAGGCTGTAAAGATTACGTATACCGCTACCGTAATGGACAAAACGGGCGCGCCGGCTGCCGGCGTTACCGTGACATGGGCTAACGACAACGGCATAGGCGGTACGGCCGTAACCGGCGCGGACGGCAATGCTGCTTGTGAGCTCAATTACGACGAGTACACCGTTACCGTGTCTAATCTTCCCAACGGCAATATTTATACCGACACCAAGACGGTAACTGGCAAAGCGCCGACCGCCGTAATAGAATTGCGCGACGGCACGGCGGATAGCTATACCGTAACCGTGCGCAGCGCGGGCGGGCTTAAACTTAAAGACGTGACGGTTTTTGTATACAGCGGCACGAGACCTATTTATTCGAACAAGACCGACGATAACGGCATTCTTGCATTCGATTTGCCTGCGGACAATTATACCGTGCGCATACCTAACGTTCAGGAAGGATATACCGTAACTTCCACACCCACTCTGACGTCGACGGTGCGGCAAGGCGAGGTGGTGCTTACGTCCGAGGTAATACTCGACACTCCGCCTGCGCCCAGCGCCACCGCGGCGACCTATGTTATAGGCGACATAATTCACGACTACGAGTGGACCACGCCGTACGAGGTGGACGGCCGCAAGGAAACGTATTCCATTGCCAAGATTTTGGAAACCAAGCAAGCGGTTGTCATAAACAACTGGGGCACGGAATGCTCATGGTGTGTTAAAGAAATGCCGGCTATGGAGGAAGTGTACGATAAGTTAAAGGACAAAATCGAGTTGCTGGCCATAAGCAATTATCAGGGCGGCGATTCTGAAGCGACAATAGTCAATTATCGCAACGCCAACGGCTATTCGTTCCCGATGATGCGCGACTACAACTCGTTTGCATTGCGGTTCCAAATAACAGGCTTCCCCACGACTATCATAATCGACCGTTACGGCGCGATTGCTCATGTCGAATCGGGCGCGGTTACCGCGGCGGAAGTATGGGAGCGGTTAATCAACAAATTCATCGGCGATAACTACGTGCAAACGTTCACGCCCGGCGACAAGGTGAGCGAATCGATCAACACCGAAATGTCAAGACCCGACATAACCGTGCCCGCCGACCATTACGAAAAGGTGGCTGCGGCAATCAACAACTTTACGGCGACCGACGATATGTACGTCAACTGGTACGGCGAAACGAAAAACGATATGATGTGGCCGTTTATACTCAAAACGGAGGAAGGCGTGTCGGATACCGATGAGGTTTTGTGTTCGTCCAACTCCAAAAAACCCAACTCGATGTCCGCGCTGTACGCCACCGTCAAAATGCCGGCAGGCAAGGTGCTTGCGTTTGATTATTACAGCCAAACCGAAACGGACACCGATATTTTGTCGGCGGTTTGGGACGGCAGGATGATAGTTAAGCAAATATCGGGCACGTCCGGCGGCTGGAAAACATGCTACTTGTATGCCGAGCTTACCGAGGACGAGCACGGTTTGGGCTTGTCGTATATCAAAAACAATACCAGAGATATCGGCTTGGACAACGTATATATTCGCAACGTTCGGTTTGAGAACGTGTCCGCAATGGACGGTGTGGATATGTTGCGCTATGCGGCATACGGCACACCCGACGAGGACGATACCGAGTATCCGCACTACGTGGGTGTTGAGCTTGTAGACGGCTACTATCACGTAAAGCTCGACGAATTGGAAAACAGTCAGTATGCCGGAGACGACGAAAAGCCCATGCTGTTTGCCAACATGACGGGCGTAACTAATTGGAGCATAAATTCCATTTCGGAGCTTGTATATGCAGAGGACGCGGTAAAAGGCGGATATGCATACAAATGCAACATGACCAAGAACGGTCAAACATACAACTATCGCAACGACCTTATAACTTACTGCCGCGCCGCAACCGCGTCGGATATACCCGGATTTGTGCCGGTAGACGAGGAGCTTAGCGCAATGCTCAAAGCGTTTACCGCCGAAGTAGAAGGCAGCTCGGCGCGCGCCAATGCGTGGTTGGAGCTGTGCAGCTTCTATTCGCACTACGGCGAGGGCGAGTATATAGGTAATCCCATAATCGGACTTACCACCAAAACGGCAATTCCCGTCGAGTCGGCTACCGAAACCACGGCTGCCCTTACTCGAGAAATGGCGCCGTTCCCCACGCTTATTTACACGTTCACGCCCGCGGAGAGTGCGGTGTACAGAATAGAGTCGTTGTTGCCCGCGGACAGCCAGCAGGCTACGCAGGTCTGGCTGTACGACGACGGCACCGACCCCGACCACGCGCTTGTTTACAGCGGTGACAATCGCATGGTGCGCGACGGAGTGAACGAACATAACTTTGTCGTGTACAGATACTTGACCGCCGGGCACAAGTACTATATAGAAGTAGCATTCCTCATGCAGGAGATGGGCGAGCTAAACTTTAAGGTAACCAAAGTCGGGCAGTCGGCAACCGAGCTGGTGCCGTGCTCGTCGAGCGACTTCATAGGCATACTCGGTCCGGACGGCGAATCCATAATCGGCCACGAGCTTTCGTATGCGGTTACGTACTACAAGGACAGCGACGGCTACTACCGCGTCGGCGACGAAAACGACAAGCATGACGACGATCCGTATATTTACCTTGACGTCAAGTACCCCACGTCGGTCTCGTTATCGTTCACGGCGCTTGCTAAACAAAACGTAAAGGTTCCGTTCCAAAACAAATATTGCGATTTTGGTACTTTCGATTTCCGTTACAGAATAGCATACAGCTACCAGTATAACGGCGCTAACGTGGAGGCGTCGTTACTCGGTTACGTTATAGACTATGACTTGACGCAACCAAACCACGGCATCGAGGGCAGGGATTATAAGGATTACACGGATATAGTAAATGGCTATATCACCGCGTCCGCGTCTACCGACGGACTTGTCAAAGTCAACGACGAAATCAAAGACATGCTCACTCTGTTTATAGAAACGCGCGTCAACCCGCTCAACGTTTACGACAACGGCACTATCGAATACGATAAGGCGCTCGACAACGAGTGGCTTAGACTGTGCTGGTATGACAGAGTGTACAACGAGCAAAACCCCTAAGATAATTCGGAATTCGGAATTATGAATTCGGAATTAAAACCGTAGTCGACCTTCCCTTGGGGGAAGGTGGTGCGTAGCACCAGATGAGGGCAATAAGTTATTATCGTCTGAATATATGGACGTAAAAAAATTTTTTCAGGAGGCAAAAACATGACAAAACTGCGTAACAAAATAGTGCTTGTACTTTTGGCGCTTTGTCTTGCCGTGTGCGCCGGGCTGTTTGTGGCTTGCGGCGGCGACACGCCCCAGGACAACTCTGTTACATACACTGTCACAGTCAAGGCGGGGGATTCCGCTGCGGAGGGTGTAAAGGTTACGGTCAAAAAGGGCTCGACCATACTCGGTAAGCCCGTAACAACAGGCGTCGACGGCAAGGCGGAATTTTCTCTTGCCGAGGACGCCGGCTATACGGTCACATTGGACGACCTTCCCAGAGGCTACAAGGTAGCGGACGGCGCCGAACTCAAATTCGACGGACGCAATCTTACGGTCACGTTGGAGGAAATGCCTGCGTCGTACACGATCAAGCTTGTCAATTACGATAACACCGCGTACACGGCGGCGGGCGTATTGGTGGGCATTTGCACGGTAGAGAGCAACAACTGTCTCGAACTTGTGGAGCCCGACGCAAACGGTATCGTCAAAATTTACGACGCGACTAAGACCGATTACCACATCCAAATCAAAGGTCTTCCCGCAGGCTACGCTTTTGAGAGCGACGGCACTTATGCCATACATCAAAATGCAAGCGGCAACTATACTCAATCGAACGGAACGGCAATGGTACCCGTATATACCGAGCTTACCGACACCGTTGTAGAACAAACAATAAAAATTTATCCCGTCAACGTCATAAAGCTTACCGACGATATAAAGATTTCCGACGCGGAGCTTGAAAGCGATTATTGGTATGTGGACGGCATGGCGGCATACAAGATGGATATCGCGGTTGAGGCAAATTCCACTGTTTACTACGAGTATACGGCGGATTACAGCGGCGATTACTATTTCTATTCCGATAAGCCTGATGAGTTGACTTGCAAGCTGAACGAGTCGTTCTTGCTCGGTGACAGCCATTTGTCGGGCAACGGCATGTTTAACCCGCCTGTAACGTTGGAAAAGGGTAAAAAGTACTACCTTAACGTTACCAACAACGGCGATGAAAAAGTGACCGCCGAAACGATATTGTCAACTCCGTACGCCACCTATACGACCGTAACCGGAGCGGGCACGGTCAAGGCCGAATCAAATAAGCAGGGCAAGAATGCAACTATAGAACTTGACCCCACAGCCGGCTCCACCTATAAGCTGACCGTTAACGGCAACGGCGCTATCAAACAAGTGGATAGCGAAACTATGGTGGAATACACTGAATTCGATGATGCCGATTACACCGACAGCAAAGAGGTAACCGTCAAGTACACCGAGGAAATGCAGGGCAATCTTTACTTTGCGGTATCGGTCAAGGCTGACAGTTATCCCGCGGCGGTAGAAGTGAAAATCGAAAAGATAGGCACACACACCAACAATACGATTGTTGTGAACCCCACCAATCTTACGAAAACCGCAGATAATGATGATTTCTTTAAGGAACTTGCTCCGGTAGCGTTGGACGCGACCGTTGTAAAGGGTACCGACGGCAAATATCACCTCGGCAGCGAGACCGGCCCCGTGGTTTACGTAAATCTTATGGGAGCAATCAGTCCCGTCAGATATCAGTTTAACAATAGGCCGCTTGTCTATATGGAGCAGGCAGTCGAAGTACATCCTTCGTATTTCGTTTTTGATACAACAAGCGACGCGGATAAAGCGGCAACCGACAAGGGCAATACCTACAAGGATTTCCGCATAGCGCTTAGGGGCTTTGATGATTACAAGATTGAAGGCAACAATCTATCCATTCCTGTCGACCTTGCCGAAAATTACTACGCCAAAAATGTAAACAGCGACGACGTATATCCGCTTGACGATACGCTCAAAGAGTACTTGGAGCTTGCAGCGCCTGAGCTCGGCACTGAGTGGCTGTTTGCTTGCTACTACTACACGGACTATGCCGAACCCGATGCCATTGTAGGCGAGTACGAAACGGAAGACGGACAGTTTGTCCTTACAATACAGAAGTTCGGTGAATTTACTATCATAGACAAAGATGACGCTTTGTCGTATTATGAATTGGGAACATGGACTAAGTCAGATGGCGAATATTTATTTGAAGGTCAGTACGGCGAAATGATCTATGTAGACGGTAGCTTTATATATTCCGATTGGATGGGCGACCTTACGTTTGAGGTTCCCGCCGATCCCATCGTCGGCGAGTACGAAGCGGAGAATGGCGATACACTTGCCGTCTATGACGATGGAACGTTTATATGGATTACTGATCAAGGCGTCGAAGCAGGACTGTGGGAAAAGAACGGCGATAATTATACGTTTATCGCGCTCTTGGACGATGATAATGAAGTCGAGTACGATGTATATGTCAATGAAGGCGTTCTTGAATTTTTTAACGATCCCGACGCTTTTGCGCCTGCATATACGTTTACGCCCGCAGGCGAGGAAGAAGACGGTGACCCTGACTTTGCCGACCTTTTAAGCGAAGAAACATGGGTCGTAGATCCCACCATTTCTTTGGCAAGACTTGGGTTGTATAATGACGGCAAATGTGTGCTTTGGCAATACAGGGGTAACGCATATGTAAAGATTGCTACGGCATCGTGGGACTCCGAGCAAGACGGCAACGTGACGATTTCCGGCATAACGGTAGCCGACGGCTATGAGTACGAAATAACCGCAAACTATGCACAAGGCGTTGTCACCGTTACATTGCAACAAGAAGACATGGACGATACGGTCTACACGTTCACTATGCAACAAGCATAATAACTTTTTGCAACATCAACTTTCAAAACCGCTACGCAACTTGCGTAGCGGTTTTTGCTTGTCAAATTTTTTGTCATTCTGAGCAAAGCGAAGAGTCTTAACCTTAAATATGCTTGACAATGCGTAACCCATTATATATAATAATTTTACAGTATTCTTTGGGGCGGGGTGAAATTCCCCACCGGTGGTAAAAGTCCACTAAGAACGCCGATATAGGCGTTCCCGATTGGGTGAAATTCCCAAACCGACGGTACAGTCCGGATGATAAAAGGATTTTGTATGATGTTAGTATTGCGTACTCCCCAAAGCGTATTGGGGAGTTTTATTATGTCAAATCAAAACACAAAGCAAGGTATAAGCTCAACGCATATAGCGTTTATCGCAATGTTTGCCAGCGTCGCGGGGGTGTTGTATATACTCAATTTTAAACTGCCGTTTGCCTTTCCGAGCTTTTTGGAGTTCAAGCTGTCCGACATTCCCATACTTATAGGCTCGTTCACGCTCGGGCCGATGTCGGGTGGGGTAATAGTGGTGGTGGAAATACTTATCAAGCTCGTAATCGATGGCACTACCACAATGTTCGTGGGCGAGTTGTCCGACCTCATTACTTCGTGCGCGTTCGCCGTCACCGCAGGCATAATATACAAAAGACACCGCACCTTTAAGGGCGCACTTGTCGCTATGGCAATAGGCACGGCGGTGGAGGTTACCGTCGCTATACTCATAAATTGGCTGGTGCTTGTGCCGTTTTACCTTCAATTGTTTTTCGGCGGGAATTGGGAGGGGCTTATCGGCATGATGAAGCCGCTGTTCCCCGCATGCACAAAGGAAACCTTTTACAATTTTTATTTGTGGGTGTCGGTGCTACCGTTCAACCTTTTGCGCTGCTTAGTGGCGATAGTGGTAACGCTGTTGGTGTACAAGCGCATATCCCGAATGATAAATTCGGTCAACCGCAAGATTTACGGTAAAGAGGGCCATGACGAGCAAAAGTCCAAAAAGACGACCATTATATTTATTTGCGTGGGCGTCGCTATCGTCGCGCTGCTTGTCACATTCGCCCTGCTAAGAAAATTTGTGTTTTAACCTAAACCTTATTTTCAATTCTTAATTCCGAATTCCGAATTCATAATTGTACATACTATATCTATGATTTTCATAGACAGACAAGGGGAAGCGGCGGCGGCGATAAACGACGCGCTGGGCGGCACGGACTACGTGTCTAGGTTGGAGCGTGAGCTGTCTGCCGCGACGGGAAAGAGCGCCGTGGCGGTAAGCACGTTTGACGGCGGGGTGCATACGGCGTTGCACCTTTGCGGCGTACAAAGCGGCGACTACGTTTTTGTACCCACGTTCACATTTTATTCGTATCTTGCGCCCGTGACGAACATGGGCGCGGTGCCTGTGTTTTTGGATTGCGATCCCGAAACGCGGTGCGTTTCGCCGCTTGCATTGGAAACGGCGCTTGTTTGGGCGAGCCTGCAAAACAAGCCGCCAAAAGCGGTAATTATAGACAACGCGTTCGGCAGCGTAGCCGACTACGACAAGCTCATCCCCATGTGTAAGGCGTGGAACGTGCCGACAATCGAGCTGTGCGCACATGTATTGTGCGGCGGACGGTACGACGGCGATTACGCGGTTATCGGCTTCGGGTCGGAGGGCGGCGGCGGAGCCGTGGCGTGCGGCGACGATTATACTGCGGCGCGGCAGTTTGCGCGCTACGAATATACCGACGGCGAAAACCACGATTACAGGCTTAACAATTATTCGGCGGCGCTCGCTTGCGCGTACATGTCGGTATTGCCCAAAATTCACGAGCGAAACAAAGCCAATCTTTCGGCGCTGCTCTCGGCGCTCGACTGCGTTATGCCGCCCGTCAAGGGCGACGCATCGTTTTTTGCGTTGTGCAAAACGGACAAAGCAAAAACTATCGAAGCGGCGGGGTTTGACGTTATTCGTCCGCCGCTCGCACACACGCTGCCCAAGTACGCGGGCTGCCATTACTTCGAGCATGAGCAGGGCTATTCGGTGTGCGCGTCCCTTTGCTCGCACGCGCTTATAAGCATGGACTTTTCGCCCTTCCGTCGGTTGAAGCTGATTAGTATGTTGAAATAAATAAGGATGAGATTCCTCGCGTTGCTCGGAATGACAAAAAAATTTAATTTTGTCATTCTGAACGCAGTGAAGAATCTCAACCTTATTTTTAATTCTTAATTCTGCATTCTTAATTCTTAATTGAATACTTGCCTTATCCTTGTCGTTATGCTATACTATTTTGACAAGGAGTATTTAACATGAAAAGAAACGAAGTGGAAAAGAAGTATCATTGGGATTTGTCTGCCATGGTGGACAGTGTCGAGACTTTTGAAAAGCTGTACGGCGAGGTAGAGGGTGCGCTCTCGCAAATCGAGGCGTACAAGGGCAAGCTGAATAACCGCGACGACGCACTCGGCTGTTTAAAGCTGGACGCCGAGGTGTCCAAAAAGTTCGAGCTTATATATATCTATTCGCATATGTACCGCGACGAGGATTCCACCAACGGCGGTGCCGTCGGCTTGGCTTCGCGCACGGAGGGCTTGGCGGGCAAGTACGGCGCGGCGGCGTCGTTCATAAGCAGCGAGCTCGGCGCGCTCGACCAAAAGGTGCTGGACGCGTACATTGCCGACCCCGAATTTTCCGACTTCGACTTTATGCTTAAAGAGGTAGTGCGGCAAAAGGCGCACATACTTTCGGACAAGGAGGAGAAGCTTCTCGCCATGGCGGGCGAGGCGCTCAACGCCACTTACAACGTAGCGCACATGCTGTACGACGCCGATTTAAAATTCAAGCCGGTCACCAAGGACGGCAAAAAGATAGAGCTTAACAACGGCAGCTACGGCGAGCTGTTGTCCGACTCCGACCGTGCCGTGCGCAAAAAGGCGTTCAACAATCTTTACGACGGATATATCGCGCACATCAACACGTTTGCCGCCAACTATGCGGGCAACGTCAAGGCGGACAACTTTTACGCCAAGGCGCGCGGCTACGGCGACTGCTTGGAGCAATCGCTTTTCGGCGACGGCGTGCCCACGTCGGTATACACCAATCTTATTGAGGCGGTAAACCGCAATCTTGCGCCGTTGCACCGTTATATCGGCTTGCGCAAAAAGATACTCGGGCTTAAAGACCAGCACATGTATGACTTGTACGTGCCTATTGTCGAGAACGCCGAAATGAAGCTTCCGTACGAAAAGGCATGCGATATGGTCAAGGCGGCAATGGCGCCGATGGGCGAGGACTACGTACAGCTGCTCAACCGTGCAATGACCGAGGGCTGGATAGACGTCATGCCCAACGACGGCAAGCGCGGCGGCGCGTACAGCTGGTCGGCTTACAGCGCGCACCCGTATGTGCTTTTAAACTATGCACCCACTACCGAGGATATCTTTACGCTGGCGCATGAGTTAGGACACTGCATGCATTCCTACTATTCGCAAAACAACCAGCCGTATTCCAAGTGGGATTACAGGATTTTCGTAGCCGAGGTCGCGTCCATTTGCAACGAAACGCTGCTTGACGACTACCTGACCAAAAACGTAAAGGACGACAACGTCAAAAAATATTTGCTCAGCCTTAGACTGAACAGGTTCCGCACGACGGTATTCCGTCAGGCTATGTTTGCCGAGTTCGAGTACAACGCGCACAAGATGGATTTGGAGGGCACGCCGCTCACGGTGGATAACCTCAGCGAAATGTACTTGGAGCTTAACAAAAAGTACTACGGCGAGCATGTTGTTTCCGACGACAAAATCGCTTATGAGTGGGCGCGTATCCCGCACTTCTACAAGGCGTTTTACGTGTACAAGTATTCCACCGGCATGACTGCGGCAACCAGCATTGCGCACAACATTTTGTCGCGCGACGGTTACGTGGATATTTACAAGACCAAGTTCCTCAGCGCTGGCGGGCATAAATCGCCGTACGACATTCTGTGCGACACGCAGGTCGATTTGGCGCAACCCAAGCCGTACGACGACGCGTTCAAGTTCTTCAACGATGCGCTCGACGAATTGGAAAAACTCGCTTAATGCTTTTTGACCGAATTAAAAAATCCAAGCGGATAATAATGCTTATCGCGGTTTGCTTTTGCGCGCTGCTGCTAACGGGCTGCAGCGCGACCCTTTCGGTCTACGACTATACCGAGGACGGCGTGCGTTACCATATGTACGAGCTCAGTATAGACAACCAAACAAAGGAAGGCATGGAGCGCTCTGCTATTAACGACGTAAACGGCAACAAGTATACCGTGCAGGGCTATTTTGCGCGACTGTTCGCCGATTACGACTATACGTTGGTAAGCGCGTCGAATACCGACGGAAAGTACGTCGTGCGTTACCGCAAGCAGGTGACTGACGGCGGCGAGCTTGTAGCGCTCGGCACCAAAGTTGACTTTACCACAACGCACACGGAAAATCCGTTTATACGCACGTATACCGCAACGTCGGCAAATCCGTTCAACGGCGTGCGCGAAAACTACGACAACGTTCAGCCGCTGCGCTCGTCCACAGTCCTCGAACGGATAAAAAACGGCGCGGTCGCTCGCAATGAACACGGCGAAACGGTGGTGTCCCTTCACGCGATAGACGAAGCGTTTCCCTATCTTAAAAGCGTCAACCCCGACGGATTGCTGCTCAATTACGTGCGGTACGGCTCGGACCGAATGGAAAGCTCGGGGCAAAAGGTAAAAGACGATAGGGGTACGGCGTACGTGTTTTCGCGGTACTTCGACGACACCGACACGTATATTCAATACAAGTACAAGGGCGCTGTGCCGTACGGCTGGTACATGGTCGCGATTGCGGCGGGTGCGCTGGTGTTCGGGCTCATAATACTTATTACCCGCACCAAAAAACAAAAGCCCACGCTGCTCGACAGATTTCCGTACAACCCCGAACAGTACCGCGATTACGACAGTAACCTGCCAAGTAAATTAAATTAATTATCCATAATTCCGAATTCCGAATTCCGAATTCTTAATTATCCGGAGGATATTATGCCTAAAAAAGACGATAGAGAAGAATTTATAAAGAACCACCCGCACGTAGTGGCGCGCGAAACGCCCAATAATTACGAGGCGGAGATTGCGCTTATCGGCGGCATGCTCATCGACGGGCAGACGGCAAGCAAGTTTATGCCGCAGCTCAGTGCCGACGATTTTTACACGCCCGCGCACAAGCATGTGTACGAGGCGCTGGCCGATCTTTTTAACGCGGCAAAGCCTATCGACTTTGTAACCGTCGTGGGTGCGCTGGAAAACAGCGGCACGCTGGAACGCGCAGGTGGCGTAGATTATCTTTCCAAGATGATAGCGGCGGTGCCGTCGGTTGCCAACTCCGAGTATTACTTTGATATTGTAAAAAAGACGGCGCGGCTTCGTGCCATTATAGACATTGCGCGCAAAATGGCGGACGAGGCATACGCCCTCGATCCCGACGACAGTGCGCTTGCCCGCGCGGAAGCGTCGCTGTACGGACTGGCGGAATCGACAAGGCGCGGCAAGCCCGAGCGGCTTGAAGGCTACGTACAAACAGTGCTGGAAGACCTTAAACAGCGCGCCACCGAAACGACTGCGTACCGCGGTGTGCCGACAGGATTTTCCAAGGTGGACAGCATACTCGGCGGCGGCTTTCAAAACAGCGACCTTATTATCCTGGCAGCCCGTCCCGGTCAGGGCAAGACCAGCTTTGCAATGAACTGCGCGGTAAACGCAGCGCGGCGTAGGCGGCCCGATACGGGCAAGCCGTACTCTGTTGCGGTGTTCTCGCTCGAAATGAGCGCGACTCAGCTTGCCAAGCGTATACTTTGCTCGGTGGGTAACTACGACATGTCGCGCGCTAACCGCGCCGTAGTCAACGAGCAGGAGTGGGACCGGTTGTATTCCGCTCGCGACGAGCTGGTAAGGACCAATCTTTACATAGATGAATCGGGCAACATCACGCCCGCGGAAATACTCAGCAAGTGCCGCGCGCTCAAACATTCCAAGGGTCTGGACTTTATAATGATAGACTACCTTCAATTAATGCAGAGCGGCAAAAAGGTAGATAACTTTGTACGCGAAATCGCGGAAATCACGCGCGCGTTAAAGCTGGCGGCAAAGGAGCTTAACGTGCCCATACTGTTGCTTTCTCAAATGTCGCGTAGTATAGAACAGCGCAAGGGCGCGGACAAGGAATCCAAGCTGTCCGACCTGCGCGATTCGGGCGCTATCGAGCAAGACGCGGATATCGTTTTGTTCATCGACCGCAAGGAGGTTCCCGGCGGCAACAATAACGGCGAAAAGCCTGCAACAAGCGAGGTGTACCTGAATATAGCAAAGCACCGCAACGGCGAAACGGGCAACGTCAAGCTGCTGTGGCACGCCGCTACCACCACGTTTACTTCGCCCGACGACAAGGGTACGCCCGAAATGCCCGCATATTATTCGGGCAGGGACTCCGGCTTCGAGGAATCCGCGCCCCCGCCGTCCGATTCTGTGTACGACTACGACGACCCGAAAGGCGGTGTCGGAGACGGTGACTTTGACCCTACCGATGCGGGATTGTTGGATTGAGCTGCCGATTAAGTTCGTGCGGCAAACTTGCTGTAAATTTTCGCGCTACGCGCGTCTATGCATTGCGGACGTAGCGCCGCTACGACCACAATGCATATCCTTCGTATCACAAAAATTTCCGACGCAATTTTTCTCGCGTCACTTAATCGGCAGCTCAGGACGGTGAATGAGTAAAAGCGAAAAACAGCTTATTCAAATAGAAAACAGCGATATCGGCATGTTGCAGTTTTGCTTGAAGGTGCTGTACGAACACGAAAGCGACGACTTGGCTTGGCGGCTTGTCGAGCGGTTCGGCAGCGTATCGGGCATATTTTCGGCGTCGCACGAGGAGCTGATGCAGATAGACGGTATGACCGATAGAGTTGCGACGTTCTTTACGGTCATGCGCCCGCTGCAACGCCAAGCCCAGCTTCGCGCGGTAAAAGGCTTAGCTCTGACGACCGAGCGCGAAATTGCGGAGTACGCCGCAGTGTACTTTATGAACGAATACAACCCATCCGACGTGTGCGTGTGCTTGGATAAAAAGTACAGAGTGTACCACGCGGAAAGACTGGGTATGGACGAGCGCATAAGAGAGCTTGCGTCTATCGCGTGCAGGCGCAATGCGCAAAAGATTGTGCTTATGCGGTTAGAGCCGCGACTTAACACTCAAAAGACTTTGCCGTCGCCGGATAGGTTGAAGCTGCTGATAAAAATGACCAAGCTGACGAGCGCGCTCGGCATAGAGTTTGTGGACTACGTGGAATATTATCAAAGCACTTTCTTTTCACTGCGGCGCGCGATAGGCGGGAATATCGGACTGTATCACGTTTTCGACGCCAAAGCGGAAAAAGTAACGCCGTGGAAAACGGTGAACGGCGATATTTCAGACTACTATACCGCGGTTGTGGCGCACGCGATAGAAAAGAACTTAAAGTAAAAGATAATTACTGTTTAAATAATTCCCGATAAAGCATTTGACAAAATCAATACTATGTTGTAAAATATTGTTACGTTAAATGCCGTCGAGGTGTAGCGCAGTTGGTAGCGCGCATGGTTCGGGACCATGAGGCCGCGAGTTCGAGTCTCGCCACTTCGACCAAAGCAAGGACCACCTATAAGGTGGTCTTTTGCTTTGGTCGAAGTGGCACACAGATGAGTAGTGCGGCACGAAAAACGGCGCACAGTAACTCACAATATACGCACCGTCGAAAAAGAATTTATTGTGAATTTTAAATTGCTTGACATTTTGCAATCAAAAGCATATAATAATCGTATCAATGAGTTGCTTAAACGGCGTAAGTCCAATTGCGGATTTACGCCGTTTTTGTTTTGAAAGGAGAGTTATGCAACAAGAAATTGCCGAACCGCAAAACAAGATGGCAGTAGCGCCGATTGGCAAGCTGATTTGGAAGATGGGTTTGCCCATGATTGTTTCTATGATTTTGCAAGCCGTTTACAATATAGTCGATACTGCATTTGTTATTAACATGGGCGAGGACGGCGTTGCCGGCAATCTTGCTCTTACATACGCGTTCCCGATACAGCTTTTGATTATTGCAATCGGAGTAGGCACAGGCGTTGGGATAAACGCGCTTTTGTCCAAATCCTTGGGGGAGAATAATAAAGAAAAATCAGACAGGGTCGTAGGCAACGGAATATTTTTGGGCATTTGTATATACGCGGTATTTTTGCTATTCGGTCTATTTGGCGCAAAACCGTTTATTGCGTTCCAGTCAAAAGGCAACGGACTTGTTGCGCAAATGGGCGGCGAGTATTTAAGCATATGTTGTATTTTATCGTTCGGCGCAATCGGGTTTACTATATACGAGCGTTTTTTACAAAGCACGGGCAGAACGCTATATTCAACGCTTTCCCAAATTGCAGGCGCAGTAGCGAATATTGTTCTCGATTACGTATTTATATATCCGTTAAATATGGGGGTTGCCGGCGCGGCGTGGGCGACGGTAATAGGTCAAATCTTATCGCTTGCTATTGCTATGCTTTTCCATTACTGCACAAATAGGGAAATCAGAAACAACGTAAAAAATATTAGACCGAGCGGAAAAATAATAAAAGAAATCTATCATATCGGATTATCGGCCGCGTTAATGCAAGGGCTTTTGTCTGTAATGATGCTTGGCGTAAATCTAATATTGGGCACAGCGAAATACAATGCCACTCTTTTGCAAGGCAGCTTCGGCATATATTATAAAATCATGCAATTCGCATTATTTGCTTGTTTTGGATTGTCCAATACTATAATTTCCGTGCTTTCTTATAATTACGGTATGGGTAACAAGCAGCGCTCGATGGACTGTATAAAATGGGGATTAATAGATACAGCCATAGTTGCGCTTGTGATAACTGTGCTTTTTGAAAGCCTTGCGGGACCTCTTGCAAATCTTTTCGGTATGGCAAGCGGCGAAAGCGGAAGCGACATTACCAAAGTAGTAATAACGGCTATCCGAATTGCAAGTATAGGTTATTTGTTCATGGCAATCAGTATCTCGGTTCAAGGTGTTTTGCAAGCATTGCGCTATGCGGTAAGCCCGTTGATTATTTCCGCGCTGCGTCTTGCGGTTATCGTGTTGCCGGTGGTGTGGCTGTTTACGCTGACGCAAACTCCGCAATCGTATGTGTGGTGGGCGTTTCCCATATCCGAAATTTGCACGGCGGCTGTTTCTGTATTGATATGCGTAACGGCATATAATAAAAAGATAAAAATAATAATCGATACAAACTAAAAAAAATAGTATTTAACTATGTAAAGCTATAACATTTTTTATAAAAGGTATTGACTGTTGTCAGCGCGTGGTATATAATTCTAATAGTCCGTCAGACCCAGTAGGTAGTCGGCGGAAATATCGAACAGCTTGCACAATGCAAACAACTGCGAATAGTTACACTCGAAAATGCCTTTTTCAAAACGTTGGTAAACCGGTTGAGCAACGCCTATCGCTTTGGCTACGTCCCGTTGAGTCATGTTCAACTGTTGCCGCCGCTCTTTTAATCTGATTCCAACGTCATTTTTCAAATTTTTTTGCATAATATTACCTAAAATTATTTGACAATATTATACAGTTTATGTATAATGAATTGTGTACAGATACAGTAAATGTATCAAAAGGAGATAGTCATGAAGACAGTCATTCAACACGAAACGTACGGCGAAATCGTTTACGACGAAGGCGCTTGGACGGGTAAAAAGTCGGTGTCGATCGGCGGTGCGCAGCTTGAAAAGCTTTCCAAAAAGGAATTCAAAATGCAGGACGGTACTACCGTTACCGTCAACGGCGGATTTTTACAGGGTGCCAACCTCAACATTAAAGGTGAAAACATAGCGTTGACACCGCGAGTAAAATGGTACGAGATTGCGCTGTGTATATTGCCGTTTTTGTTTGTAATGATATGGGGCAACGTAACCGCACTGTGCAGGATTATTCCCATAGTTGGCGGCGCGATAGGCGGCGGTATAAGCGGCTTGTTCAGCGTACTTGGGCTTTGGGGTATGAAGAGCGTAAAACCCATTTGGCTCAAATTGCTTATTGCGTTCGGCAGCCTTGCTATTACAATCGCAATTTGCTACGGAATAGCCATTGCCATTTTAGCCGCAATATAAAATAGATATTTCAACAAAACCGCCGTACGGCGGTTTTGTTTTGCCTTAAATTAGGATTTGCACAATCGTGGTAGCTGTGGTATAATAAGTATATGGAACGACCGAATTTCACGCAAATAAAATCGTACGCCGAGTTTTGCAAGTACTATTGGTATCGTGACGAGCTGGTAGCGATATGCAAAAGTCTTGGGCTGGAATACGTCGGCGGCAAAAGCGAGCTTAACGAAATTATACGCGCATACTTCGACGGCGAGCGCATTTTGCACAAACCCAAAGCGCGTATTAAGCCTGTTGCTTGCGAGCTGACTTTAGATACTCCGCTTATCGCTTGCGGCTTTTCGTTCGGTCCCAAGTTTCGGGATTTTTATATCCGGGTGACGGGCGACAAAAACTTTAAATTCACCGCCGACACCGTCGCCACTGCAAAGGCGGTCAAGCAAAACGGCGACGGCAATTTTACGTTGGGCGACCTGTTGGATGTCAAGCTCGGCAAAAGAAAGTACGCCGAGTACGACAAGTCAAGCTGCCAGTGGAACAAATTTTTGCATGATTTTTGCGCCGACGACTACACCGCGCGCTTTGCGGATAGGTTCAAAGCGGCGAGCTTGTTTTGGGCAAGGCTGCGCGATTCCGATTTGCCAAAGGTATATACGCGGGAGTTTATTTTGCAAAACGCGGATATTGTTGAATAGAAAAAGATTAAGCACAAAAAAAACGGCGCATATTGTATGCGCCGTTTTGAGTTTCGATTTTTTACGGTTTGAAGCGGACGTCAACTACGGATATTTTGCCACCGCAGTCGGGGCAGGGCGCGCGGGCGGTGAGCCCGTCGAACATATAGCCCATATTCGCGTCGTTTACCAAAGCGAGCTCGCTGTTGCAGTTGGGGCATTTAGGGGTGTAAAGGAAGGTGCGTTCTTTTTTGTCTTCCACCGAGCGAACCTTTAAGAACATGCCCTGAGTGAGTTTTTTGCACTTTCTGCAATAGAATATGCAGTTGAACGCCATAAAGCCTTCGGACATTTGCGCGGCTGCCCACAGTCCCATGCTCTTGTTAAGTCTGTCTATTTGATCCTGCGTGTACTTGCCGTAAATGGTGCGGATATCTTCCGCGTCGAACAGGTTTATGGACTGGGCACACACGTCGTAGTTTATCATAGACATTGCGTCGGCGTTGTTCATCATGAACGCCGTACGCTGCGCCTCGTTTTTGTTCATAAGCATGCGGTTTACTGCTTCCAACAGCTTATCCGCGTCGCGCTCGGGCATCTTTGCCATTGCGTCTTGCAGCATCGGCATGTCCTGCGCGCCTATCGTAAAGGTGTGGGTCTTTTCGCATTTGGCGCATTTAAAAGAAACGGTTTTAGTCATTCTATTCCTCGTGCTATTGATTACTATATACATTATATCATGTCAAAAGTCATAATTCAAGTATTTTTTCGACTTAATACTCAATTTCTTGTCGGGCAATTTGCCGAACACAAAAGGAGCACACTCATACTAAAATGTTTGACTTCTTTTTCGACAAAATGTATAATGATTATGTGGAAAACACGACTGTGCAAAGGCTGACGCCCGTCGGGCTGGCGTTTATAGGCGACGCGGTTCATACGCTGTACGTCAGGGAATACGTTACGGCGGCGAGCGACGGCGTTGTGGGAACGCTACACACCGCGGCGTCGCGACTGGTCAATGCCAAGTGTCAAGCCGCAGTGCTGGACGAGCTTATCAAGGCTAATGCGCTCACCGCGGGCGAAGCGGACATAGCGCGGCGAGCCAAAAACGCGCACCTACATTCCCGCGCCAAAACGGCTTCGCCCGACGATTACCACAAAGCTACGGCGTTAGAGGCGGTTATCGGGTACGTGCACATGTCGGGCGACGGGGAGCGCGAGCGCGAGCTGCTTCGGCAATGCGTCGATATAGGTTTAAGAGTAACGGTAAAGCCGTGAAATAATAGACTTTTGTTGCTAAATAAGCAATACACTAATAAGGAACGATCATGCAAGTCAAACCCAAGGTCAAATTGATACGCTACACAGCCGATCCCGAAGCGACGGTCGCGCTTGCCGCAAGGCTTTGCTATTCCGACAAAGAGCTGGACGATTTGACGGAAAACATCATGGCCAAGGACAACAGCAAGTTCATAGCCCGTCTTATGGACATGGGACACTTGTCGCCGGTAGAGCATGCGTCGTTCACGTTTTCGATAGAGGGCGTGTCGCGCGCGTTTTTGGCGCAAATCACGCGGCACAGGATAGCGTCGTTTTCGGTGCGTTCACAGCGTTACGTGTCGGAAAGCGCGTTTAACTATATTATACCGCCCGCGATAGAGGCTATGGGCGCGGCGGCGGTCGCGCGGTACGAGGGACAAATGGCTACCATGATGAACTGGTACCGCGACTGGCAAAGCGCGCTCGGTCACGGCGAATCGTCCAACGAGGACGCGCGGTTCGTTCTCCCCAACGCTTGCGAAACAAAAATGATAGTTACGATGAACGCGCGCGAGCTTATGCACTTTTTCGAGCTGCGCTGCTGCAACCGTGCGCAGTGGGAAATTCGCGCCGTGGCATGGATGATGCTGGAGGAGGCTATCAAGGTTGCGCCCAATCTTTTCAGTCATTGCGGCCCGGGCTGCGTCAACGGCGGCTGTCCGGAAGGCGCCAAGTCGTGCGGCAGGGCGGCGGAAGTGAAAAAGCAACACAGCGAAATGCTGAAAAGCATAAACACAGACAACAAATAAACGGCGGTAGCATATTAAAATTTTCGGCAAAAACGCCGTTATAGAACGGCTTAAAAGCGGCGGCGGATTCATCCGCATAGAGCTTAGGGAAAGCGCGGACGAGCGCACCACCGAAATAGTTACGCTCGCCAAACGCGCGGGCGTGCCCTATCGGTTTTGCGACAAAAAGAGCTTGGACAGGGCGGCGGAGGGCGCCGTTCATCAAGGCTGTATCGGCTACGCGTCCGACTTCCGATACTGCGATATCGACGACATTTTTGCGCTAGCCGAAAGCCGAAACGAGCAGCCGTTTATCGTAATTCCCGACGGCATAGAGGATCCGCACAACCTCGGCAGCATACTTCGGTCGTGCGAGTGCGGCGGCGTTCACGGCGTAATAATCGGCAAGAACAGGCAGGTAGCCGTAACCGACACCGTAATCAAGGTGGCGGAGGGCGCGGCGGAATACGTTAAGGTCGCGCGGGTGGTAAACGTAAACGACGCCATACGCGAGATTAAAGACCGCGGCGTGTGGGTGTACGCACTCGACATGGGCGGTGAGGACATTTACAAAGCTAATCTATCGGGCGCGGTAGCACTGGTTGTAGGCGCGGAAGGTAAGGGCGTATCGAAGCTCACAAAACAGCTTTGCGACGGCGTACTGTCATTACCGTTGCGCGGCAAGATAAATTCGCTCAACGCTTCGGTGGCGGCGGCGCTCGGAATATATGCGCGTATAGCGCACGACGATATAAATTCGTAAACGAATTTGTTAAATAACCGCTATCGCGGTTGTGATATGCGCCTTGGCGCGTGATATGTTCGGCGGTACGCCGAACATTAAGAACAAATAACAATTCATTTTATCAAAAAGGAGATATTATGAGAAAACCCATCATTGCGGGAAACTGGAAAATGAACAAGACGGCGGCGGAGTGCCGCGAGCTTATAACCGCGCTTGCGCCCAAAGTAAAGGACGCCAAATGCGACGTGGTGGTGTGCGTGCCGTTTACCGATATCGCGCTTGCCGCCGAGCTTACCAAAGGCACCAACATTGCTGTCGGTGCGCAGAATATTGCGTGGGCGGACAACGGCGCGTTTACCGGCGAGATTTCCGCGGCGATGTTAAATGAAGCTGGCGCGACCTACGTTATTATCGGTCACAGCGAACGCCGCCAGTACTTCGGCGAAACGGACAAGACGGTCAACGCAAGGCTTGTTCAGGCGCTTAAAAACGGATTTAACCCTATCGTGTGTGTGGGCGAAATGCTCGCAGAGCGTGAGGGCGGCAAGACCGAAACTGTGTGCCGCACGCAGGTTGTGGGCGCATTCGAGGGAATAACCGCCGAGGACGCCGCAAAGGTCGTAATAGCGTACGAACCCGTTTGGGCTATCGGCACGGGCAAGACGGCTACCGACGAGCAGGCTAACGAGACTATCGGCTATATCCGCTCGGTCGTTAAAGAGCTGTACGGCGCGAAAATCGCCGACGGCATGCGCATCCAGTACGGCGGCAGCATGAACGCAAAGAACGTCGACGGACTTATGGCGCAAGACCAAATCGACGGCGGACTTATAGGCGGCGCAAGCTTAAAACCGGACGATTTCGCATATATCGTCAATGCTGCAAAATAATATATAATATATAAACTTTGTAATTTACCAAGAGGTTAAAATAATGAACGCACTTATTATTCTCGACGGATTCGGCTACAACCCCGACGACTACGGCAACGCGGTAAAAAAGGCTAAAAAGCCGTTTATCGATATGCTCATGAATAAGTACCCGCTCACGTATATCAACGCGTCGGGTTACGCCGTTGGCTTGCCGGAAGGGCAGATGGGCAACAGCGAGGTCGGTCACCTCAACCTCGGCGCAGGTCGGGTTGTGTACCAGGATATCACCACAATCGACGACGCCATCAAAAACGGCTCGTTCGGCAAGAACTCTGCGTTCAATGCGGTTATCGACGCGGTCAACGCCAAGGACGGCGCGGCGCTGCACTTGGTCGGACTTTTGAGCAACGGCGGCGTTCACAGCATGAACACACACCTCTACGCACTGCTCGAGCTGTGCAAGGCGCGCGGCGTGAAAAAGGTGTACGTGCATTGCATTACCGACGGCCGCGACGTTCCGCCCGATTCGGGCAGAGCGTTCATACGCGAGCTTGAAGAAAAATTGAAAGAGGTCGGCGTGGGCGCGATAGCGACCGTTGTCGGCAGATATTACTATATGGATAGGGACAACCGTTGGGAGCGCGTGGCGCGCGGCTACAACGCGGTGTTCGCCGCGTCGGGCAAGCACTTTTCCACAGCCGATTCGGCAATAGCGTCCAGCTATGCCGCAGGCACTATGGACGAGTTTGTCGAGCCCGTCGTTATAGGCGACTACAAGGGCTTGAACGCGGGCGACGGCATGATATTCTACAACTTCCGCGCCGACCGCGCACGCCAAATTTCCCGCGCCATAACCGAGCCTGAGTTTGATTGCTTCGAGCGCATGGGCGGCTATAAGCCTATCACGTACGTCGGCATGACCCAGTACGACGTTACGCTCAAAAATATACTTACGGCGTTCCCGCCGCGCCACTTAAAGAACACGCTCGGCGAATACCTTGCGGCTAAGGGCTACACGCAGGCGCGCGTTGCCGAAACCGAAAAGTACGCGCACGTTACCTTCTTCTTTAACGGCGGCGTGGAAAAACCCAACGACAACGAAACGCGCGTGCTTGTTGCAAGTCCCAAGGTCGCTACCTACGACCTTCAACCGGAGATGAGCGCATACGAAGTAGCCGACAAAGCGGTGGAGCAAGTGGAAAGCGGCAAGGACGTGCTTATACTCAACTTTGCCAACTGCGACATGGTAGGACATACCGGCGTCATGAACGCCGCAGTCAAAGCTGTGGAAGCCGTTGACGAGTGCTTGAAAAAGGTAGTGGAAGCGATTTGGAAGAGCGGCGGCACTGCAATAGTTACCGCCGACCACGGCAACGCCGAAGTTATGAAGTTCGAGGGCGGCTCGCCTTGCACCTCGCACACCACCAACGTCGTTCCGCTCGTCGTTGCGGGCGACAAGTATTTGGGCGCCAAGCTCAAAGAGGGCAAAGCGCTTTGCGACGTAGCCCCCACGTTGCTCGACATTATGGGCGTACAAAAACCCGAGGAAATGACGGGCGAGAGCATTATAATTAAGAAATAAGAATGCACAATTAAGAATTGAGGACGGCGATAAGCCGTCCTCTTTTGATTTGTAAAAATTACATAAAACTTGTAAAAACTGTCGGCAAACGGCATTGAATGGTGCAAATACTCATGTTAATATATTAGTAAGAGGATTATAGCAATGCTGATTACTTTTATAGTTACTACTGTGATATTGGCGGGTTTGTATTTACTGATTAATATTTGCAATAAAAAAATGAAAAGACCCGATTTCGATTTTTCGACGGGCGCGACAAAGCCATTGTTGATTTTCGGACACGTAGGGTTTTGCATTTCTTTTTTGTTTGTCGCGTCGGGAATAATCGGTTATTATACTTGGAACGACCAAACCTCGCTTTGGGCGATATACGGCATATTTTTGTCCTTTGCTGTTATTTGTCTTCTTATGCTTTGCGATTTGTATTTTGATTACGAGGCAATCAAGGGCGACGAGGTATACGTTCGCAGGTTTTTCAAAATCAAAATAATAAACGTAAACGACATTCGGCGTATTCACAACGGGCAACTGTATATCGGGTTTTACGATGAATACAATAAACGTCTGTTTCTTGCCGATGCGATGACGAACGGTATCACAGTATTGATCGGACTTATAAATGAAAGAAAATCGAACGCGGAAAACGAAAACCAAAAAGAAACCCGCGTTCAAGAAAATGCCGTTTTGGAAAAGCTTGGGCGTGAATACCGAGCAAGCTACCCCGTAAGACGAAAAAAATTTTTAAGAAACTTTTCGGTGTTTAGCATACTGTTTTTGCCGGCTCTCTTGTTGCTGATGTACTTTATCGGTTCTTATACTGCTCAAATTATATTCATAGGTGTACTGTATGCCTTTGCTTTGGTGATTAGTTTATTGATGTGTCTTAACAATATGAAAACCGAATTAAGCAAGGATGACGCTTGGCTTGGCGATAAATACAAGTACACAAACAAAAAGGTGAAAGGCGCGAGTAAACACAAATTCAAAATGATATGTATATTTTGCGCTTGCTTTATGTTTTTAGGCGCTACGTTAATGTTTGCTTTTTTGGGTGTGTTTAGCGAAGAACCCAACTATGACGAGTATACTCCCGTGACCGGACGTATCGAATATTGCCGCGAACAAACGGGCAAGTACAGATATATAGCAATAGGCTTTTATGATATGCCGACGGAATACCGATTGGATTCAATATATTTAGACGAGTTCGACTATTCGTTTTTCAAAGAAGTAAAAGTAGGCGATAAAGTTACGATTTACGTAGACAACGATAAAGACCGCGAGTTTTCGTTGCGCGGCGTAAGCAAAAATCAGTGGAATTCTTTTTATTATTTGTCGACGTACAGAAAGGAATATTTTACGTATGAGGATTACGTTAAAAGCCGCGAACATAACAATATGGTAGAATACATTATTGCGGGCGTCGGCATAACAATGTTTGTCGCGGCTGCGGTTACTATACCGATTTCTTACTTTGTTTGCAACCGGCGGGCGGTGGACGAGGAAATAGAAATATATAAGTAATTCGGAATTCGGAATTATGAATTCGGAATTAAAAAAGATAAGATTCCTCACTGATTTGGCGGGGAATCTTTTTCTTGTAATTTTTACAAGTATTTTGCAAAAATTGTATGCAAATCGTATTGAAAAGCATATGCAAATGTGTTACTATATATTTGTAAATCGCGGGGCGCCCCGCACAAATAAGAATACATACAAAAAGGAGAATATGTAATTATGGCAATCGGTGTAGTATTGGGACTGCTTTTCGCGGCGCTTATGGTAGCGGGCGCAGTCGCATTTGTTCTCGCCACAAAAAAGACGAGCAAAACGGTGCGCGCAGGCAATCGCGTCGTTCCGCGCGAAGGTGAGGTAAAACCGCTGTGGAAAATTTTGCGCTGGGTCGGTTTGGGCTGCGGCGTGTTGTTTGCGCTGTTGGTGTTCTTTATCCCAGGCAGCTTCCACACCGTCAATGCAGGCGAAATCGCAGTTGTAAAACATTTGGGTGAAATAAGGGAAGTCCGCACCGCCGGCACGTACTTCGATTTTTGGATCACAGAAAAATACGATTATTACGACGCCAAGGTGCAAACGCTGGATATCCGCGACAACGCGTACAGCAAGGACGCGCAAACCATGGATATTTGCATGACCGTGCAGTATCAGATAGATACGAGCAAGGTTAAAGAAATAGCCACGACCTACGGCTCGCTGGAAGCTTTGTCCGCAAAAATTCGTAGCGTATCCATAGAGCGTGCCAAGTCCGTTCTGTCCAGCGATTCGGCTATGACTATTATCGAAACGCGCGCAAGCATTTCGCCCAAAGTGGAGGAAGCTATACAGGGCGCTATTTCGGAAAGCTACTACGTAACGATCAATACCGCTGTTCTTACCAACATCGACTTTTCGGATGCGTTCGAGCAGACCGTCGAGCAAAAGATGATAGCCGAGCAGGAACAGAAAAAGGCGGAGTACGAGGCTGAAAAGGCCAAGATAGAAGCTGCCGCTGCCGCGAGTGTTGCGGAAACCAAAGCGAAAGCCGAACTTGCAGTTGCCAAGCTTGCCGCCGAGGCGCGCATTGCCGCCGCCGAGGGTGACGCCAAAGCGCAGATCGCTATCGCCAAAGCCGAAGCGCGTGCCACCAAACTGAAATCGCTCGAGGTTGCGCGTATGCTCGGATTCGAGGTTAAGGAAGTAACTGCGGCAACGACGGACGAGGCCGGCAACGTTGTTACCGAGGCGGAGTACGAAATTAATTTCGAGGGCAAGAGTGCCGCGGAAATCGCCGTAATATCCGAGTACCTTAAATATATCGAGTATCTGTCCAAGTGGAACGGCGAGCTGCCCGACGTAATGACGGGTGATTCGGCTACGATCTTGATACCCGCGCCTAACACAAGCGTTAACCCGTAAATCGAATAATCAAAATAACAATGCACGACAAGCCGTGGAAATATCCATGGCTTGTTGTTGCTTTTTCTATACATACAGCATAAACAATTTATATTGAGTTAATATTTAAATTACGGCGAAACGCCGATTAAAGGAGTAAACTATGTGCACTGCGTTAAAGTATAATTCCAATAATTTCTTTTTCGGGCGTACGCTCGACAACGATTGCGCGTACAAAGAGGAGATAGTAATTACGCCGCGGCGGCGCAAGCTTTACTTCCGCGAGATGGGCACTATTCCTGCGCACCATGCCATTATCGGTGTGGCGTACGTGGTGGACGGCACGCCGCTGTACTACGACGCCTGCAACGACAAGGGGCTCGCCATGGCGGGACTTAACTACGTCGGCAACGCGACGTTTTGCAAGCCCGAGTGCGGCAAGGACAACGTCGCCACGTTCGAGTTCATTCCGTGGATACTGTGTCAATGCGCGACAGTCGAGCAAGCCAAGCGATTGCTGGACCGCATAAACCTGACCGATACGCCGTTCAGCGACACCTTGCCGGCCGCCGAGCTGCACTGGATGATTGCCGATAAAACCGCGGCAATCGTCGTCGAATGCGACAAGGACGGCATGCACGTGTACGACAACAATGTTGGCGTGCTTACCAACAATCCGCCGTTCCCCACGCAAATGTTTTGCCTTAACAATTACATGAGTCTTACGCCCAAGCCGCCCACCGTCGGGTTTTCCGATAAGCTGGAATTTAACAAGTACAGCCGTGGTATGGGCGCGCTGGGATTGCCGGGTGATTTGTCGTCGCAGTCGCGGTTTGTGCGCGCGGCGTTTACCGCGCTCAATTCGCCGGTGTGCGAGGACTGCGAGCATAGCGTCAGTCAGTATTTTCACATAATGGGTACGGTCGATCAAACACGCGGCTGCTGCATACTGGACAACGGGCATTGCGAAACGACTATATATACTACATGCTATAACGTTGATAAGGGCGTGCTGTACTATACAAGCTACGACAATCGCCAAATAACCGCCGTGGATATGAACAAGGTCAACCTTGACGGCACAGCATTAGTGCGCTATCCCATGATTAAGGGCGAGCATATATTAATGCAGAATTAGGAATGCAGAATGCAGAATTTAAAAGCGCAGAGGTTATCGCGCTGTATAAAAAGACAAAATGTATTTCGCAAATACCGAAAGAGTGGCGTTCAGCAATAAATAATGAGAAATAATTAATTGGGTGAAAAGCAATAATTACGCGTTAGCAAACACACAACATTAAAATTTTCTTGCTTACTTCTTTTTTCAAAAGAAGTAAGTTGACAAAATTCGCGCCTTATTGTACAATTAAGTCGTATGAAAAACTACTATCAGATTTTGGGCGTAAAGCCGACGGCGACGGAAGCGGAGATAAAAAGCAGCTACCGCGTGCTCGCCAAAAAATACCATCCCGACGTAAACCCCGACGACGCGTCGGCGGCAAGCAAGTTTGCGGACATAAACGAAGCGAACGCGGTGTTGTCCGACCCGCAGTCTCGCGCGGAATACGATGCCAAGCTGAGAGAGGCGAGTGCTCCTCATCCCAGCCAGGAAGAGATTATTGCACGCCAGCGCGCACAGGCCCAGGAAGCGGCGCGGCAGGCGGCATTCCGCAACATGAACATGAATATGAACATGGGCGGCCGACATGATTCTATGACCGCGGCGCGTATGCGTGCGCAAGTGCAAGCGAACATGGCGCAAGCGCAGATACAAGCCTTGGTCAACCAGGCGTACCAGCAAGGCGTAGCCGAAGCGCGTGCGCAAATGGACGCGGAAATCAAAAAGCTTAAAGCGGCGCTTGCAACGGCAGTTGCCGAAAACAAAAAAATCAAACCGCTCCAAGACAGCGAAGCGGAGCTTAAACGCAAGCTGCGCGACGCCGAGGACGACAGGCGCGATTTGGAGCAGGAGCTGTTCAACCGCGACCGCGAAAACACGCTTGCCAACACCCGTATAAAGGAATTGGAAGAAGCGCTGTCCGAGCAGGGCGGCAACGCGGCTAAGCGTGCCAGAAACGAAAACTCCGAGCTCAAAGCCGAGCTTGACAAAGCCAAAAAGACGATAAAAGAACTGGAACGCGAAAAGTCGGCTATCCAATCGGAAAAGGAAAAGATAGAAAAAGAAAAGTCCGATTTGTCCGACAACGTGAGCAAGCTCGAACGCGACAACAAGCAATATGACTTGAAGAACTCCGCGCAGATCAGGCTTCAACAAGACAAGCGCAGACAGCTCCAAGACGAAATAGACGCGCTCAACAAAAAGATAGAGGAGCTCACCGCCGAGGTGGAAACGTTGCGCGCCGAAAACGAGCAGTGGCAACAGTACGCCAAGAGCGAGGAGTTTTTGTCCGATACCGAAAAGCGTATTGAGGCGTGGACCAAAAAGACCAATGCCGACAAGCGCCTTGCCAAGCCCACGCTTTACGGCGATTTGGGCGTGCTCATTTGGGCGACGGACGAGGAAATCGAGGAAACGTACAACAAGCTGCACAAGCGCTATGCCGGCAAGTCGGGCGACGCGATAGTAGCCAAGCTGCAAAAGGTGCAGGCGGCGTACGACGTGCTGGGCGACGCCCAAAAGCGCAAGGAATACAACGCGAGCATAAACATAACCGAGGAACGTATCGAAGCGGAGCGCAAGCTCATTGCGGAAAACGAAAAAATCATGGACGAATACCGCAGCCAGCTTGCCAACAAAGAATTCTGGATGAAGTTTGACGAGCTTACCGCCGCGGCAATGGAAGGCGACGCCGAATCGCAGTACACGCTGGGTACGTTATATTACTCCGGCGAGGATATCGACATCGACTACGACCAAGCGTATTTCTGGTTCAAGGAGGCGGCAAAGCAAAAGCACGCCGACGCCATGTACTATTTGGGCCTGTGCTATCTAAACGGTCACGGCACGGAAAAGAACGAAACTAACGGCCAAGGCTTTATCCGCCAAGCCGCCAAGCTCGGTTCCAAGCCCGCGCAAAAAGAAATGAAAAAACAAGGACAATAAAACCCCGATAACTGAGGATATTAACATGGTATCGCCGCCTGTAAACTATTCGAATAACGGAAGTGAAGAACTCGGCTACGTTTTAATAGCCTTTATAGTTGTGATTATATTGGCTTTTATTGTAGCGCGAATAATATCGGCAAAACTGAAACTGAAACGCTACAATGACTTTTGCAGTAACGGCAATGAAGAAATAACGGAAAATCACTGCCCGAAAAAAACGAACGGCTTTCTTATTATATTAATTACGGAATTGGTAGCAATAGGGCTTTTTGCTTTGGGTGTGCATTTATTTGCAAAAAGAGAAGCAACAAACGAAGATGTCAGTCTTGATTATAGCGCCAATTTTGCAACCATAGGGGTGGAATGCAGTATAAAGCCGCGCGAAGATATCGATGATTTGGATATTAAATTTTTCTTCTATGACAGCAATCATTCCAAAATATATGAAATAACAAAAAGCATCGGCAAAGTAAAAAAAGGCAGCACTTATACTTGCACAATAAGTCTATTTGAAATAAAGAGCAGTAAAATTCCGGTTTATTGTTCTCCCGAGGTCGCTAGCGGCACAATTCAAATACTTTTCTGAACATAATTGATACGGTTGTAACACTACAAAAGGGACGGTTTGCACCGTCCCTTTTTGATTGTATATAAATATTGTCGTGAGTTTACCGCGGGAAGTAAATAAGCAGCGAGCCGTGCTTTACGCTTATTTTGGCGGGCTTGTCCGTTGTGGCGTTGGATACGCCGAGCGGAAAATCGGGAGTGAGTTCTACGTCGTTTAGGATATAGCTCAGGTTTTTATATGTCACGCCGCTTGCCGTGCCACCGTACGCGAATACGGAAACAGTGCCGTGCGCCGTCTTCGGCAACGTTATATCGCCGTCGGTTATTACCGTCGCTATTGCCGATTGGTCCACCAAAAAGCCGCGCGCGTCGTATGCGTTTAGGTACGCCAGCGTGGAAATATTGGCATATGTATGGTCGGGTCGCCCGCCCGTGCCGCCGTACAGTACGAACGTTTTGTACCCGCGGCGTAGTCCCAGTTTGACGGCGGCGAGCATGTCCGTGTCGTCCTTGTCGCGGTTTAGCTTAATCACATGCGCGGCGGCTTCCGGTACGTTGCCCGAATCGAAGTCGCCGATTACGACGTTAGGTTCCAGCCCCGCTGTGATTGCCGCGGCGTACCCACCGTCGGCGGCTATGATAAGGTCGTCCTTTGAAAAATGCTTGCGCGGCGAATACGTTTCGCCCGCGCCGAAAATTACGCACAGTTTTTCCATACAGTAATTGTAACATTATTTGTCTAAAAAATCAACTTTACATTGCGCGCCGATTGATATATAATAATGATATATAATATAGATAGATTTGTGGAGGTTACTATGTCAAAGGTTTACGCTATGATAGCCGACGGCACAGAGGAGGTGGAGTGCCTTGCCGTTGTGGACCTATTGCGCCGCGCGGGAATAGACACTGCGCTCGTATCGGTGGACGGAAAGCAGATCGTCGGCTCGCACAAAATAAAAATCCAAGCGGACTTGACCGTGAGCGAAACGGACTTGTCGGACGCAGACTTGATTTTCCTTCCGGGCGGCATGCCGGGGTCGGAGCATCTTGCCTCTTGCGTTCCGCTTATGTCGGCGATAGATAAGCAAATCAAGTCAGGCAAACGCGTCGCGGCGATTTGCGCGGCGCCTGCGGTTGTGCTTGGCGCCAACGGTTACTTGCGCGGCAAAAAAGCGACGTGCTTTCCCGGCTTCGAGGGCGGTTGCATAGGCGCGAGCATGGATATGACCGCACGCGTTGTAACGGACGGAAACATAACTACTTCGCGCGGACCGGGCTGCGCCGTCGATTTGGGTTTGGAGCTTATACGTTTGCTCAAAGGCGATGACGTTGCGCAAAAGGTAAAAGCGGCAATACAATACTAATTCGGAATTATGAATTGTACTTGCAATTTTCTTTTTTCTATGTTAAAATATTTTCAATGGCATTGCATACTAATGTAATACCGAGAGGTTAATATGGCAAAAAACAACAATCAAAGCGGGCTTTCGCCCACCGAATTTTTGGCGAAGAAGTACTTCGACCAAGCAGAAAAGCATTTTACCGGCGACGGCATGCCGGTGGACTTTAAAAAAGCGGTAGACGGCTACGAGCAGAGTGCAAGGCTGGGATACGCGCCCGCCATATTCTCGCTGGGCGTATGTTATATACGCGGCTTAGGCGTGGAGCACGACGAGAAAAAGGCGTACGAGCTTATCAGCCAAGCGGCGGAAATGGGAAACCTTGACGCGCAGTTCACTATGGGGCACTTCTATTTCGAGGGTCAGGTTGTCGAGCGCGACTACAATAAGGCTGTGGAAATATTCCAAGCCTCCGCGGATAAAAATCACCCGGGCGGACTTAACGACCTCGGTTTTTGCTACCAGCACGGACTGGGTGTGGAAGTCGATTTGGAAAAGGCGTTCGATTGCTTTATGCGTTCGGCGGAGAACGATTTTGCCGCGGCGCAAAACAATGTGGGCGATTGCTACAACTTTGGGCGCGGCGTCAAGGCGGACGGTGAAAAGGCGTATTTGTACTATTACCGCGCCGCGCAAAACGGATATCCGATTGCGCAAAACAACGTCGGTATGTGCTATCTTAACGGCAGGGGTGTAAAAATGGACTATGCCCAGGCTGTGCATTGGTTCGAGCAGGCGGGTAAGTTGGGCAATCCCGTAGCTGTCGCCAACCTCGGCTTTTGCTACGAAACAGGCAGGGGGTTGGAGAAGAACGAGGAAAAGGCGGTACAGCTGTACACAATAGCCGCCGATGCGGACAGCGCCCCTGCGCAGTACAACCTTGCCAAATGCCTGCGCGACGGCGTGGGAATAAAAGCGGACGAACGGCGTGCCTTCTCCCTGTTTAAGCGTGCCGCCGAACAAAGCTTTCCCGTCGCATACGCCGACCTTGCCGATTGCTACGCGCGCGGCATAGGCACAAAGGTGGACGAGGCGCTTGCCGAAAAGTATAAAAAACTCGCCGAGGAGGCAGGCTTTCCCAATTCCACAGCTAAGGCTGCGGACGACAAGTAGACAAGCTGATATATATATATTGTAACTATCCTGTACAAAAACCGCGGCGGACTTGGTCCGTCGTGTTTTTTTGCGGTAAAAAAGGTTGATTGCGTGCTATATCGCGCGCATTGCTTGACTAAATTGCGCTCTTGTGGTAATATGTAAATAGTGTGACCTAAAATTGTCACAAAAAGTGAGAGTGTATGACAAAAAAGGCAAAAAAACAAATAATAAACATAGCGTTCCTTATCGTTTTGATAAGCGTTACGTTTATCGTGATTTTTGTCAGTCAGGATATTAACATACACGATATAGGTCAATTCCTTTATAACTGCAATCCGTGGTTTATCGTCGGCGCGTTCGGCGGGCTTTTTGGCTATATTATTTTCGAGGCGATAAGCCTGCACATAATAGCGCACGCGCTCGGCCGCAAAAGCAAGTTCACATCGTCGGTAGCGTATTCCACCGCCGACCTGTACTACTCGGCAATCACGCCGTCGGCAAGCGGCGGACAACCCGCTTCCGCGTTCTATATGATGCGCGACGGCATGAGCGGCGGCACGGCGGGCTTTACCGTACTGTTCAACATAATAGCGTACACGATGGCAACGATACTTGTCGGATTGTTCGGCGTTGTGGCTTGCCCCGGCATGTTCGGTCAGATAGGGCACTGGTTGGCCAAAACGCTTGTTATAGTCGGGTTTGTTATTCAGCTTGCACTGCTCGCATTATTGCTGCTTTGCTTGTTCCGCGCGAGGGTGATACTCAAAATAGGCAACTGGGGCATAACGCTGCTCTCCAAAATGCACATTGTAAAAAAGACGGACAAGTGGCGCGGTAAGCTGGAAGGCGTTGTAACCAAATACCGTTCCTGCCGCACCGTAATAAAAAAACACCCCATGCTTTTTGTAAACTCGTTGCTGCTAAACGTGGCGCAGCGTGTGTCGCAAACGTTGATTCCGTGCTTTGTAATAATGGCGTCGCCGCTGTTCGGCAAGGTCGACGTAAGCTTTTTGGAACTGTTCTGCATGCAGGCATACGTGATGATCGGGTACAACTCCATACCGCTTCCCGGCGGCACGGGCGTGTACGAATATTTGTATCCCAACGTGTTTGGCATAGGCTTCCCCGACATGACCTTTGTGCTTTCGGCAATGATGGTGTCGCGCGCAATTTCGTTCTATATAAGCATGATCGTTACAGGGCTGTACACGCTGGTATACCACGCGGTAGGCATTAAAAAGATAAAAGCCGAGGTGGGCGCTCCGCCTCCCGATATACCCGAGGACGTGGACGTGTACACCGCGCTGAAAAGCGATTCGGTTATAAAATCGATTGCCGACGAGGAACAGTCTGTGCCGTCGGCGCCCAGAAAGCACAAAAAGTCCGCCAATGCGGAAAACGAGGTCGAGCAGCCGGTAGAACAATCGGCACAAGCTCAATCGGACAATCCCGCCGAACAATCGGCACAAATTCAATATGACGAACAGTCAAAGGATGAACCCCAAGATGACGGAAACAACTGAAAGACCGGACGATACGGTCGAGCAAAACAGCGCCCCCGCCACCACGCAAACGGAAGGACAAAAACCTCACCGCGACCCTGTGCTTAAACACTTTGTGGGGTATTGGCACTACGGCGTCATACTTACATATCTTTCACTCGCGTTATCCATTTGCGGCATATGCTTTGCTGCGGCGTACGGCGGCCCGCGCAGGGACGATATTGCGGCGTTTTTCCTTTTGCTTGCAGGGCTTTGCGACGCCTTTGACGGCATGGTCGCCAAAACGCGCAAGCACCGTTCGGACAACGACAAGCTGTTCGGCATGAACATAGACTCGCTAAGCGACATGGTGTCGTTTGGTATTGCGCCGATAATGGTAGGCGTGGCTATGGGCATGACGCGTTGGTATTACTGCATTGTTTACGTTATTTTTGCGCTTTGCGGACTTGTACGGCTTGCGTACTACGACGTCAGCGAAGTCAACAGACTTAAAGATCCCACTTCGACAAGACGGGACAGCTACGAGGGCTTGCCCATAACCAACGTGTCGTTGGCGCTGCCCGTGTTCTATTTGTTTGCAACAATGTTCGACGTCCATCCCGAATGGATAGGACTCAACTCCGATACGATAATAATTTACCAAAGCGTAATAATGATGACGTGCTATTTGCTTTGCGCGTTCCTGTTTGTGTTCAAGTTCAAAATGTTCAAGGCGCGCGTTAAAGGTCTTATAATAACGGTCGTCACCATAACGGTGCTTGTAATAAGCCTTGCGCTCATTCGCTATTACGTGTGCGGCGTCGTGCTGTTTGCGCCGCTTACAAGAACGCCTATGGGTATATAACCGGAATGAGAGAAATAGTAGAAAAGCCGCAGGTTCCCAAATCGCTGAGATTTTTGTATTACACAAGGTTCGGCGGGCTGTGCTTGCGCCTTATTAATCGGCGGTGGCTTAGCAAGCTGGTCGGACATCACCTCGACGGCAAGCTTTCCCGCCGCAAAATAAAGAAGTATATCAAAAAGAACGGCATTGACATGTCGGAATTTATAGAGGAAGATTACAAAAGCTTTAACGCTTTTTTCACTCGGCACATCAAGCCCGAGCTTCGTCCGTTTGATACGGAGCCCGACGCACTGTGCAGTCCGTGCGACGGTAAGGTGTCGGCGTACAGGATAGACGACGAGTTAAAGTTTAACGTAAAGGGTTACGACTATACGGTGGAAACGCTGTTAAAGAATGCCGAGCTTGCCGAACATTACCGCGGCGGGCTGTGTATTGTGTTTAGGCTGTGCGTAACCGATTACCACAGATACCACTTTTTCGACGGCGGCACGGCAAGCGGCAATACCTTTATCAAAGGTCGGCTGCACACCGTCCAGCCAGTCGCGCTGGAAAACCGCAGAGTGTTCACCGAAAACTGTCGGGAATACACCGTGCTGGACACCGACAACTTCGGCAAGGCGGTGATGGTGGAAGTGGGCGCAATGATGGTGGGGCGCATAGTCAACGCCGTCAAGGACGGCCGCTTCGAGCGCGGTCAGGAAAAGGGCAAGTTCGAGTTCGGCGGCTCCACCGTAATACTGTTGCTGGAAAAGGACAGGGCGGAGCTTGACGACGAGTTTTTTATCAACACTGCCAAGGATTTGGAAACGGTTGTCAAGTGCGGCGAGAAAATAGGACAGAAAATTCAGAATTCGGAATTATGAATTCGGAATTAAAAATTGTTAATCTTTTACTGTCTTAAAATACTTGATTAATTTTTTGCAGTTTGTTATAACTCATATAGAGGTCATATAATTTTATGAGCGAAACCCAACAAAACGAAAATATCGAGGCTGCGGAAAACGGTCAAACGGCGCAGACTGAAACCGCTGCGGCGACTGCCGCGGTAGTAGATTCGCAACCCAAAGCCGACGGTAAAAAATCCAAAACCAAAAAGGAAAAAAAGCCGCTTACGCCCGAGCAAAAAAAGAAGCGTATACGTAACTTCGTTATCGTGCCGATAATGATACTCGTCGCGTCATTTATACGCTCATTTTGCGTACAGGTGTTTATGACGTCGCCCGAGCTTAACTTTGCACCCGGCGGCGTTACAGGTATAGGCACTATGGTTCAGTTTATGACCAACGACAAATTTTCCGCAGGTTATACCAATATCTTAATCAACATACCGCTTATTATTATTGCATTTATATTTTTGAACAAGGGCTTTGCCATTAAAACGGCATGCGCGGTTGGATTGTCCTCGGGCGGCATGGTGCTTATGAAGGAGTTCAACTTTCCGCAGTACAGCGGGCCTAACGTTGAGCCCGTTCTCGGCGCAATCGCGTGCGGCGTGCTTGGCGGCATTGCTGTTGCCATTATGATTCGCGCGGGCGCCAGCAACGGCGGCACCGATATAATAGCCGCGCTTATACAGCGCAAGTATCAAGCTGCTGGCATAACGTGGTTCATAATGGGCTTGGACGCGATAGTCGTTTTGGCGTCGTACTTTGTGTACAAAAACGGTATGACGCCGGTGTTTATGTCGTTCACGCAGCAGTTCAGCAGCGCAATGGTAGGCGACGTAATTCTTACGGGCTTCAAGTCGGCTATCAAGTACGAGATAATCACCGACAGCCCCGAGGAGCTTTCCGCCGAGCTTATTGCCAAGCTTAGGCACAGCGTTACCAAAATCGACGCTATGGGCATGTACGCGCACAGCGACAAGGCGTTGCTCATCTGCGTAATACATAAACGCCAAGTCAGCGAGTTCAACAAGATACTCAAAAAGTACGACAACACCTTCGCATATGTAACAAGCACAAGCGAGGTGCTTGGCAAGTTTTATTAGTAATATCCGCGCGGCACGAGGCGATACAGACTCCGTGTCGCGTTTTTCAATGCATAAGGAGTAAATTAAAATTATGAAAAAGTTCAAAGCACAGTCACAAAAGCTACTCGATTTGGTTGTAAATTCGATATATGTCAACCGCGAAATATTTTTGCGCGAGCTTATATCCAACGCGTCGGACGCCATAGATAAGCGCAGGTTTATGTCCCTTACCGACAGCAGCCTTGCCGCCGACTTCGGCATAGAAATAAAGGTGGACAAGACGGCGCGCACGCTTACCATAAGCGACAACGGCGTGGGCATGACCGACAAGGAGTTGGAGGACAACCTCGGCGTAATTGCGGCAAGCGGCACGGAAGCGTTCAAAAAGGAGCAGGGCGTCAAGGAGAACGCCGAGCTCATAGGCCAGTTCGGCGTAGGGTTCTACTCGGCGTTTATGGTTGCGCAGCAAGTTACCGTCGTCACCAAAAAGGTGGGCAGCGACCGCGCATATAAGTGGACGTCGGACGGCGTGGAAGGCTTTGACATAACGGACGCCGAACGCGCCGACGCGGGCACCGACGTAATTATATCGCTCAAGCCGGACGGCGACGACGACAAGTATTCCGAATATTTGGAGAGCTATCGGCTGACCACGCTTGTCAAAAAGTATTCGGACTATATTCGTTATCCCATACGCATGATGACCGAAATGTACACCGAGGACAGGCAAAAAGCGGACGAGATGACCATACTCAACTCGATGATCCCCGTGTGGAAAAAACAAAAGTCCGAGCTCGGCGAAAACGAGCTGGACGAGTTTTACAAGCACACCTACCGCGATTACCGCGACCCGCTGTACAACATTATGACGCGCGTCGAGGGCGCTGTGGACTACACGGCGTTGCTGTTTATTCCGTCCGAGCCGCCGTACGACTACTACACCAAGGATTATAAGCGCGGACTGTCGCTGTACTGCAACGGCGTGCTTATTATGGACACGTGCGCCGAGCTGCTGCCCGAATACTTGGGCTTTGTGCGCGGCGTGGTGGATACGCCCGATCTTGCGCTCAACATTTCGCGCGAAACGTTGCAGCACGACAGGCGGCTTAAAGCGATAGCAAACGGCTTGGAAAAGAAAATTCTTTCCGAGCTCGATAAGCTGCTCAAAAACGACAGAGAAAAATACGAAAAGATTTTCACTCAGTTCGGCAAGGCGATAAAATTCGGCGCGTACAACAACTTCGGCGCCGACAAGGACAAGCTTAAAGACCTGTTGCTGTACTATTCGGACAAGAACAAAAAGCTTACAACGTACAAGGAATACACGGCGGAGCTTAAAGAAAAAGCGCCCGTGCTGTACGCTTGCGGCGAAACGATAGAAAAAATTTCCATGCTTCCGCAGCTGGAAGTCGCGCGGGATAAGGGCGACGACGTGCTGTACTTTGTCGATCCCGTGGACGAATTTGTCGCGCGCATGCTGGAAGAGTACGACGGACACAAGTTTGAAAATATTGCGTCGGGCAGCGAGGAAGTAAAGACCGAAAAGCAAGAGCATAAGGATTTGCTCAAACGCATAGAGGAAAAGCTGAAAGGCAAAGCGACGGTTACTGCTACGGACAAACTGAAATCTTACCCCGTGTGCCTTGCCGCCAAGGGCGACGTGTCGCTGGAAATGGAGCGCATAATGCAAGCGATGGGCGGCGGCGTCAAAGCCGAGCGCGTGTTGCAGGTGAACATGGCGCACCCGATTATACTCGGCATGGAAAACCTTACCGACGGAGCGTTTGACGACACGGTGACAGTGCTGTACAACGAGGCGCTTATTGCCGAGGGCTACAAGACCGAGCCCGAGTTTTTGGCGGCAATAAACAGGCTGCTTGCAGGCGAGCAAAAGCCCGCTGCCAATAAGTCTGCGACCAAAAAGACCGCCAAAAAAAATGAAGAATAATAAACAAAAGATAGTAATAATTTCGGGCTGCACTTCGGGTATCGGCAAGGAGCTTTGCGCTCTTTACCGCGCGGACGGCCACGTAGTGGTGGGCATTGCCCGCACCGCTGTCGAGCCCGATATTGCGGCGGACGTAACCGACCTCGAAGCCGTAAAGCGCATTGTGGACGAAGTGTACGCGCGTTACGGACGGATTGATACGGTAATAGCCAATGCGGGCGGCGGGCTGTCGGGCGCGACCGAGCTACTGCCTATCGAGCAAGTGCAAAAGCAAATAGACCTAAACTTTACCGCCGCGCTCAACCTTGTGCGGTGTGCCTTGACGTATATGCAAGCGGGTAGCAACGCCGTGTTTATTTCGTCGGCGTGCGCGCTGTTTGCACTGCCGTACCGCGCCATGTATTGCGCGAGCAAGGCGGCGGTGAACATGGCGGCGTACGGATTGTACATGGAATTAAAGCGCCACGGCATACGCGTAAGCTCTGTTTGCCCGGGCGATATTCAAACAAGCTTTACCGCCAACCGTATAAAGTACGGTGACGGCGGCGAGCGCTACGGCGACGCGCCTTTGGTTTCGGCGCAAAAAATAGACGGGCGAGAGCATAAGAGAATGAAGCTAAAGCCCGCCGTAAAAAAGATTTATAAATGTTGCAAAAAAGGTAAAAAGCCGCTGTATATAATAGGCTTCAAGTACAAGGCGCTTAATTTCCTACGGCATATACTGCCGCAAAAGCTGATGCTTGATATTACCGCTAAAATTTTTTAGGAACAACAATGATTAAAATCGATAACGATATTTGCTATATTTCTGCGGGCGAGGTTTGCTATATATTCACAATAGCGGACGGTGTGCCTATGCACGTATACTTCGGCAAGCGCGTCGAGCCGGAGGACGACCTTGCCGCGCTCGGACTGGGTGGCAACGTAAAAGAACTTTGCGTGCAAGCGGTAGAGGGCGGCAAAAAGAAGGACGTAGATTTCACGGTTACGGAAGCGTGGATCATGACGGACGACGACGGTAACAACAAGTCGCTCGTCGTGGAGCTGTGCGCTGTAAAAGAAAAGCTGAAAGCGACTATGTATTACACACCGCACCCGCGCGGCGGAATATACCGGCGTGTTACGATAAAGCACGAGGGCAGCGAGGAGTTAAAGCTTGCGCTTGTGCGGCAATCGGTAGGTTGTAACGTTCAAAACGCCGACTGTAAGCCTGACGGATTTTTTGCGACCTGCGGCGGCGATAGCGGCGACGCGTACGGATTTTTGTGCCCCAACGGCGAAGGCAATATTACCGTCCGAGATACCGTTACGTGCGATACAACGGACGCGGTAACGTTATATGAAATTAACGGCGACGTAGAGTGCCACGAATTACTTTGCGTGTATTCGGATATGGGCAGGGGCGGGGTGTCGCGGGTATTCCACGACATACTGCGCGAGGATAACTCCGACGTGTCCGAGCGTGCCGCCGTCTTGTTTTTACCCAAAATGGAATGGAAGGAAATTGTTGCGGCGGTCAAGGCGGCGGGCGAGCTGGGGTTCGGCATCGTTGCGCTTGACGGCGGCAGGCATACAAGGGACGAAATAAGTACGCTGAGCGAAGCGTGCAGTGAAAACGGGTTGATTGCAGGCTTGCGCATAAACCGCGAGTGTATACAAGAAACAAGCGCGTTGCGTACCAATATCTGCAAGGCGTCCGACGGCATATACAAATACGACAATTCGGACAAGCACACGGCTATGCTGTATCACGCAGTACGCTATTCTTTGTCTAACTATGATATCAAGTACGTAATGATAGACGCGCCCAAAAACGCGACAAGCAGCGACGTCGCACGCGGCATGTTCGCAATAAAGAACATGATAAAAAACGAATTCGACGGCATTCGCGTGGATTTTGGATTGCTGCTCGACGACGTCAAAGCGTACACTGCGTACTATCCGCTCGGGTTTATTCGCAATATAGTAAATCTCGACCCGCCCGAAAACTTTAAAACGCGGTTTGACGTTGCTTCGCTCGGCGCGCTCGGCTACGAGCTTAATCCAATGGAGCTGTCGGACGGAATCAAACGCGCGGTGCGCGCGCAGATATTATCGTATCAGGACGACGCGAGGTGCGTACTGCGCGGCGACGTTTACAGTAACGGCGGGTGCTCGATGGTTGTGAACAAGGATAAGTCGCGCGCGTATACGGTGTGCGTTTCAAAGGGCGAACGCATAAAGCTTTTCGGACTGGACGAGCACAATCTGTACCACGTGCGAGAGCTGAACAAAACATTCTCCGGCGCGGCGCTTATTCACTGCGGCATTGCCGTGAGCGAGGGCACGAGCGTGTTTCATATCCTGCAAGTGGCGGACTGGTAATTTAATTAAGAATTAAGAATGCAGAATTAAGAATTAAATTTAGTAATAGCAAAACATGTATGCGGCGGTTCGCCTAGACCCCTCGGCGTTGCTCGGGGTGATGGGAGAAAAGCCTAACACGTATCCCCATCATTTCGACCGAAGCGCGTTAGCGCGGAGCGGAGAAATCTAGGCGCAGCCGCACAATATTCTTATTCTCAACCTTATAAAAAAGAAAAACGGCAACAAAAAAACGGGCATAGGCCCGTTTTTTTGTTTAAGTAGTTGTTATTTCTGTCCGACTTTAAGAGCGCCCAAAAGACCTGCAGCACCGGCAAGAATACCGCCGATAGCGCCGAGCCAAATACCGATGCCTGCATTTACGCTGGCCTTCGGTACTTCCACACCCATAGAGCCTGCTAAGTTGCCAATCGCGTTGACAATGTCGCTCACATCGCCGGCAAGGACAAGACCTGCAACAAGGACAAGTATGCCGCCTACGATTGCAACCGCTCCGCCCACAAGGCCAAGGATTTTGATGTCCTTGCCGAGGAAGCCGAGAACGCCGTTTGCAAGCACAATAAGCGCACCGATAAGCGCTACGATGAACGCTACAAGAGTGAACGCAGTGCTGGGCATTCCGGGGGCATCCCAGCTGTCGTCAAATAAGGTTGCGGTTTCGCCCTCTATTGAAACAACACCTGTGCACATACCCACTATTGCGAGTACAAGTCCGACCACTGCAAGGCATGTAAATACCAAGCCGATCACGTTGAGTTTTTTAGCCATGATTTACCTCCAAATGATTATATGCTAATAATATCACTATGTGTATTTTCTGTCAATACTTTTGTCAAGAATTATCACTGTTTGTCGAGTTTTTGTCGAATAAGTCTATGCGCGCTTGGGCGTCGGCGTAATATCTGTCGTACGCCTTTTTGCAATATTTGTCGTGCTTGGTAGGGAGTGACGGCTCGTCGGGCTCGGCAAAACTGTACGCGCCGTTTACCTTCCAGCTGTTAAGTAAGCCCATGTTTATAGCTGCTTTGGGGCAGGCTTGTACGCAACGCATGCATATTATGCACTTGCCGCCGAACTTTATCTTGCCTTTTTTGTTTGTGCGGATATTGCCCATAGGGCACAGCTTTACGCACTTGCCGCACTTTACGCAAGCCTTTTTCGCCTTGTACGTTTTGCCGATTATGTGTGCGCCCCAGTGTTCGCAGCGCAACACCCACGCCAAGAATCCGCCCATAAACAGCTTTTTGGGCAGGTGAGTGCCGCCCTGCAAAATTTCATTTACGTCGGCTGGGACAAGCTTTTGCGCGACCGTCCACATTTTGTATACTTGGCTGTCGGTGTGGCGGAATATTATATTGTACGGCATTACGTATTGGTATTCGTTGTTTACGGCGTATCCGCGCCGCTTTAATATCTTGCGCATTTTCAGCGACGACACGTCGCTCATACGCACGGGCTCGCCCGACGTTTTGAATATAAACGCCTTTTTATATGCGTCCGTCTTTTTATTGCGCTTGGGAAGTTGTTTGCAAAGCGTTAAAAGCAGCTTGGGCGCGTTGAACCCGTGTATGGGATAGCCCAGTCCTATCATGTCGTAGTCGGCTATGTTCGGCAGCGGGGCTGTTAGGGGTAATGCTAAATCGTCCACCTCGGCGCCGCGCTCCTCGAATGCAGCTTTGTATAAATCGGATATGCGTTTTGTATTGCCGGTACCCGAAAAGTATATCAACAGTATTTTCATTTCTTTTCTATCTTGTTTGCGTGAGCGACAAAGTTGGCGTCAAACGAGTAAACGTAGTCCTCGTCCTTGTCGTGGGTGTCGTACCATATCGACGCGAAAATCTTGTCCTTTTTGGAAAGCCTGTCAAAGTCCCAAACAAACTTGTCGTATATGGGATTGTACCAGTGTCCGGCGCGCAACACCGTATACGCGCTTGCCGTAAACTTTTCGCCGTCCTGTGTTTCGAAGTCCAGCTTTTTGTACATATCGCCGTCAAACTCGGACAGCAGCTTGCCGCCGTGCGCTTCCGCAACTGCCTTGACGTCGGCGTTTGTTATTTCGTCGTCCGACTTATTTATATCGTAGCCGTAGTACACGGGGGAATCGTTGTCGTTAAGATTTTGTATTTGCGCGGGGTCGAGCAGCGGGAATTCCGACCACTTGACCGATTTAAGCTTGTCGTACTCGGCCTTGCCGCCGAAGTATGCTATCATTCGCGCCTCGTCGTTATGCTTTGCCCAGTACGACGGCGCGTTTTTGTCCTTTAACAGCTTGCGGAACAAAAAGAAGTGTATCAAGCCTTTTGGCACGAGCTTGCCCAGCTTGAAAACGGGATGTGCCTTAAAGACCTGCTGCCAGTACTGTTCTGTCGTTTGGCTTTGGAAGTCGAACATATTGTTGAGCTCGTCGCCGTCCAAATACCACACGCCGTGGAAGTTGCGCGTCGCGTTGTACACAGGCTTGAAAAAATGTTTGGAGCTGCCGCCCATTACGGCAAAGCCCTCGTCAAACGTCTGAATACCGTAGCGGCGGTTAAGCTTTCCGCCCGCTATGTTGTAGCAGCGCTTCCAAAACTTTTCGGGCATACTCCCGTCTATATATTGTTGTATAATATTGCGGATAAGCACGCCGCTGTCGTGCGCCGTAACCCATTCCAGCGGTGCGTTGTACGCAGTGTGGAACATCAGTCCGTCGTGAATGTTGTCCGTTATCATCTGCGGGTGGAGCATTGCCGATTGGCGGAGTATCGCCCACTTTTCTATTTTGCTTTCCAGTACGCGAAATTCGCCGCGCACCTTGGTTGCCGAATACACGTCCAGCGGGCTTGCAAGCAACGGATCGCCCACACGCCCGAAGGGGTGAGCGCCCGTGCGGTTGCCGTACACAGCCACCGAAGATACGTGAATAAGTGCGGGCTGACTGTCCTTAATATTTTCTATTGTCGTCACCAAAAGCTCGGTGCCAACTTGATTGCACGCTACTGCCGCGTTGGGGTCTTGGTCGGAGCGGGGCGGAATTACCGCCGCCATGTTAATGACTATATCGGCGCCCGTAACCAGCTGCTTTATCGCCTCGACGTCGGTCATACCGCCGTTTATCACCGTCACCTTACCTTCCAACGCCTTGTTCGCCTTTAAAAGCTTTTTAAAGCGTTTGGGGGTGCGGATCAAAAGCCGTATCTCGTCCACTTCCAGGCCGTTAAGCGCCTCGAAGGTCGCTTGACCCATGTTGCCGGTTATTCCTGTTATAGCTACCGTAGTCATTAGTGTTTTACTCCTTACGAAAACTGCCCAATCTCAATTTCGATTGCGCGTAATAATGTAGTCCTGCATTTGTTCTATAAATGCGTCTTTATTGACAAGCTCGGCGCGAACGGTAAGCTCGTCGCCTTCCTGCAAAACGGTCTCGCCGTCGGGCACGAGGTCGCGGCCGTCGCGGCAAAGATCGGTAACAAGCGAGTTGTGCGGCCACAGCACGTCGCGTATGCGCCTGCCGCAGATAAACGATTTGGCATGTACTATGCCTTTGAGCGTGACGTCGTCGCTGTCCGTAACGGTATTGTTGTACAGGTCTTCCATCATCTTGTCGTACAACGGCGCCGAGCGCAATACCGCAGCAATGGCTGTTGCGATCCCTACGGCCACCGCGCACGGCAAAAGGTTGGCAAAGCTTGCCGTAAGCTCCACCGACATTGCAAGCGCACTTATAGGCGCACGCACCGACGCGGCAAAAAACGCCGAAACAGTCAGCATTATCACATTGGGCGCATATTCCGCGCTCATGCCCATTGCCATAGCGGCTTTGGCGATAAGCGTGCCGAGTATGCCGCCAATCGCTATCATCGGCAAAAACAGTCCGCCGGTTGCGCTGCTGCCGCTTGCCGTCGCCGTCATTGCAAAGCGCAGTACGACAAGCAGTATAAGCATGCCCGCCGCGGTGTTTACCGATACGTGTTCGAAGGTGCGTTCGCCTGTGCCGATAACCGAATATATGCAAAGTCCGCATACCGCCGTCAGCATAAAGGCGGGGAGCAATCTGAGCGCCGCGTTGTTTATTTTTCCGAACAGCTTGCCGAATAGGAATATACAGCAGTTGAACGCCGCGGCAAGCAACGCGCACAGTATTCCGCTTGCTGCGGCAATGCCGCATACCGTAAACAGTGCGCCTACCGAGGTGTACTTGACCTGTGCCAAAAAGGGGAGCACGGTCATTCCGTAGCCTATGCCCAAGCTGTTAAGGTAGGATATATGCCCGAAGCCCCAAAACAAAAGCTGGGATACCATTATTGCGGGCACTACCGAGCTGAACGCCGCAAGCAGTATGCCGGGCGAAAATTTGCGGTGAGTTTCCTCCAAGGCGAACGCCACGCCGGTAAGCGGCGCGTTGAACGCTACCGCAAGGCCGGAGCTTGCTCCGCCCGTTATCAAGTACCGCCTAAACTGCACAGGCTTTTTAGCAATGCGCCCTACGCCTTCGCCTATAAGACCGCCCACGCCTATGGACGGGCCTTCGCTGCCCAGCGGCATGCCCGACAGGAATGCCAACAGGCTCCCGGCAATCAGCGCCGCCGACGTGCGCAGCCATTTAACTCTGAGCATACCGCGTGCGCAGCCCTCGGCAAGCGGTATGCCGCTGCCCTTGGCGGCAGGCACAAGTATTTGCAGTACTGCCGTTATCAAGCAGCACAAAATGACTAATATAAGCGTGCAGGTTACGGCAAGTACCGTGCGTTCAAGCGAATATACCGAAAAAGCAAAGCTTATTACAATGCGCGAGCATACCAAAAACAGCGCGATTACCGCGCCGCACACTATGCCCGTGATACAGCCGAACAATAGCGGCTGCAAATTGTGTAACAGCTTCGAACGTTTCATTGTTTATTTTTTATCCCTTTTGGGCGTACGCGCAGTGCTTGTTGCCGCCTTGTCCGTCTTTTCGGTTTTGCTGTCCTTGACGGACTTGTTGTCCGGCTTTGTCGGTGTAACCGGCCGTGCGCGCGTTATCGTTACGGAGCGGGCGACGTACGTGCCGCCGTCTTCGGTTTCATCGGGAATTTCCGCTATGCGCATGCTCTGCCGCCCTTTGCCGCGCGGGGTGGGCGCTGCTTGGGGAAAGCCGCCAAGCGGCACGGTGGGGATAGCGTTTAAAAATTCGGGAACGTCGTCTTCCGCCGTTTTGCGCGTACCCGTGCGGCGCGCCGCCTTGGGCGGGTCGATGGGTATTGTGTCAACGCCGCCGTGCGGCATTACGGGCGTGGGCTCGGATACCGCGGCAGGCTGTTTTTTTGCCGATTTCTTTTTGCGCGATGATTTTTCGCGGAAGAATACCGCACGGAAGTTTTTGCTTGCGGCAAGCGCAGTAAGCAGCAGCGTAAGGATTGCTGTGAGCAGTATAAACACGGTCAGCGCAATGGCGAGTGCAAACTCGTTTGCGCACAGGATATTAACGTTAGGCCGCATAGCTTGTTACCTCCTTGCTTGCGCTTATCGGTTGCTCGTTTACCGCTTTAAGCAGTGTGTTGAATTCGGTTGTGTTGCCGCCCTTAAAGTAGTCTGTCGCAAAAATGCGGTTAAGGTGCGAAATTTTGTCGAGCAGCACAGTGGCGCGCTGTTCTATGTCCGTCAAATACTCCTCGTCCACGTCGGGCGCTTTGTATATGATATTGCTAAGGCTGTTAAAGTAAATCTTGTCGGTAAGGAATTTGTCGTAGGCGCGGGAGTACAGTATGGACTCCTGCGGTGAAAATGCGGTCACGCCGTATGTCAGGTTGGAAAACACGGTTACGCCCAAAAGGTCGAGTATTGTCGGGTAAATATCGCTTGTGCAGGTGAACTTGTTTACTACGGGATTGCCCAAGTCGCTGTTGCCCACCTTAATCATTACAGGCACGCGGTACAGCTCGGTGTAGTCGGCAGTGTCTGTAAAGTAAATGTTTTTGGCATAGTTGCTTATGCCTTGATAGTAAGCGTTGTGGTCGCCGAACATCGTTATAAGCGTTTTGTTCGCCAAGTCGTGCTCGTCCAAATAGTCGAGCATAATGCCTATTGCCTTGTCGGTATCCATGCCCGCGGCGCAGTAGTAGCGCAGCGCGTTGGCGTCTTCGTCGTCCTCGTCGAAGGGGAGAATACCGTACTCGTCCATTTTTGCATAGTTGTCTTGCAGGTTTTCGCGTTCGGCGTACTGACCGTGCTGGGTTATGGTGGTTATATAAGTGTTGAATCTGCGACCCTCAGGGAACATTTGTTCCTTGCACGTATCGAACATTACCGAGTCCAGTCGGCGTTCGCCCAAGCCGCCGCCATCCTCGTCGGGGGGATAAATATCCTCGCCCGCTGTGTAGCTGTTAAAGCCGAGCGCATTGGTATGGTGAATGTCGCGGTTGTAAAAGGTTTTGTCGCCGTTGTGGAAGGAATTGCTTTCCACGCCGAACAGCGTTTTTAGCACGTTGGGCATGCTGTACGGCAGAGAGTTTTCGGGATATCCGTAGTTTACGTATTGGTACAACAGCGGATAGTTGCCCAGTATCGACTTGTTTTCCGAAATGTCGGTCTTTTCCAGCGAGTGCGCGTTGTTGAGTATAACGGTGGACTTGCTTTCGTACATTCTGTAAAAATTGGGGTAAAGCTGCTTTAACGCTGATTTAATTTCGTCCGCGGAGCGTTCGTCGCCGTCGATAGGACGCGCAAAGCCGTTGGGAAATTTGTCGGCGTCGTAAAGGAATGTGAACCACTCGAAGCTTTCGCAAAGAATGGTCACCACGTTAAAGCCGTCGGCTCTGCCCGTGAGCGGAGTCGGCTCGGTGGTGTGACTGTAAATAAAGTCGTGCAGTTCCTTAGTGTCGCCGACGTCGATGTCGGAAAACCACAGCCCGCGCACAAGCTCGTTGTACATATTGCCCACAATTCCTTTGTTGGCATACGTGCCCGTTTCTTGCTGGTGCAGCTTGTACGTAAGGTCGTTGGAATCGAAGCGGTAGTTGCCGAAAAAGGCGAGAAGAGTATTGCCCACTATTACGAGCAAGCCGAGCGCCGCCGTAGTTATCTTGGCCGAAAACGCTACGTTGGGGCGCTCGATACGCTTGGTAAACATAAAGCCGAGCGTGCCGTACAGCGCTATAACAATGCCCGATACGAATATGAACGTAAAGCTCATAGGTATAACTTCCACTATTATCATAGCGTCGCGGCGCAGGCTGAGCATTGCGTATTCGAATATCGTGCCGCCCGTGCTGTCGAATATAACTATGAACACGAAGTCGAGAATAAAGTTTGCCAGTATAAGGCACATAAAGTACGCGTACCGCGCCTTGTGGTTGGGAATGTATTGCGAAATAAGGCAGGCGAGCGCTAAGAACGACAGGAACAGCCACGGCGACGTCATGTAGAACTTGCCCGCCGTAACAGCTATGCCGGTAAGCTCAATCAGCACGGAAGCGAATATATATGCGACCATTAGGTAGTTTATCTTTATAAAGCGGAGAAATGTTTTCCCCGCGGTTTTTGCGACTTGCTTAAACGACATATCACAGCACCAAAATTATTATACACGCCCAGTACGTAAGGTGGAAGCTGCGGTTTGTCAGCTCGTACACCAAGGCGTACGCGTAGGTGAGTATATAGTACAGCCACGGATACAAGTGCGTCGTCGTCCACGCTTCCAGCGCGAATTCTATCAGCCCGAACACCGTGACCAAAAATATCGCGCCCCACGGCACAGAATACTTGGTGGGGAGCAATACGGTAAGCGCGCGCTGCACAAGCGCGGCGGCGGTAAGCCCCAGCCACAAATGCAGTCCGTAATAAATGTATATTGCAAGGTTGATAAGCGCGGTAGCCATAGTGACGCCCGAGCCCATTTCCACTTGAATTTTTACTTTGAACTTAAAGCCCGCGCTTACGCACAGCATGGCTATTGCGCCGACGATTATAACAGCCAGCGTGCGCGGCACGTCCATTTGCTGCTTTTGCGGCAAAAACAATCGGCAGTCGCAGTGCTTTTTCAGATAGCGGTTGAGCAGAATTATAAACACAGTAAACACGATACCGATAAGGATATAATATAGGATTATAGGCAGAGTGCCGTAGTACACAAGGTCGAATACCGGCTTGAACAGCCAAAACAGCCGCGACAAAAACAGCACGGCAAGCGTTACCCCCGCCGCTATAAGCAGCGTGTATGCGCGGCGCTTGTCCTGCTGCGGCACCGAAGCAAATGTGGACTTAAAGTCGGCATATTGCTCGGGCTGTTCGGGTATTGAATTCTGTTCGGTGTTTTCTGTCATAATCGAATTAAGTTCGGATTATTGCGGATCGAGCACAGCCAGCACGTCGTGCATGGACTTGACGAATTCCGCTTCGGACGAGTTGTAAAACAGCATCAGTCCGTCTTTTTCGCCGCCGTCTACGTTTTGCGGAACGGAAAAGTCGATGCCCTTTATGTATTCGTCCCAATGCTTGATTTTGTAAGTGTCGCGGTCGGAGTTGCGGCGCAGCATGCGCGCGTGGCAAACCTCGGGCGAGGTGACCACCCAAATTATAGTCAGCTTGGCGTCATTGTCGGCAAGCTTTTTTCGCAAGTTCGCTATGTAGTCGGGGTCGCGCACTTCGCGCGTGAAAGGCGCGTTAATAAGCACGGTGTCGTCGTACTGCAAGGCCTCGAAGCCGAGGTCGAGTATAACGTCGTATTCGTAGTCGCGTATTTGTTCTTCAAAAAAGTCCGAGCTGCGGTCGTACGGCTTTTTTGCCACGCGAAATATTTGCTTGGATAGAGGAATAAGCGTGTCCTTGTCCAGGTACACCACATGCCGCAGGTTTTTTGCCAACTGCTTGGATATGAACGTTTTGCCGCACGCGGGCGGCGACGATACCAAAATGAGTCTTTTCATTTGTTCTTTTCTTTATTATATATGTACTTATATACGTATTTTAGCAAATACAAAAAACGGTGTCAAGTGAATTCGGAATGCGGAATTATGAATTCGGAATTGTCGGACTGCGCTTCGCGCCCTTATTAAATATTGTAAAGCGCGTTTATGCGCAACAAAAATCCGCATTAAAAAAGGGCGGCAATAACCACCCTTAATTCCGAATTCCGCATTCCGAATTCCGAATTCAATCAAACGCTCTCTAACAGCATTTTGTCGGCGACTAGCGCAATGAATTCGCCGTTGGTCGGCTTTTCGTTATGGTTGTACACGCGCACGCCGAACAGGGTGTTGATGTTTTCTATCTTTCCGCGGTTCCACGCAACCTCTATGGCGTGGCGAATGGCGCGCTCCACCTTGCTGGGGCTGGTCTTAAAGTGATCGGCTACTTCGGGGTACAGCTTTTTGGTTATGGAATTGATTATTTCGGGATTGTCTATCGTCATCTTTATCGCCTCGCGCAGGTACTGATACCCCTTAATGTGCGCGGGAATGCCGACGGTTATAAAGATATTGCTTATTTTTTCGTCCATAGACCGGTTTTTTGCCGACGGGCGTTTGTTGTTGAACGCTTCTATTATGCGCTCGTCCAGCACGCCGAACGATATCGGTTTCATCATATAAAAGTCCGCGCCAAGCCCCATCGCCTTGGAAATAAACGCTTCCTGGCTGAGTGCCGACACGATTATTATTTTCATATTGCCCTTGTTTACGCGCTCCAGCACCGAAAATCCGTCGAGGTTGGGCATGACCAAATCGAGCAAAAGTACGTCCGGTCGCACCGTTACCAGCTTGTCCAAAGCCTGCTTGCCGTCGGACGCTACGTCCACCAGCTCTATCTTGTCCGAAGTGGCAAAGTGCGCTTTTATGCTCGCCGTAAACTCCGCGTTGTCGTCACATACCATAACCCTGATTTTCATAAGAAGTAACTCCTTTTATCACCGATTTTTTTCTTGTTGATTTAAGAAAATTATACCATTTTCACCGTTAATATTCAAGTTTCGCATACATGCGTAAAAAGTCAAATCGACACTAATAAAGCCGATTCGTGCCGTAAAATAGCGAAATGCTTGTTTGAAGGGTCGGAAATATTCCGATTCGGGGGTAAAATAAAAATGACACACTACACCCATAAGTGTGTACTTTTTGGCGTGGTGTGTGGTATAAGTGTGTAATTTGTCTTTCACATCTATATAAAATTAGAGTTAAGTAGTATAATAAAAGCAGTCAATCGGAGGACAAAACATGAAATTTCATTTATCTACCGACACCGTTTGCGACGTATACAAAAGCGAGCTACGTGAGCGCGGAATAGATTACATATCCACTTACTACACCATCGACGGGTGCGAGCATAAGGACGAGATTACGCGCGACGACGAGCTTAAAGATTTTTACGCCAAAATCCGCGACGGCGAAATGCCCACCACCTCGCAGGTTACGCAAAACGACTACGAAGAATTTTTCGGCGAGATGATAAAGAAGTACGAGGGCGATATAGTGCATGTCACCATATCGTCGGGGCTTACCACATCGCCGCTTGCGGCGCGCCATGTTGCCGAGCAGATATTACAGGAAACGGGGCGGCATATTTACATAGTCGACTCGCTTGCCGCGACCATTGCTACAAGGCTTGTTGTAGACGAAGCGGAGCGCTTGCGCGACGAGGACGTGTCCGCCGAGGAAGCGGTAGCGTTTTTGGATGACTTTGTCAACCACATTCATACATGGTTTATGCCCACCGACCTTATGCACTTAAAGCGCGGCGGCAGGGTATCGGGGCCTTCGGCGTACATAGGCACGGCGCTCAACATCAAGCCCATACTTCGGTTCGATCCGGCGGGTGCGCTTGTCGTTATGCAAAAGAAGATAGGCGCGAGCAAGGGCGTTGCCGAAATGATAAACATCTTTAAACGCGACAGCGCGGCAAAGCCGCACAAGGTATACATAGCAAGTGCGGACAGCGATCTTGCCGATGGCATGCTCAAAAAGGCAAAGCTTGCGCGCCCCGACTGCGACATAGAGGTCGCCATGATAGGGCCTGTTATCGGCGCGCACACCGGCGCCAATGCCGTAGGCATAACCTTTATATCTGACAAGCTTCGCAGCGAAATCTAATCCCAACATACTAATGATTTATTAAGGAGAACAAAAATGGCTTTTACACTTTCTACAGACCGTTCGTGCGATATATTTTGCAGCGACCTCGACAACCGTGGCATCAAATACATATCGCAGGTATATACAATAGACGAAGTACCGCACATTGACGACTTTGACAACGACGGACAATACAAAGGCTTTTACGACCTTATCCGCGCGGGCAAAATGCCCACGACGTCGCAGATAAACATTGCCGAGCACGAAGAATTTTTCGAAAAAGTGCTTAGCGAATGCGAAGGCGACTTACTGCACATTACGCTGTCGTCGGGCTTGTCGTCCACGTACCAGAGCGCGCTTACCGCAGCCGCCAACGTAAACGAAAAGTTGGGCAAAACTCGCGTGTACGTGCTGGACTCGCTTGCGGCAACCAGCGTACAGCGTATCGTCGTAGACGAAGCGGAAAAGCTGCGCGACGAGGGACTGTCGGCTGCCGAAGCGCTGGAAAAAATGAATTATATTACCAAGCATATCGCGGTCAGATTTATGCCCACCGACCTTATGCACCTTAAACGTGGCGGCAGGGTGTCCGGCCCGTCGGCGGTAATAGGCACGGCGCTGCGCATAAAACCCATACTGTGCATAAACAAAGAGGGCGGCTTGTCCGTCGTCACCAAAAAGATAGGCGTGGCTGCGGGCGTGTCGTATATGGCCGACTTCTTTAAGCAGTTCAATGCGGCTTGCACCAAAAGGGTTTACTTGCCCTGTGCGGACAACCAAGAAGTAGCCGAAACGCTCAAAGCCAAAATTTTGGAAATCCGTCCCGACTGCGAAGTAATTATCGGCTGGGTCGGCCCCGTAATCGGTGCGCACACCGGCGCGGGCATGGTGGGCGTTACTTTCGTCAGCGACAAAGAACGCGATATATAATTTTTGTAGGTGATAAATGCAAGAACCGTACTATTGGTATGTGTTTTACGTAAGAACAGGCAAGGAAAACCGCGTGGTACAGGATATCGCGCGGTTTGCCGATACTAAGGGTTTTACCGCGGAAGTGTTAGAGCCCTTTTGTCCGCAAACGGAAACGTACTACCGCGCGGGCGGCGTAAAACGATACCAAAAACGCCCGCTGTTTACGAGCTACGTATTTGTGGAAACGCGTCTTGATCCCAAAACGTTTATTGCCGAGTTCGGGTCGTTTGTGTACTCGTCGCAGGACATTATACGCTTGCTTTCCAGCGGAAAGGACAATATAGCATTGCCCGACGGCGAGCGTGCGCGGCTGGAATTTTTGCTGCGCGGCAAGCGGTGCGTGGAGCATTCAATCGGCTTTATCAACGGCGATAAAGTAACGATTACGGCGGGCGCGCTTATGGGCTGCGAGGGAATGATTACCTACATCAACCGCCACAACCGCTACGCAGATATAGAAATCGATATGTTCGGCAGCAAGGCCAAGGCAAGGGTTGCGCTGGAAATAGTGGAAAAGAAGTAGAAAATTCAGAATTAAGAATGCAGAATTACAAGGGCGAATGGGCGCCCTTTTTTTGTTGCGTTAATTTTTTGTAAGGACTTGACGAGCAACAATAAAAAGTATATATTGAATTTAAGGAAAACAATATAATATCAGTAAATTCATATTAACTTATGGAAAGGGGTAAAGAACCGAAAAACAAGACGAATACGGAAGAATGTTCGGACGAGGTTGGGGCGGTCGCAGAGCAAAGCGCACCTCACGTACTTCCGATAGCGCCGTATTTGGAAAGATATTTGCGCCGTCGTCTTGATGAGCGCAACGGAAGTCAAAACGCGCACGAGGGGCATAGGGAGCGGCTGCGCACTTCCGCCAAGAACGACGTCGACTTGACGGGGTTGAGCGATATCGAGCTGGTTGAACTGCTGTTGTCCTTTTTTATTCCGCAAAAGGATACCAACGTTATTTCGCACAAGCTGATTGACAGGTACGGCTCGGTGGCGGGAGTGCTTTGCGCGCCGCAGTCCGAGCTTATGGAGGTGTCGCACATAACGGCGCAGGCGGCGGCAATGCTGCCGGCGCTGTTCGGGCTTTGCCTGGCAAGCGGACAAAGATCGGTTAGGTTTAGGAACAGGCAGGAAGCGGCGGACTTTTTCGGTATCGCGTATTTCGGCAAGCTTACGACGGGCACGTATGCGGCGTTTATGGACGGGGAGTTTAACGTTCGGGCGATAGAATGTTATTGCTCGGACGGCGTGCCTACGCGCGATATATTGAGTTCGGCGTGCAAGCACCGCTGCAAGTACGTTTTTATCGCGCGGCGCGAACCCGATATGTTCCCGCAAACCTATAATATAGCACAAGCGGTTGCCGAGCTTGCGGATATGCTCGGTGACGTAAACGTGACTATGCTCGACTATCTTATTTTCGGCGATTACGGCTATTACACAATCGGCACTCCGCCGCGAGAAAAAGGCTGGTACCCGCTGTATATTTTTGTGCCAGCGGTAAAGTATTTGCGTTCGCCCGATATGGTGTGGAACATTGTCACGTCGGACGGGTCGATGTACGCAGGCAGGGAAACCGCCGAGGAGCTTTCCGATTTTGCCGCGCAGCTTTGCGCAGTGCTAAAAGATAATTAAGAATTAAGAATGCAGAATTAAGAATTGCCCTCATCTGCCCTTCGGGCACCTTCCCCCGAGGGAAGGTATTCAGTGGTTAAGCTTTGCGGTGTGATAACCTTCCCCGTGGGGGAAGGGGGACCGCTTGCGGTGGATGAGGGGCGACCATAATACGTCTTAGTCAATTTATTTGACAAACATCATTTACCCGTGTATACTTAAACCGTTACGAACATACTAAACGCAAGGAGAATTATCATGGCTAATAAAGTTACACCCGATATGACTATTTACGACGTACTGTGCTTGGCGCCCGAAAACGAAAAGGTGGCACAGGTGTTTTTCGACATGGGCATGCACTGCTTGGGTTGCCCCATTTCGCGCGGGGAGACGGTTGCGGAAGCTGCCGCCGCGCACGGAAATGATGTAAATGATTTGGTCGAAAAGCTTAACGCCGTTATCGACTAATTTATGAAGCTTATTGTCGGCTTGGGCAATCCGAGTAACGATTATTCGGACACTTACCACAATATCGGATTTATGGCGGCGGACAAGGTTGCGGCCTTGTTCCGTGCGCCCGATTTTGCGTTGGACAAAAAGAGCAACGCGTATATATCCGATTGCAATATATGCGGGCAAAAGGTTTTGCTTGTCAAGCCGAACACGTACATGAATCTTTCGGGCGACGCGGTGAGCTTTATCGCGCGGTACTACAAGATAGAGCCCAAAGACATTCTTGTCATGTACGACGATATAGATATGAGTAAGGGCGTTGTCCGTGCGCGGCTTAGCGGCAGCGCGGGTACGCACAACGGCATGCGCGATATTGTGGCTAAGCTGGGGTCGACCGAATTTGCGCGGGTGCGTATAGGCATAGGGCCCAAGCCCAACTATATGGGGCTTGCCGATTACGTGTTGTCCAAAATTCCCGCTGCGTTCAAAAGCGTTATGGACAAGGCGTGCGGCTTGGCGGCGGCGTTTGCAGACGACTGGGCAAACGGCAAGCCGTGGCAGGATTTGACAAAAACGGTAGAAAGCGATACATAAGACAGCAAGATTTACGGTATAACGGTTTGGGCGAAATGCGGAGTATAGGTCGTGTAATAAACGACATGAACGGCGTTACTTCCGATATTATATCGGCGGTGAACGGCGGAAAACGCGCGTCGGTGTTCGGCATGACAAAGTCGGACGTCCGACTTTTTTGCTGTGCGTTCAATAAATATATGTACGTGTGCGCCGACGTTTTGTCCGCTCGCGCCGCGTATACCGAGCTGTCCATGCACTATAACGCGGTGGAATTGCTGCTGCCCAAAAACAACGTTATACTCGTTTCGGGTAGCGATAGGTCGGGAGACCGAGCGCGCGCCCTGTACAACATGGCAAGCGGAAAGTGCGACGTGGTTGTAACAACCGCCGAAGCCTTTATGCAATTATTACCGCCCCCAGAGCTTGTTTTGAATGCCACAGTGAACTTTGAAGTGGGTAAGTCCATTCCCACCGACGAGCTTTTAACTAAACTGACTACGGCGGGGTATACCCGCGTCGGGCACGTGGACGAGCCTGCGCAGTTTGCCGTGCGCGGCGATATTGTGGACGTGTGCGCGCCCGACGGCAACGCCGCGCGTATCGAATTTTTCGGGTACGAGTGCGACAGCATACGCACATTGGATATAGGCACGCAAAGCGCGGGGGATAAGCTGACTTCCTTTACCGCGTACCCCGCGACCGAAACGGTGTTCGGAAACGTTGCGCCTGTCATCGTTCAGCTGCTCAAAGCGGGCGAAAAGCGCAAAACCGCGGGCGTGCCAATAGAGCACCGCATGGCGGAACGGCTTACAACGGGCGACACCGACGGCGAGCAAACGCTCATTTCTTTGTTTCCGCACACCACGGTGGATAAGTTTTTCGGCGGGCTTGTAATAGCCGAGGACGCCAAGGCGGTTTACGACAACTGCATATTCGCATACCGCGAACACGCCTCGCGCGCTAAGCGGCTTATCGAGGCGGGCGAAGCGCCGTTCTGTGCGGCGGACAACCTTGTGTCCGTTCCGCCCACGCAAGGGCTTCGACTGTGCTTCCACGCGGTGGACAGCAACAACCGATTCTTTTCGCCCGACTGCGTGTTCAAGCAGAAAAGCATAGACCTGCCGCTGTACGGCAAAAACTTCAACCAGTTAAAAGACGATATAGCCACGTGGAACAGCCGCGGTATAAGGGTGCTTGTCGGCGCCGACGTGCGCGAAGGACTGGAAAGCGTGGAGTGCTACGACGTCGAGTACATACAGCCCGTTTCGGACGGCGGCGTGTTTTTTGACGGCAATACCGTAATCATCGGCATGCGCAACGTCGGCAAAAAGCGCGATCCGTTCACCTCGGTCAAGCGCGTCGGTCTGGTGGAGCTGCCCAAGGCGGGCGACTACGTCGTACACGAAACGCACGGCATAGGCATTTGCGAGGCGGTGGGCGCAGTCGATTTCGGCGACTACGAGCGCGATTATATAACGGTAAGATACGCGGGCGGCGACACGTTGTACGTGCCCGTGGAAAACATGAGCAGGTTGAGCAAATACGACTTTGCCGACAACCCGCCCAAGCTGAGCAAGATAGGCGGCGCCGAATTCGAAAGAGTAAAGGCCAATGTCAAGTCGCGGCTCAAAGCGATGGCGTTCGACCTTTTGGCGTTGTACGCGCGGCGCGAAACCGTAAAGGGCAAGATTTACGACGACGGCGGGGAAATGGAGGACGAGTTTGCATCCGACTTTCCGTATACGGAAACGCCCGACCAGCTTTCGGCAATCGACGCGTGCTTCCACGATTTGACAAGCGGCAAAATTATGGACAGGCTTGTTTGCGGCGACGTCGGCTTCGGCAAAACCGAGGTGGCGCTTCGCGTCGCGTTCAAGGTGATAGCGCAGGGCGGGCAGGTAGCGTTTATGTCGCCCACCACCGTGCTTTGCCGCCAGCATTTCAACACGACCAAGGCGAGAATGGAAAAGTTCGGCGTAAAAGTCGCAGCATTATCCCGCGCCGAGAGCGACACTGCAAAAACCTTAAAGGGCATTGCCGACGGTTCGGTGGATATAGTTTGCGGCACGCACAAGCTTTTGGGCAATTCCGTCAGGTTTAAAAACCTGGAATTGCTTATTCTCGACGAGGAACAAAAGTTCGGCGTGTCCGACAAGGAAAAAATAAAAAATCTGAAAACGGATATAAACGTGCTCACGCTGTCAGCGACCCCCATACCGCGCACGCTGCATATGGCAATGTCGGGCATACGCGACGTGTCCATGCTGGAAACGCCGCCCACGGGTAGATTGCCCGCGCAGGTGTACGTTACAGAATATTCGGACGCGCTTATTGTCGATGCCGTCACCCGCGAGATCGCGCGCGGCGGGCAGGCGTTTATAGTGTACAACTACGTCAACGGCGGGTCGCGCCCGTCGATTGACGAATATACCGCGCGGCTTCAATCGCTCATGCCCGAGATACGCTTTACCTACGCGCACGGGCAGATGGACAAAAAGCTTATGAACGCCGCAATGGAAAAGTTTGCCGAAAACAAGGCGGACGTGCTTGTTGCGACCACCATTATAGAAAACGGCATAGATATACCCAACGCCAACACGATGATAGTGTACGGCGCGGAAAACATGGGGCTCAGCCAAATGTACCAGCTTAAAGGCCGTGTAGGCAGGTCGGACAGGGTGGCGCAGGTGTACTTTACCTACGGCAGCGAAAGCAATCTTGCCGGCGCGGCGCTCGAACGGCTTACCGCCGTGTCGCGGTACACCGACCTCGGCAGCGGAGTAAAGATAGCCGAACAGGATATGCGCATACGCGGCGTGGGTAACGTGTTCGGCGCCGAACAGCATGGGCATATGGTAAGCGTCGGGTATAATATGTACTGCAAGCTGCTCAACGAAGCGGTTGCGGAAATCAAGGGTCAGGCGATAGCCAAGCACAAGGACCCCGTAATGAAGGTGGACTTTACCGCCGTCATTCCCAAGGACTACTGCGACAGCGCAATGCGCGTCGAATTGTACAAGCGAATATCGCAGTTGAAGTCGGAGGCCGAGCGTGACGAGCTGCTGAACGGTCTTAAAGACGCGTACGAAACGGTTCCCGTGGAAATACGTAACCTCGCCAACGTAGGTTTAATAAAAAACCTTGCCGCCGCTATGAATGCGGCGACGGTTACGCTGCTTCGCTCGGGCGCGAAAATCGAGTTCACCGACGTGCAGGACGTCAAGGACGGGTTCGAAAATTTCGGCGGCACCTTTACCGCCGTCAAAGCCCCGCTTATCATATTCGACAACGTAAAGAATTTGTTGCGCTACTTAACACAAGTGCAGTAAAAGGATAAACCATGTACGAAACTTACGAACAGTGCAAAGCCGAATTACTGAAAAACGTCGACAAAAAGTACGACGACTTCAACAACCCGATAGTTAATTGCGAGGGATATCCAACGCTCGGTATACGCACGCCCGTAATAAAAAAGTTGGCAAAGTCGGTGCCGATTGCGGCGCGGGACGAGGTGCTTAGCGGATTTTTTGCCGATAAAGATTTGTCGTACGATACGGTGCTGTTTGCGGGCGCGCTTGCCGCGCGCAAGGGGGATTACGAAAAGTCGCGCGAATATTTGTCGCGGCTTGTCCCGATGTTCCGTTCGTGGGCGCACGTCGACTGTGTTACGCCCTGTTTGGATTGGGCGGATAAGCAAACGGTGTGGAATGATTTTCGTTATCTTTTAGACAGCGACGGTCAGTACGAAAAGCGGTTCTATATAATGATTATGTTTTCCTGCTGTCTTTGCGACGAGTATATAGACAGAATTTTGGAAACATTGCGGCATAACGTGACCTACGGTCAGTATTACGTGGATATGGCGGCGGCGTGGCTGCTTGCCGAATGTATTGTAAAGTATTACGACAAAACGCTGCCGTTGTTCACAAATCAAACCTTTCCCAAGTTCGTGCACAACAAGGCTATCCAAAAGGCGAGGGAAAGCTTCCGCGTTTCGCCCGACACCAAAGCGTACCTAAACACACTAAAAGTAAAGTAATATTACTGTGTCGGTACCTCTCAAACGATTGACAAGCAGGCGAGTGTTATATATAATGTATTTAATTTAATATTAGGCAGTTCGTAACCATCCTGCCGTGCGGATTATTCCGCTAAATCAAAACTATGGAGGCATGAACCGATAGGTTCGGGCGTTTGTGATGGTTGCAAACGCCCTTTTTATTTACTATGGATAGATATTCTGTTATTACGGAAAAGCGCAAGCGCGAAATAGTGTTGCTGCGCGGGCGCGGGTGTGCGTATAAGCGGTGCACCTTTTGCGACTATCACTTGGACTGTTCGCCGTCCGACGACGACAACTTTGCGCTCAACGCCGAGGTGTTGTCCCACGTGACGGGCGAGTACGGCGAGCTGGAAGTTATAAACAGCGGGTCGGTGTTCGAGCTGGACAATCGCACGCTCGATCTTATCAAATCGACTTGCCGCGACAAGGGCATTTCCGTTATTCACTTCGAAGTGCATTATATATATAAGGATAGGCTTGCAGCGCTTCGACGGGAGTTTGACGAGTTTACAATCAAATTCAAGCTGGGCTTGGAGACCTTCGACTACGACCTGCGCGAGCGCATTTTGCTGAAAGGCATAAAGGACGCCGACCCCGCCGTAATAGCGGACGGCTTTGACGAAGCGAATTTTCTGTTCGGCATTATTGGGCAGACCGAGCAAAGCATGCTCCGTGATATTGAATTGGGGCTAAACAACTTCGAACGCATTTGCATAAATATAATGTGCGACAACTCGACTGCCGTCAAGCCCGACCGTTCCGTTATAGACACATTCCGCACCCGCATATATCCTATATATAAGGATGACGAGCGGGTGGATATACTGCTTAACAATACAGATTTCGGGGTGGGCGAATGAACGAGCTGTTGTTGATTATTTCCGTCGTGTTCATTTACGGCGTGGTGTTGCTTGCTTACATGCTGTTCGGCAAGTCGGGATTGTACGCCGTGTCCGCCGTCGCTACTGTGTTTGCCAATATCGAGGTGCTTATTCTCGTCAAGGCGTTCGGCTTGGAGCAGACTCTCGGCAACGTGCTGTTTGCTTCCACATTCCTCATAACCGACATACTTTCCGAGTGCGAGGGCAAAAAGGCTGCCAACAAGGCGGTGTACATAGGATTGTTCGCCACGCTGTTCTTTTTGGGTTTGTCGGCAAGCTGGCTGTGTTATGTGCCGAGTGAAAACGACACTCTGTTACCGTCATTCCGCGCGATATTTACCGCCACCCCGCGCATAGTGTGCGCGTCGCTCATAGTGTACGTTGTCAGTCAAATATTCGACGTATGGCTGTACCACAAGTGGTGGAGTTTTACCGAAAAGAAGTTTGGCGACAAAAAGAAATTTTTGTGGCTGCGCAACAACGGCTCGACGCTGGTAAGCCAGCTTATAAACTCGCTGTTGTTTACCGTGTTGGCGTTTGCGGGGACTTACGACTTTGCTACGCTCATGTCGATTTTCGGGTCGGGGTATGTTATTTTCGTGTTCACGTCGCTGCTGGATACGCCCATACTGTATCTTGCGCGCCGACACAAAATGCGAAAAACCGCGTTGCTCGGGCAGTAGTCGCACTGTTGGTTGTTGACAAAACGGATGATTGGTGTTATATTGTATCTAAATAATTCACAGAGAGGGATTATTATGAGAAATCGAAAAAGGTCTATTGCATTTACGGCGTTGCTTATTGCCGTCATAACGGTTGTTGTCGCTTGCCTTACGGCTTGCGGTAGTATCAGCACTCCGTCGGGCGACAACGGTAAGGAGCCCGAAAATAACGATAAGTACTGCTCCGTCGTGTTTTACGTGGGCGAGGGTAGCAAAGTGCAGTCGCAAAGCATAAAGGAGGGCGAGCTTGTAGCACGCCCCGCATCTCCCACGCGCACGGACTTCGTTTTCGGCGGCTGGTACTCCGACTCCGATTTGCAAAACGAATGGAACTTCGACGTAAATACCGTAAGCGGCGATACGCTTGTGCTGTACGCCAAGTGGACGCCGGTGCAAGGCGGTCCGCCCGAACCAATACCCGAATCTACTACGGTCACCTTTATAACCGGCTGTTCCGCTGTCGTGGCGTCGCAGGTGATAACCGTCGGCGGCAAGGTACAACAGCCCAGCGTAACCAACGAGGGATATACTCTCGACGGCTGGTACAACGGCAGTACCAAATGGAATTTCGATACCGACACGGTAAGCGGCAAAACGCTTGTTTTACGTGCGCAGTGGACCAAAATTCAAGTCACGCCCAACAAATGCACGGTCGTGTTTGTTACCAACTGTTCGGCGACCGTGCCGCAACAGACGATCGACGAGGGTGGCAAGGTGCAAATGCCTAATATAACAAACGGGGGCTATACTCTGGACGGTTGGTACAACGGCAGCACCAAGTGGAATTTCGATACCGATACCGTAAGCGGCGCAACGCTTACGCTTTCCGCGCGCTGGACGGTGGTCGGCACGGGTAATGACGTTACCGTAACGTTTAACGTAGGACTTGACGCGCGCAAGGCGGGCACGTATAATCCTGCTGCCGTAACCGTAAAGGCGGGCAGTACCATAACCGAGCCGCAGCTGACGCGCAGCGGATACGAGGTAAGCGGCTGGTACGTGGAAGAGGACGCCGCAAAACAATGGAACTTCGCCGTCGACACGGTAACGGAAAATACCACGCTGTTTGCCAAGTGGACGGCGGGCGGTGGTGTTTCAATAGAATACACGCCGACCATGCAGGACTCCGACACGCTGTACATACACTATTTGCGCAGCAACGGCGACTACGACGGTTGGTATATATACAACTGGAACGGCAACAACGATCAGGAAATTAAGAACACTGTGGCAAAGGACGCGTCGGGCGCGGTGTTTGCTATCAATCTTAAAGATTCTATCAATAACGGGCTTAACAGAATCAACTTTATCGTAACGCGGCCTAATTGGGAAAAGGACGGCGGCGATAATACCGTCACGCTGTCCCAAGCGCAAAAGGTGGGCGGCAGTTATCACTGGTACGTTACGCAAGGCAGCACGTCGAGCGGCGGAAACAAGCCTGTTGCGGCGGCGCCTATCGGCGGCGGAAACAGCACCACCGAACCTAAGCGCGAAAGCATAAGCAACGTAAACCGCCAATACGCCAAGAACTTGCCCGTTATGAGCACGGTAAACGGCTGGGACGAGATGGGCGTTGGTTATCAAATTTTTGTGGCGTCGTTCTGCGACAGCGACGGCGACGGTTGCGGCGACCTTAACGGCATTACTAGCAAGCTCGATTATTTGCAAGGTCTTAACGTGGACGTGCTTTGGCTGACCCCCATACAAAGCAGCGATTCGTATCACGGCTACGATTGCTACGATTATTACAGCATAGATCCCAAGTTCGGCACCAATGCCGACTACCGCAGGCTGGTGTCCGAGGCGCACAGCCGCGGCATGAAGATAATAATGGACTTGGTCGTAAACCACACTTCGCAGCAAAACGAGTGGTTCCAAAAATCCAAAAACGGCGTAGTCGAAGAGGTGACGTACCAAGACGGCACCAAGGCGACCGTCAAGTACCGCGACTTTTACCGCTGGAAACAAAGCGGCGGCAACCGCATGCATAGCTCGGACGGCTGGTATTTCTATTCGTCCTTCGGCGGCGGCATGCCCGAGCTTAACTACGACTATCAGCCGGTGCGCGACGCCATGGTGGACGTTGCGGCGTACTGGATGAGCTACGGACTGGACGGTTTCCGCATGGACGCCATAAAGCACGTATTCATGTGGGACGAAAGCGACAACGCGCAGGGCGACGTCGAGGGCGGCGCAAACGACAGTCCGTACAATTACAATCTTACCAAAAACGTCGAGTTCTTTAAGGAATTCAATTACAAGCTGAAAACCAAATACCCGCACTGCTATCTTTTGGGCGAACAGCTGAGCGGCAACACAACCGACGTTTCGCCGTTCTATCAAGGCATGGATTCGCTGTTTGACTTTAACACGTATTACAATTTGCCCGGTAGGCTTGACGGCGGGGCGGCGGCAGCGGCGAATGAATTCAACAGCAACGCGCAAAAATACTTGACCAATAGGGGTGACCGACCTATCAACAGCATGATAAGCTCCAACCACGACATTAACAGGCTTAACGCCCAAATCGGCGGCAGCACCGAAAAAGCCAAGCTGTACATGGCTGTAATAATGACTATGCCCGGACTTCCTTGGATCTACTACGGCGACGAGATAGGGCTTGTCGGCAAAAAGGGAGGCGACGACGATTTGCGCCAGTCCATGAAGTGGACTAGCAGCTGGGCTAATAAGTGTACCGCCATTTACGACAACGGCGCAAACAACAACACCAAGAGCGTTGCCGACCAGCTAAACGACAGCAACTCGTTGCTTAGCTACGTAAAGAGCCTGACCAAGTTCCGTAACGACAACCCGACGCTAATCAACGGCACCGCCACTTGTTCGGAGGATAACGGCATGCTCAAAATAGTAGTGACGGGCGGCGGCAAAACTTATACCGTGTACCACAACTTTTCGGGCGGCAGCAAGACGGTTAGCGGAAACGTTGTGTTCGGCAGCAATACCGTACCCGCATACGGCACGGCGATAGTGAAATAAGTAATAGGTAATAGTGAATAGTGAATAAGTAAGAATAAGGACTGCGCTTACGCGGTCCTTATTTGTTTACGCAAAAAACGAAAAAACTGCGTTTTGCACAAAAACGCCCGCAAAAGTATAAAAAAACGAAAAAAAGTCGAACTTTCTTTACGGTTTTCACAAAACCAACAAATTTGTGTAGTACAATTACAAACGTAAAGAGTTACTCTTTGCAATCTTTTTCTTCCTTTGGTAAATCACCGTATTGTTCCCCCCTTTCAATACGGTGATTTATTTTTGTGTAAAAAGTATTGCGACGTATATTACCATATTACTTTACAAAAAGTATTGACAAACATATATTTTATAGTGTATAATAACTATTACTAAAATTCCCAACGGAGGAAATGATGAAGTTCAAAAAAGCGATTACATTTTTGCTTTGCGCTGTTATGAGCGTATCCATGCTTGCCTGCGGCACCATAGATATGCCCAACGGCGGCTTAGACAACCCTAACGGCGTTGTCACTACCGGCAAAACGTATACTATTACTTTCAACGGCAACGGGGCAGAGCAAAATCCCGAAGCCATGCAGGTAGGCTCCGGCGGCACAATGGGTGCAAAAATCCCGGTACCTACTCGCGCAGGCTTTATCTTTGTCGGCTGGTTCGACGCAAACAACAATAAGTATATTGCAACCACGCCGATTACAGGTAACGTTGTGCTTACCGCAAGGTGGGAGTCCAATGCCGCAAAGCTTGAATACGAAAAGAATATTTCGTCTTGGGCTAAGCCGGGACACTTATACATTCACTATAAGCGCGGGGCGCATCTCGAAGGCGAACAAATAACTCCGCCCTCGGCAGGTGTAGGCAGCGGTGCACCGACGTACAATACGGCGTCGCAATCGAGCGTGTACGGCGATTGGGGATTGTGGTGCTGGCCTAAAAACGGCGAGGGCAGGACGTTCAATCTTGCTTGGATAGACGAGTCCGGCGCCGTTTACGACGTGGACCTTACCCAAGAATATCATGACGCGGGCTGGAACGGCGATGTTGTCCCCGGCGTGGCACTCAACAACGATATGGACTATAAGTCGGTCGACGATATAGGCTTCCAGCTGTTCATGATAAGTTCCAGACAAAAAGCGGGTTATTGGAAAAATGACGGCGACAACAACTACGTTAAGGTGAGTGAAATCCAACGCAGCAGCGGCGACTCCCATTGGTTTGTTACCGAAATGGACGTTCCTCATGGTACGCCGGAATTTGTCGAGGTCGTAATAGAGGACATTTACGGCAATATTCCCGCCGGCTCGGCGATTACGCGCATCAGCGGCAAAGATGTTATCGACAGCACCAAGCCGTCGACTTATCCGAAGTGGGATAAGGCCGTGACCAACAGCAAAACAGGCAACGATAAATTCGACGCCAATACCGGCTACCAAATCTTTATCGCGTCGTTTGCCGACGGAATTCAGGATGACGCTGACACCCCGCTCGGACAGGGCATGGGCGACCTTAAAGGTATTATCAACAAACTCGATTATATACAAAACGACGTCGGCGCCGATATACTTTGGCTCACGCCTTTCCAACAGTCCACCAACTACCACGGCTACGACATCAACGACTATTTCAGCGTTGACACCCGTTGGGGCACCGACAAGGATTACCGCGATCTTGTAGACGAGGTTCACAAGCGCGGCATGAAAATCGTTATGGACTTTGTTCTTAACCACACTTCGGGCGCGAACGAATGGTTTGTCAAATCCAAAAAGCTCGTCAAGGAGCAAAACGTTAAGTTTGCCGACACCACTTTCGACGAGGTCGATTACCGCCAGTTCTACAACTGGATTAACGAGGAGCAATACCAAAGGCTTAGCGCCGACGCCAAAAAGCAGTGGTTCGGCGATGAACACGGATATTACTTCTATTCGTCGTTCAGCAGCAGCCAGCCCGAGCTTAACTACGACTACCAGCCCGTGCGCGACGCCATTGTGGACGTTTGCTACAAGTGGATGGAGTACGGCTTGGACGGCTTCCGCCTCGACGCCGTAAAACACATATATATGGTAAACGAGGTTGTAGGCAAGGGCGGACAGCCCAGTGCCGCTGCCGACAAGAACGGTACTAACGGCGTTGTTGACGACGGGTTGTATTCTCACGACCAAAACCGCAACTACAACTTCTACCGCGAGTTCAACTACAAGCTTAAATCCAAGTATCCCAATGCGTTTGTCGTAGGCGAAAACCTCGACGGTTGGAACAAGCGCACCAAGGATTACTATCAAGGCATAGACTCGCAGTTCGATTTTAACGTATACTACGGCTCGCGCGGTTTTGCTACCATAAGGGGTATAACCAGTTCTTATGGCGGGAAAACAGATGCCAACTGGATGGGTAAGGCGTTTTCGTACGTTACAGGAAGCACCGATGGCGGCTATGATATGTTTAAACTGGTCAACCCTAACTTTATAGGCGGACAGTTTACCTCCAACCACGACCTGCCGCGCGCACGCAACCGTATGGCGCTCAGCGAGACCGACGGAGCGGAAAACGACAAGTACGCCAAGATAGAGGGCAACCTTATCGACGATTCGTATAACGCATTGTTCCTGTACTACGGCATGATAATGGCTTTGCCGGGTGTGACGTGGATATATTACGGCGACGAAATCGGTATGGAAGGTATTATGGATTATACCTTGGAGACGGGCAGTACCGACTCGCTTACCAGCAGTGCGCACGAGGATAGGATTTACCGTCAGCCCATGAAGTGGGAAGCAAATACCAACACCAAATTCAAAATCGGCTTTGATAAGCTTGAATGTGCGCTTTCCGGAATCAACGCAACGTCCGCAGTAAAGAGCGTTGCCGAGCAAAAAGCAGATCCCAATTCGTTGCTCAACTGGGTAAAGACTCTTTCCGGAATTCGTAAGACGTATAAGCTTGGTCAGGCTACCGCAATTACCGGCAGCGGCAGCGGCAATAAGATCGAGTTCACTGTCACCGGCGGCACGGGCAAAAAGATCAAAGTTACCATTACGTCCACCGCAGCTGCGGCAAGCGGCAACCACCTTGCCAGCAAGACCGTCAAAATCGGCAACAACAACTGTGGCGTTGTAATCGACGCGGCGTAAAACAATTTATATCAAAACACAGTAAAGCGCGGAAAGCAATTTCCGCGCTTTTTACGTGCGCCGATTGTATATTTAATCGGTTTAAATCGCTTGACAAGATAGGGGGAGTTCGTTTATAATTAGTAGTACGCGTGGAAGTACGCGCGTATCTTTATGCTCTTATTCGGTGAGTGAGAGCGGCAATACTACTAAAAGGAGGTAGAGTAACAATGCCTACGATCAACCAGCTCGTTAGGAAAGGTCGTCAAAAGGTCGAGTATAAGTCTTTGAGCCCTATTCTCGATAACAATCCCCAAAAGCGCGGTGTATGCCTTTCGGTGACTACGACTACGCCTAAAAAGCCCAACTCCGCTTTGCGCAAGATCGCTCGTGTGCGTCTTGTCAACAAGATGGAAGGTACGGTCTATATTCCCGGCATCGGTCACAACCTGCAAGAACACTCGGTTGTGCTTGTCCGTGGCGGCAGAGTGAAGGACTTGCCCGGTGTGCGGTATCACATCATTCGCGGTGCATTAGACACTGCGGGTGTGGCTAAGCGCAAGCAAGCTCGCTCAAAGTACGGCGCTAAGAAAGCAAAATAATGTACGGTTGTCCGTTTGATTGCGGACAAGCGTTGTTATTCCTTGGCGTATCTCAACGGGCGATCTTGCCCACAAAAAATCGAATAAGGAGATAATCATGCCCAGAAGAAGCGGGGTTCCCAAGAGGGATGTTTTACCCGACCCTATTTATAACAGCAAGGTCGTGACCAAGCTCGTCAACCAAATCATGCTTGACGGCAAAAAAGGCACGGCTCAGGCTATAGTATACGACGCCTTTAATATTATTAAGGAAAAGACGTCGCTCGAACCGGTTGACGTATTTAACCAAGCAATGGCCAACGTCAAACCGCAACTGGAAGTTAAGGCACGTCGTGTCGGTGGCTCCACATATCAGGTGCCGCTGGAAATCCGTGCCGACCGTCAGCAAACGCTCGCTATCCGCTGGATAGTTATGTTCGCACGCAAACGCGGCGAAAAGACGATGAACGAGCGCCTTGCCGGCGAGCTTTTGGACGCGTACAACAATACCGGCGCGGCCGTAAAGCGTAAAGAGGAAATGCACAGAGTGGCGGAGGCGAATAAAGCGTTCGCGCACTATCGCTGGTAGTTCTTTTTGCCGTATTCATCGCCGGATACGGGCTACGTTTGCACCGCCCGCTTGGTTACGTAGGTGGGTCTACGCGCCCGTCGCGTGCGGCACAACTGTTGCCCGTCTGCGGCGCGACTACGACAAAAAGGGTTCGTCACTATTTCAAGCTTTTGAATGAGTTAAAGCAATAAGTAATTTTGTCATTCTGAGCGTAGCGAAGAATCTCAACATTATTCTTAATTCTTAATTGAGGAAAACATTATGGCAAGACAATTTGCATTGGAAAACACGCGAAACATTGGTATTATGGCGCACATCGACGCCGGTAAGACCACCACGTCCGAGCGTATTTTGTTCTACACCGGCAAGGTGCACAAGATAGGCGAGGTTCACGACGGCGGCGCTACCATGGACTGGATGGTTCAGGAGCAGGAGCGCGGTATTACCATTACTTCCGCAGCTACCACTACGCAGTGGCAGACCGCTCCCGATCAGCCGCTTACGCGTATCAACCTTATAGACACCCCCGGGCACGTTGACTTTACCGTCGAGGTTGAGCGTTCGCTCAAAGTTCTTGACGGCGCTGTTGCCGTGTTCTGCGCAAAGGGCGGCGTCGAGCCTCAGTCCGAAACCGTTTGGCGTCAGGCTACCAAGTACTGCGTACCGCGTATCGCTTACGTCAACAAGATGGACATTAACGGCGCTAACTTCTTTAACGTGCTTAGCATGATGAAGACGCGTTTGGGCGCCAATCCCGTTGCGCTCCAAATTCCCATCGGCAAGGAAGACACCTTTAAGGGTATGATCGACCTTGTAACGATGAAAGCGGAAATCTACGAGGACGACCTCGGCAAGACCATTAACGAAACCGAGATTCCCGACGAGTACAAGGCGCAGGCCGACGAGTACCGTCAAATCCTTTTGGAAGCGGTTGCCGAAACGGACGACGCGCTTATGGAACGTTACTTCGCGGGCGAGGAGCTTACGGTAGACGAAATCCGCGCCGCCGTGCGTAAGGCTACGCTCGATATGACGATGAACCCCGTATTCTGCGGCTCGTCGTACAAAAACAAGGGCGTGCAAAAGCTGCTCGACGCTATCGTGTACTATTTGCCCAGCCCCGTAGACATCGCGCACATCAAAGGTACGGACAAGCAAGGCAACGAAGCCGAGCGCAAAACCGACGACAAAGAGCCGTTTGCAGGCTTGGCGTTCAAGATTGCAGCTGACCCGTTCGTAGGCAAGCTTGCATTCTTCCGCTGCTACAGCGGTGTTTGTCCCGCAGGTTCGTACGTTCTCAACTCCACCAAGGACAAGAAGGAGCGTATCGGTCGCTTGCTTTTGATGCACGCCAACTCCCGTACCGATATCGAGGAGGTTCGCGCGGGCGATATCTGCGCCATCGTCGGTCTTAAAGATACGACTACCGGCGACACGCTTTGCGACCCGTCGCACCCGATTATACTCGAAAGCATGGAATTCCCCGAGCCCGTTATCCGCGTAGCTATCGAGCCCAAGACCAAGGCCGGTCAGGAAAAGATGACTATGGCGCTTATCAAGCTCGCCGAGGAAGACCCCACGTTCAAGACCTACACCGACCAAGAAACCGGTCAGACTATTATCGCCGGTATGGGCGAGCTTCACCTTGACATTATCGTCGACCGTTTGCTCCGCGAGTTCAAAGTGGAAGCCAACGTCGGTAAGCCGCAGGTTGCGTACCGCGAGACCATTCGCAAAAAGGTCGAGGCCGAAGGCAAGTACATTCGTCAGTCGGGTGGTAAAGGTCAGTACGGTCACTGCAAAGTCATCATGGAGCCGCTCGAACAGGGTCAAGGCTACGTGTTTGAGGATAAGACCGTCGGCGGTTCGGTTCCGAAGGAATATATCCCCGCTGTCGACAACGGTATTCAGGAAGCGCGCATGAGCGGTATTCTTGCCGGCTACGAGTGCGTTGACTTCAAGGTAACGTTGTACGACGGAAGCTACCACGAGGTCGACTCGTCCGAAATGGCGTTCAAGATTGCAGGCTCTATGGCGTTTAAGGACGGCATGAAAAAGGGCGACGCGTACTTGCTCGAACCTATCATGAAGGTTGACGTAACTCTGCCCGACGAATACTTGGGCGACGTTATGGGTAACGTAAGCTCCCGCCGCGGCACCATATTCGGTACCGACCTTGTAAACGGCAGCCAAATCATTCACGCCGAAATCCCGCTGTCCGAAATGTTCGGTTACGCAACCGACCTTCGTTCGCGCACCCAAGGCCGTGGCAACTACACGATGCAGTTCGACCACTACGCCGAAGTTCCTCGCAACATTGCCGAAAAGGTAATAGGCGAGCGCGCAAAAGCTCAGGCTTAATTTTAAGCGCGTTTTAGCGCGCTCAAATCTTTTTAAAAATCCACGTTAAAACGGTTGAAGTTTTTTTAAAGGCGTGGTATAATAAAACAAACTTAAAAAGAAATTTTTTTGGAGGACCATAATAATATGGCAAAGGCAAAATTCGATAGAAGCAAGCCGCACGTAAACATCGGCACAATCGGCCACGTTGACCACGGCAAAACCACTTTGACCGCAGCAATCACCATGGTGCTCGCAGCCAAAGGTTTGGCGGAGCAGATGCGCTACGACCAGATCGATAAAGCACCGGAAGAGAAAGCTCGTGGTATCACCATCAACACTTCGCACGTTGAGTACCAGACCGCTAACCGTCACTATGCTCACGTTGACTGCCCGGGGCACGCGGACTATGTTAAAAACATGATTACCGGCGCGGCGCAGATGGACGGCGCAATCCTCGTTGTTGCGGCTACCGACGGCGTTATGCCTCAGACTCGCGAGCACATCGTTCTTGCCCGTCAGGTCGGCGTTCCCAAGATCGTTGTTTTCATGAACAAGACCGATCAAGTGGACGATCCCGAAATGCTCGAGCTTGTTGAGATGGAAGTTCGTGAACTTCTTTCCAACTACGGCTTCGACGGCGACGGCGCTCCCGTTATCCCCGGCTCGGCTCTCAAAGCTTTGGAAGCTGCGCAGGGCGGCAAGGCTGACGATCCCGCTTGCGAATGCATCATGAAACTTATGGACGCTGTCGACGCGTACATTCCCACTCCGGAACGCGACGTGGACAAGCCCTTCCTTATGCCCGTCGAGGACATCTTCACGATTACCGGCCGCGGCACTGTTGCTACCGGTCGTGTAGAGCGCGGCGTTATCAAAATGGGCGATCCCGTAGAAATCGTCGGTATCAAAGCGACTCGTTCGTCCACCGTTACCGGTATCGAAATGTTCCGCAAGATGCTTGACACCGCGCAAAGCGGCGACAACGCGGGTATCCTTCTCCGTGGCGTAGACCGCAAGGACATCGAGCGCGGACAGGTTATCGCAAAACCCGGCTCCATCACCCCTCATACCGAGTTCAAGGCTGAGGTGTACGTTCTTAAAAAGGAAGAAGGCGGCCGCCACACTCCGTTCTTCAACGGCTACCGTCCGCAGTTCTACTTCCGCACGACCGACGTTACCGGCTTGGTCGAGCTTCCGAAGGGCGTAGAAATGGTTACCCCCGGCGACAACGTAACGATGACCGTTACGCTTATCCACCCGATCGCTGCCGAAAAAGGCTTGCGCTTCGCTATCCGCGAAGGCGGCAGAACGGTTGGCTCGGGCGTTATCACCGAGATAATAAAATAGGCATTAACACAAGGCTCGCCTTGTGTGCGCGCAATGCGCGCCGTCCCGTCGTAAACGACGGAACATGCCTACTTTGTCGTCGTCGTAAATTTGCCCTTGCGAGCAAGCAAATTTATTCCTCGACACAAATAATTGCGATTAACTTAATTATAGCTAAACAAAAAGAACGGTGTTCACACGAACGCCGTTTTTTTGTGCCATTAAATTGAGCGGTATATTTGCTTTACCGCAATGCGGCGGTTCGCCCTTTTTTGCCCGCATCCCTCGACATTGCTCGGAATGATGGGTCGTGTGGGCAGTACTGTTTAGAAAAGTCAAGCCTAATACCCATCATTTCGACCGAAGCGCGTCAGCGCGAAGCGGAGAAATCTAGGCGTAGCCGCATATTTGTGCCGTAAAAGTGTGATTGACTTTTGACAGGGTATATGCTAAGCTATGGATGTTTGGAGGGTATATGAAAACGAACTATCAAGACGTTGCTTTTGTTTTGGATTACTATAACTTCAATGATTTGAACGACAATGACAAACTTATCGGCGCAATAATTGAATTGTGGACTAACTCTAAAAATTCGATTGGTATGCCCGACAAGTTTATTTCGCTATTTCACGATATCGCAAATTATGCGCTTGACAAAAGGACTGCTAAAAAAATCATATACGATATTTCATGTCAACAATACTTGTCGGATTTATATGACGAATTATCTTCTTGCGACGTATTGAAGGATAAACTTACTGTCGACCGAAAGAACGAAACAATTATACTGAAAGTCCATGAAGGCTTTATTGTTAAATCCAAGTTGACTTTACAAAGAACGTATATAAACGACAAATTTTATTATGATATAGAAGACCAAGATTTATTGGCGTGTTATTGTGATTTTGTTAAAGACGATTGCATTTACGTTCAATATCGTAGACGGCGGTTACTATCTTATTTGCACTTATCCAACCGTTATTTAAAAGAGATTAAAGCAAGCAAAATCGAAAAGTATAAAAACGACAAAAACGTAGAAATGATTTTTACTAATAAGGAATTGATATATTCTCGGCACTAATGCCGAAAAAAGACTTCGTGGCTTATTATCGACGTCGTTTTTATAAACTATATTTTATAATACACTTGTAAAACACGTTATTATGTGTTAAAATGTTCAATAAGAATATTCATGTTATGATGATACAAATTGCTTTATGATTCCGAAATGTTTTAGGGGGCATAAATGTTAAAGCTCAACAATGTCAGTAAATCTTATATTTCAAAAAGTAAGCAAGAAGTACCTGCATTAAAAAATATCGATCTTGAAATAAGCGACAGGGGAATGGTTTTTATTCTCGGCAAGAGCGGGAGCGGAAAGTCGACCTTGTTGAATATTTTAGGCGGGTTAGACAGCGCAACCGGCGGAGAAATTTTTGTAGATAATCAAAGCTTTGCGGATTTTAAGCAAGCCGATTACGATAATTACCGAAATCAGTACGTCGGTTTTGTATTTCAGGAATTCAACCTCTTGAATGATTTTGACGTTGCAAATAATGTTGCGTTAGCATTGCGACTTTCAAAAGAAGCGGAAATTACCGATAAGGTTGCGGCGGCGTTGCAAAGCGTCGGGCTCTCTTCCGATTATCTTACAAGAAAAATCGATGAGCTTTCGGGCGGGGAAAAGCAAAGGGTGGCTATTGCAAGGGCGATAGTTAAAGACAGCAGGATGATACTCGCGGACGAACCCACCGGAAATCTTGACAGCGAAACCGGCGAAAGTATTTGGAATATTCTGAAAGACCTTTCCGATAAGAAGCTTGTTATCGTAGTCACGCACGACAGGGAGAGTGCGGAAAAGTACGGTGACAGAATAATAGAAATTTCCGACGGAAAAATCATATCGGACAGCGGCGAGCAGCCTGCCACGCAAGAGAAAGAAAATTCGTTTTCTCCTACGAGAAAAAAGCTTTCCAATGCCGCTTGCTTCAAAATGGGCGCAAACAATTTGTTAAAACGCAAAGTGAAAACCGTAAGCGTCGTTTTAGTAGCTATTTTTACTATTTTTACAATTTTATTGACGCAGGTTTTGCTTTCGTTTTCTGCGGAGAAATCGTTAGCTAAGTTTATCAGTGACAACAATATAGATTATATAACGGTCACACAAGGCAAATTGAGGTACGGCAACGAGTTCAGACATTATGGATATCCTTTAAGACCTTCTACGCGAAAATATTTAAAAGAAAACTCAAAGTGCATCGAAAACAACTGCATCGAAAAACAACAGGATATATTTGATATGGGGCTATCCTTTGTGGGTGACGCGCTGGAGCTTGACGATTATTCGTATTACATCACCACTGTGGGACTGGAAGAAGCTTACTATGAAATAAATAGCTATGTCGAGATAGACGGGGAAAAAGTCGAATTGGTCAAGGAAGAACATCCTGCCGCTTTCCTTGTAGGCAAACGGTTGCATATAAGTGAGTTTTCTACAGACTATACGCTCGCCGGAGTGGTAGATATATCTTCCTGCAGTCCGCTTATTAAGGACTCTTTTCCAAGATATTTCGTTAAAGAAAGCTCTGAAAAAGTGAGATATTACGGCGTATACCAAGACGAGGTGGAACCGACGTTTACTATTCAATTCGGAAAAGTAAAATACTCAAAAGGCTTTGAAACATGCTCCTCTCTCGCAGACGTAGCCAATCGCAACGGAGGGAAAATATTGACTGCACAGGGCTTGCAAGACTTTGCGGACGTTACGCTTTCGGACGACGAAATAGTGTTTTCCTATGATATGTATTCACGGTTGTTTGACGTCAGTCCACAAGGGTCTTACGTGAACTCCGATTTAACACAAGTAAAAAGCACGCCACAGCATATCGGGCAAAGCTTGGATGTTAAATTCTTCGAACACGATACGGGCGAACTGTTGATTAATGCGGGAAAACTGAAAATTGCGGGCATAGTTTTTTCTCGTCAAGCACAATTAGATAACGGTTACAGACCCAAATTTGCAACCGGTGCAAATACGGCTACAAAAATAAATAAAGCTTTATCTAACTCGCGTTTTCTTGTATACGTAGGCAGCGTTGATAATCTGCGGGAATTTCTTGTCAATCTAAGAAGTGAGCATGAGGGGTATGTACTACATGTCGGCATTGACGAGAGCGGAGATTATTCGGAATTTGTATATTATTTTGAACAAGAAATATATCTTTTTAAAATAATATTTTTGTCTATTGCGATATTGCTTACGATAATTTTGATATTGCTTGTTATTAATCTGATTTCGTTCAGTATAGTCAGCAGAAAGCGAGAAATAGGAATTTTATCCGCATTGGGCGCAACCAACAGCGATATAACCAAAATATTTTTGATAGAAACTTTATTGATATCCGTAATTACATTTATAATCAATCTTGCGGCGATACTGGTCAGCGTGTATGTGTTCAATAGTATATTATGTTCGCAAATAACTTTGTCGGTATCATTGCTCAGGTTCGATTACTTGACTGCAATCACATTGTTTGTGGCTTCCTTTGTGTTGCTGTTGCTTGCGGCGTTGATACCTTTAAGAAAAATAATAAAGTTAAAGCCGGTCGAAGCAATAAAAAATCTATAAATCATAGTAAATTATATAATGCAAAAAATGCTCTCGGACAGTTTGTCAAGAGAGCATTTTTTGATTGGTTTTAAATCCATAAAAAAAGTGCATTGCTCTTTTGCGGCGTTGTTTTTTTGTTGTGTTATGTATGCATAATCAGTACGTTATATACCTATAATCTAAAACCGACGGTTTAGGCGGGTGTTGATAGTAAATAATAATTATAATTCAATATATTGTGTATCTTGTGTCAAAAAAATTTTTAAAACCACAATATATTGTGGTAAATCTATTGACAAAGATAAAGGCATAGTGTTATAATGGACGAGTTCTCGCGCTTTGGATAGGGGTGTCGATGGCGGGCGTTAAACGCTCTGTATCGGCGACGTTTTAAAGCGCACATAACGGTTATAATTAAAGTCTGTAAAGACTTTGACATACACTTGGAGGTAAACATGTACAAAGTAGTCAAGAGAGACGGAAAGCTCACCGGATTTGACATCACAAAGGTCAGTCAGGCAATTCGCAAGGCGTTCGAGGCGGTAGGCAAGGAGTACAACGACGACGTTATCGACCTTATTGCATTGCGCGTTACGGCGGATTTTGCGGGTAAGGTCAAGAACGGAAAGGTTGCCGTCGAGGACATTCAGGACAGCGTGGAGCAGGTGCTTATTCAAGCGGGTTATGCCGACGTTGCCAAATCGTACATTCTTTACCGCAAGCAGCGCGAAAAGATTCGCAATATGAAGTCCACCATCCTTGACTACAAGGACCTTGTAAACAGCTACGTCAAATCGACCGACTGGCGCGTCAAGGAGAACTCCACCGTTACCTATTCGGTGGGCGGACTTATTCTGTCCAACTCGGGCGCGATAACCGCCAACTATTGGCTGTCCGAAATTTACGACGAAGAAATAGCCAATGCGCACCGCAGCGCGGATATACACATTCATGATATGTCCATGCTCACCGGCTACTGCGCGGGTTGGTCGCTTCGCCAGCTTATTCAAGAGGGCTTAGGCGGACTTCCCGGCAAAATCAGCTCGTCGCCGGCCAGCCACTTGGCAACGCTGTGCAACCAGATGGTCAACTTCCTCGGCATCATGCAAAACGAATGGGCGGGCGCGCAAGCGTTCTCGTCCTTCGACACCTACCTTGCGCCGTTTGTCAAGGTGGACAACCTCACTTACAGCGAGGTTAAAAAGTGCATCGAGTCGTTTATTTTCGGTGTTAACACTCCTTCGCGCTGGGGCACGCAGGCGCCGTTCAGCAACATTACGCTTGACTGGACAGTGCCGCCCGATCTTGCCGAACAGCAGGCGATTGTCGGCGGCAAGCCCATGGACTTTAAGTACAAGGACTGCAAGCGCGAAATGGATATGGTGAACAAGGCGTTTATCGAGATAATGATTGAGGGCGACGCCAACGGCCGCGGCTTCCAGTACCCCATACCCACGTATTCCATTACTCGCGACTTCGATTGGTCGGAGACCGAAAACAACAAGCTGTTGTTCGAGATGGCCGCCAAGTACGGCACGCCGTATTTCTCCAACTATATCAACTCCGACATGGAGCCGTCCGATATCCGCAGTATGTGCTGCCGCTTGCGCCTTGATTTGCGCGAGCTTCGCAAAAAGTCGGGCGGATTCTTCGGCAGTGGCGAAAGCACCGGCTCGGTCGGTGTTGTAACGATCAACATGCCGCGCATTGCGTACCTTGCGGAGGACGAAGCGGACTTCTACGCACGTTTGGACAAGCTTATGGACATTTCGGCACGCTCGCTCAAAATCAAGCGCGACATTATAACCAAGCTTATGGACGAGGGGCTGTATCCGTACACCCGTCGTTACCTCGGCTCGTTTAACAACCACTTCTCCACGATCGGTCTTGTCGGTATGAACGAGGCGGGACTCAACGCCAAGTGGTTGCGTGCCAACCTTACTGATCCGCGTGTACAGCAGTTTGCCAAGGACGTGCTCAACCATATGCGCGAGCGCTTGGTTATCTACCAAGAACAGTACGGCGATCTTTACAACCTTGAAGCGACGCCCGCGGAATCCACGACGTACCGCCTTGCCAAGCACGACAAGGCGCGCTATCCCGACATTATCACCGCCAACGAAAACGGCACGCCGTACTACACCAACAGCTCGCACCTGCCCGTTGGCTTTACCGAGGACGTGTTCAGCGCGCTCGACATTCAGGACGAGCTTCAAACGCTGTACACCTCGGGCACCGTTTTCCACACCTTCCTCGGCGAAAAGCTTCCCGACTGGAAGGCTGCGGCAAAGCTGGTTCGCACGATTGCGGCTAATTACAGGCTTCCGTACTTCACGCTTTCGCCGACGTACTCGGTATGCCGCGATCACGGCTATATAGCGGGCGAGGTTTATACTTGCCCTAAGTGCGGCGCAAAGACCGAGGTCAACAGCCGTATAACCGGTTACTACCGTCCCGTGCAAAACTGGAACGACGGCAAGGCGCAGGAGTTTAAGGACCGCAGAACGTACAACACTATGAAGTACGACACCCCGCACACAGGCCACCGCGTCGCCAAGCAGGAAGTAGCCGCGCAGACCGAGGTTACGGGCGAAGTGCATTACGAGCTGTTTACCACCCCGACATGCCCCAACTGCAAGGTTGCAATACCCATGCTCAAAGAAGCGGGTCTTGCGGTGGATATAGTGGACGCGACGGCTCAGCCCGACAGCGCCAAAAAGTACGGCATTAAGCAGGCGCCTACTTTGGTAGTCACCAACGGCACCGAAACCGCCAAGTATTCGGGCGTAGCGGAAATCCGCAAATTCTTGAACAAGAATTAATTCGACATTATTAATAAGGATTAAACCAATGTACGATTTTATTATAATCGGCGGCGGAACGGCGGGCCTTAGCTCCGCCGTTTATGCTTGCAGGGCGAATAAGTCGACGCTCGTAATCGAGCGCGCGGCGTTCGGCGGTCAGATAGTGGACGCGCCTATGGTGGAAAACTACCCCGGGATTGTCAGCATATCGGGCGCGCAGTTCGCTTCCGATTTGTTCGATCAAGCGGAAAAGGCGGGTGCAACTTTTAAGTGCGAGGACGTACTGCAAATCGTCCCCGAAGAAGGGTTCACCACCGTTGTAACCGACTGCGGCAAGTATCAAGCCAAGGCAGTCATCATTGCCGCGGGCTGCGAACATAAACGCTTGGGCGTGCAGGGTGAGGACAGACTTATCGGCAGCGGCGTCAGCTACTGTGCGCTGTGCGACGGCGCGTTTTTTAAGGACAGGACGGTCGCTGTCGTTGGCGGAGGTAACGCCGCGTTCAGTGCAGCTACGTATCTTGCCGGCGTGGCGTCGCTTGTGTATATAATTCACCGCCGCGACGAGTTTCGCGCCGAACCGACCGTTGTCGAGCGCACTAAGCAACTTAACAACGTGCGGTTTGTCACAAAAGCCAAAGTGACCGAGCTTGTCGGCGACGACGAGCTTACTGCGCTTAAATTGGACGTGAACGGCGCGCCGCAAACGCTTGACGTGAACGGCTTGTTCGTGTCGATAGGACAGCAGCCCGAAAACGATATATTTGCGCCCGTCGCGCTTGACGAGGGCGGATATATAATAGCGGACGAAAAGTGCCGCACCAATATCAAAGGCATTTACGCTGCGGGCGACTGCCGCTATAAGACCGTGCGCCAACTCACCACCGCCGCGTCCGACGGCGCTATCGCCGTACAGACTGCGCTTGCGGAGTTGTTTTAACCTACTTCTGTTGATGACACCCAACCTACAAGAAATTAACAAAAACTTCTTACGTCTACCGTGTTGACTTTCTGTGGTCGCATTGCTATAAAAAACAATAAAAATTCCTCTGCGAAGAGCAGAGGATTTTTTTGATATTCATTATTTTCCTAAAATGCATTTTTCGGCTTGTGCGCGAATCTCGGCGTTGTGCGCTTCCAGTTCCTTGATTTTGGCGGGGTAGGTCGAATTGTATTCGGCAAGCGCTTTGTTGTATTCCTTTTGGTACTTCCGTTTCTTGCTTGACCGCGCGATAACATAAATTATGCCGGGGATTATCCAAAAGGCGAAGCAGAGACATCCCACTGCCATTCCCATTGTCCCTTCAGGCTTCGGCGTTTGCAAAACGGGTTTGTAATTCTTGTACGATTTGATAGTGTCCTTAGTTATATTGTACTCTTTTTCAAGCGTCGCTACTTCGTCGTACCAGTGCGATTCCTTTTCGCGCGAGAAAGTTATCTTGTTGAACGTGGAATAGTGCCGCGTGGTACTGCCGTCGAAAATATCATGTGTAGTCCCTTCGAATTCTTGGCAACGCTGATTGCTGACAACTTCCCAGCCAAAGCTTTCGTACTCCTCAATCGTAGCGTTTACTATATCGTCGCTCGGATAAACCTGTACGGTCTTAGTTTCTTTCATAATTTTCTCCTTGTGTCGGATTTTCTATATTATAACTAACTGCTGGTTAGTTGTCAAGCAAAAACTAACTGCCAGTTATAAAATTTTAGAAAAAGGTGATTATTACGAATATGGAAGATTTGATAAAACAGCGACTAATCGAGGAGCTAAATGCGTGCAGTCTTACGAAAATCGAGATTGCCAAAAAGGTGGGTGTTTCGCCCGAAATGATAACGCAGTATATTACTACCAAAAAGTTGCCAAAGCTTGATACCTTTGCCAAGCTGTGCAAGGAACTCGACCTTTCCGCCGATTATATTTTGGGACTTAGCGACCAATAATCGAGGATAGTATGCCGATTAGGCTGCTATTTCAAGACCGTGCGTGTGCGTTACCGTACTAAAAAGTTTGTCGGCTGACCACGCCGTAGCCGACGGTGCTTCCGTCGCCTTAACTGCCTACAAATACTTAGGCTAAATAGTTGCGTAAGCGTACAGACCTAACGGTATTTTATAAAATTAAAAGCTAAAATTTATAAAGCTATTGCATTTTTTTACATTTTATAATATAATACATAAAACAGATATATGATGAGAGGTAGGGAAATGTTGAAATCGGTTATTACAGGCGAAATGCCGTCAAACGAAGAGCTCGGCAAAAGGCTCAAACAGGCTGCGCTCGATTTGTCTGCCAAGCAGATGCTTCTAAAAGAAAAGAAGATTCCTGTGCTTGTTGTGTTTGAAGGCTGGGGTGCGGCAGGAAAAGGCAGTGTTTTGGGAAAAGTCATTCAGCGCATCGACCCGCGCTTTTTCCGCGTGGATACTATGAGCGTAGTGTCCGAAGACGAGGCGCGTCGTCCGTTTTTGTATCGCTATTTCAAGCGTATTCCCGAGAGTGGACGGTTTTCGTTTTTGGACGGCGGTTGGGCGTACGAGATTGTCCGTGACAGAGTTGTCGGCGGTATGAGCGACAAGGAGTATCAAAAGCGTATCGTATCGGTCAAGCGCTTCGAACGTACGCTTACCGACAACGGCTATTTGGTACTCAAATTCTTTTTCAACATAGGCAAGGACGAGCAGAAAAAGCGCTTGGAGGGACTGCGCGAGCGAAAGATCACGCGTTGGCGCGTGTCGGATGACGATCTCGAGCAGAACCGTCGTTATAAGGAATACGAGGACGCTTACAGCGCTTACCTCAACGAGACCAACCAATCGACTTCGCCTTGGTACGTGATAGACGCCGCCGATAAAAAATGGGCGGAGTTGCAGGTGCTCGACATAATAAATCAGGGTATCGACACGGCAATGAAGAACAACGGAAAAGCCGTGCCCATTTTGCAAAACGTGTTCCCGCTCGTCAAGACTCCTAAGCTTGCAGATATAACCTTCGATGGCAAGGAATTGACCGAAGAAGAGTACGATAAAGAACTCGATAAATGCCGTAAAAAGCTGAGTAAGCTGCACAACGAGCTTTACCGCCGTCGTATTCCGGTAGTGTTATGCTACGAGGGATGGGATGCGGCAGGCAAGGGCGGCAACATTAAACGCATTACCAGCGCTTTGGACCCCAGAGGCTACGAAGTACATCCGATTGCCAGCCCCGAACCGCACGAAAAAGCGCGGCATTATCTGTGGCGGTTTTGGACGCGGTTGCCCAAGGACGGACATGTCGCCATATTCGACCGCACATGGTACGGCAGGGTAATGGTAGAGCGGCTGGAGGGATTTTGTCGCGAAAACGATTGGCAGCGTGCCTATAACGAAATCAACGAATTCGAAAAAGAACTCGACGATTGGGGCGCAATCGTAATTAAGTGCTGGGTTCATATAGATAAAGACACTCAGCTCGAGCGCTTTACCGAACGCCAGAACACGCCTTCCAAGCAGTGGAAAAT
>CAMWXP010000001.1 GCA_947178255.1 uncultured Clostridia bacterium | reverse complement strand
TAATAGTAGCCTCAGTTTGCGGTTCGGGCGTGATAACTACTTCCGGTTCGGGAGTAATCACTGGTTCCGGTTCGGACATAATAATAGGTCCGGACTGCTCCGGTTGGTCGCCGAGCATAGCGGCAAGCTGCGCGTCAAGGTCTTCCGCCGTATTTGCGGGTTCTGGAGTGATTATAGTAGCCTCCGCCTGCGGTTCGGGCGTGATAACTACTTCCGGTTCGGGAGTGATCACCGGTTCCGGTTCGGGCATAATAATAGGTTCGGCGGGCTCCGCCATAATAATAACGGGGCCTTCGTCGGCATTTTCCGCTTGGTGTATGGGTTCAGTCGATCCGTCGGGCATGACAATTTCCACATTCAGCTCGTAAGGCGAAGCGGTGCCCTCTATCGTTTGATTGCCGAGATCGGCATTGTTGTCTTTGTAGTTTGCCATACTTATTCCCGTCTTAATATTTTAGTATATCATTTATATAATACAATATTCTGTGTATTTTGTCAATACATTATAGCAAGTTTTTACTCGACGGCGTATGCATCGACGAATACGGGCTACGTGCACCGAGGCGGTTTGGTTGCGTAGGTGGGTCTACGCGCCCGTCACCGCCGCGTCGCCTGTTGCCCGTCTGCGCCGCGCCTTCGCCGTCGAGGCTTAATCGCTCTTGCGAGGTTTGTCAAAGCTATATATTTTTTGCAAAACTATTGACAGTTATCTTGTAACTGTGTTAGAATATGTATTACCGAAAGTAAAAAGGATGTGGCATAAGGAAAATGTTAAAACACACAAAACGCGGAATATTCATTCTGTTGGTTATGCTTTGCATTACGTTTGCGTTTGCAATCGGATGCGGAAGCATAGAAATGCCGGGCGGCCCCAACGAGCCCGGCGGTGGCGACAGGTTACCTGCCGTAAGTTCATCGAGCATATCCATCCACAAAGAAGGCGACTCGTTTTGGGTGTCTTGGACGGCGGTAGAGGGCGCGCAAAGCTACGAGGTTAAGTGCGGCTCGGCGTCCGTGACCACGCAAATCACGCTTGTGGACTTGTCCACCGTCGGAGGATTTACTATGCCGGAAGCAGGCGATAAGATTACTGTAACGATTACAGCCAAAGGCGACGGCTATAAAAATTCTTCGCCTACGTCTATTACTTACGAGGAGGGTAAGCAGGTGAGCAGCCCGGAAATACTTTCTTTTGCCGACGGTATAATAACATGGAAAGAAGACAGCAATGCCAAAACATATACCGTTAAGGTTGACGGCGTTGAGGCTGCGCAAGGCACGTCTACCACCTTTAACGTGGCGTCGCTCAGCGGTAATGCAAAGATAGAAATTACCGCAAGCAACGGGCAGTCTTCCTCTACCATTGCGGTAATGTATAACTCGGCAAGCAGAAAGCTGAGCGTTATGCCCATAACCGATTATACGATTAACGGCGACATTATCAGATGGAGCCCGATTGGCGGTGTGGTCGGTTACAAGGTTGTAGACCTCGATTTCAATTCGTACATCGTTACAACCTCGCATTATATAATGAGCGTGCGCAATTTGGTATACGGCGTATATCCCGTAATGCCCGTTACGTCGGTTGTCGAAAGTGCGGAAATAACTCCGGTAGACATAAAATACCTCGACGGTAGCGGCACGGAGGCGGACCCGTATTTGATTAAAACCCCCTTCGATTTGCGCGCAATAGATTACTACGAGCTTAAATCTTCCGAAATAAAGTCTAATGCGAAAAACTACTACAAAATCGCTAACGACCTTAATTACAGCACGGTCAGCGCGTTGGAAGCCGAATCCAACTTGTTCACGCTTCGCAAGCCGTTTATGGGCGTGCTTAACGGCGACGGTCACACTCTTTCCAAAATAACGGTAAACACCGACAACGGTTTTTGGGCGTTGTTCGAATTTATCGCAGTCGGCGGCATGGTCACTAATATAAAGTTCGATGAGGTGGAAATAACCAACGGCATACAAAAATTGGAATTCCCCATCAACCCCGCTACGGCAATGGTTGCATACCAAAACTACGGTACGGTATCGTCCGTAGCATTGAGCAACTCAAAATTTACCGTAAAAGCAGGCAGCGCCGCCGGTCTTGTAATTCATAATTACGGCACTGTGGAAAACTGCATGGTAGTCAATTGCGATCTTCAAGAAGACGCGACAAGCGCGATGGGTTCCGCTGCGTACGAAATGGCTGGTGTAGTGCTGGAAAACTGCAAAGGCGGCTTGGTAAGCGGTAATACGGTATCCGTCCTTAACATTTACGGCGTTGGCAACAAGGCAAGCGGCAATATAGGCTCGTCGGCGGGCATTGTAGCCATCAACCGTGCGGACGGCAAAGTTAATAACAACAGCTTTGATTTAGTGAATATAAGAAGCATCAAAACAGGCAAAGAAGCGGGCGGCGTGGTTGCGTACTGTGCAAAAGGCAGCGACGTTACCGCCGGTTCCGCCTCCCTCGGCACGCTTACGGTAGACGCGTCACAGATCGGTGCTACAACGGGGACTCAAGCGCAGCCTTACGGCAAGCTGTACGGCAAACAGGGTTAATAGGTGAGGAATATGAAAAAGAATCAGTTAGCAGAACGCAAGGACAACAAAAAGCTTTTCTTGATTATTTTTACGGCGATTATAGCGCTTATGCTTTTTGCGGTGTCGGTGTTTGTTGTAAAACCGCAACAGACGGCGCACGCGGAAACGGGCGGCACAGTTACTTTGCACGTGTATGACCCCACGCAGGATTACAACAATCTTGCCGCTTGGGTATGGCTCAAAGGCGGCTCGGGCACGGAATTCAATATGACCACGACTCCTGCCGACGGCGAACCGTTTATGAAAGAGTATGAACAAAACGGCAAAACCCAACAAAATATATCGCGTAGAATAGAAGTCACATTTACCGCATCCGAAATGGCCGAATTGAAGGGCGGAAGAAACATGGGCTTTTTGATTTGTGTAGCCACGGGCAAAACCGGAGACGATTTTTGGACGCGATACGAAAAAGAGACGTCGGACGTATTTGTAAATATGTCGACCGCATTCGATGAAAACAACCATGCCGACGTCTATTACGTGCGCAAGGATACAGGCGCTCATACCGACTTGGAGGAGGCAATTCAGACTTTGGAAAAAATAACAAGCGCAAGATTTACCGCTAAGACAGCGACGAAGGTCTCTATACAGTTTGAGGTAACTACGCCGCTTAATCCGGGCATAACAGCATACTTGTCCAATGGAAGATCGTTGCTCGACACGACGGAAGTTACGGTCGACGCTGATAACGCGTGCATCGGTTACGCTACGTTTGAAAACAAGTTTGATTTTTCCGTTGACTATGAAATAATGATAGACGGTATCACTACTGAATGTTTAGTATCCAAAACCGCGTTTATAGACGATTTGGATTTTATAAACATCTACGAAAGTGTTGATACGCAAAATCAAAAGCTCGGCTGCGAATATAGCGCTGCGTCAAGCACGTTCCGCGTTTGGGCGCCGTTTGCGTCGTCGGTAGTTCTTAGACTGTTCGGCGACGGATCTAACGGTCCGCAGGAAAAAGCGCAATTTATGAAAAAGCATATACCTGCGAGCGGCGAGTGGGGCGGCGTTTGGGCGCTTACAATAGAGGGCGACCTTAAAGGCAAGTACTACACGTACGTTGTAAACAACAACGGTTTCGAAACGGAAACTATCGATCCGTATGCCAAGGCTTGCGGCGCCAATGGCGCGCGTGCGATGATTATCGACCTTGACGACACCGACCCCGCGGATTGGGAAGCGGATAAAAACTGGTGGAAAAAAAGCCAGGAGAGCAGGACGGCCGTCGATACTCCCATCATTTGGGAGGTTACGGTACACGACTTTTCGTCGTCCGCCGACTCCGGCATGAAGTACAAGGGAAAATACCTTGCTTTTACCGAGGAGAACACCACCGTGCCCGGTAAGCCCGGTCTCAAAACGGGCGTCAACTATCTTAAAGACCTCGGCATAACGTACGTTCACCTCAATCCCGCATACGACTTTGCTTCGGTAGACGAAGCCGACTTGACAAGCGCGGACGGCAGCTCGTACAACTGGGGCTACGACCCGCAAAACTACAACATTCCCGAAGGCTCGTACTCCACCGACCCCTACAACGGCGCGGTACGAATCAACGAGTTTAAGCGTATGGTTCAGGCGCTTCATAACGCCGGCATAGGCGTCATTATGGACGTTGTGTACAACCACACGTTCAATACCGGCGGTCAGGCATTCCACGACACCGTACCGTACTACTATCACCGCACCGAAGAGAACGGACAATTCTCCAACGATTCGGGCTGCGGCAACGGTACTGCGTCCGAGCGCACAATGATGCGCAAGTTTATGGTGGAATCGTTGGTATACTGGGCGGAGGAATATCATATCGACGGCTTCCGTTTCGACCTTATGGGCATTCACGACGTCGTCACCCTCAATATGATTCGCGCCGAGCTTGACAAGATCCAGTACGATCCCCAAGATCCGACTAATAACGGTAAGAGAATTTTAATGTACGGCGAGCCGTGGGACGGATATTACGGCAAAACCCCGTACAGCTATACAAAAAGAGTAGCGACTACCCAAAGCTTTACAAGCGAACAAGGCAAGTATGTAGGCAATGCCGGCAACAAGCCGATGCGACTTGTCTATCAGGACGGATTCGGCAGCACCACCTCGTTTAACATGCTCAGTGACCGTATTGCGGTATTCAACGATTCGGGCAGAGAAGGTTTGCGCGGCAACGTTTGGGCAGGCAATATCGGTTCGGGCTGGGTAAACGGCGCTCCCGGCGATTACCAAAGAGTGCGTAAGATGATAGAAGGCGGTATAGCCGGCAGCGACGTCGGCGCGCAAGGTCTGCATGTGGGCTTGGCATCGCGCAACGTAGCATACTCCTGTGCGCACGACAACTACACGCTGTGGGATCAGATCCTCGGCAAAAAGTACGGCGAGGAAACTGCGTTGTACTACGACGATCCTATGCCTGACAACATAAAGCGTTGCAAGCTGGCGGCGTCGACGTATCTGATGAGCGCCGGCATAAGCTTTTTGCTCGCAGGCGAGGAGATGGGCAGAACCAAGTACGGCAACGAAAACTCGTACGATTCGCCCGCCAAGCTCAACCAAATAAACTGGTCGCGACAGGAAGCGTTCAAGGATCTGCACGATTATTACAGAGACTTGATACATCTTCGCAGGCAGTACAGCGACAAGCTGTTCGCGTACAGCAAGCTTACCACGTTGGAGTTCGGATACGGTAGCGGCTTCGAGGTAATAAACGGCGACCAAGGTCACTTCAAGTTTACCCGCACCAAAAACGGCACAACGCTTACGATGGAGCTCAACCCTACGACGCTTAAAGGCTCGGTGAAAATAGGCACTTCTACTCCGCTTACTATATAGTAGTGCAAAACGATAATAATCAATCGACAAAACTTCCCCGCTGATTGCGGGGATTTTTTGTTGCCGTGGTCGTGATTTGCCAAAATATTTGCCGAAAGGGTTGCAAAAGCCGAATTTGTGTGGTAAACTAGAAGCGGTGTATAGTCGCGGCTTATGCTAAATTGCGGCGTGCGCCATGTGGAGATTTATGGAAAAGATAGAAGAGCCTACCGTATTGTTCGGAAAGTCTAAGTGGATTTGGGCGGCGGACGCCACCAAAAAGAACTCCAACGTAATTATGCGTCGTACGTTCTCATTCGGGCAGAACAAGCCGCCGCAACGCGCGTTTTGCCGTGCGGCATGCGACACCCATTACTATTTGTTTGTAAACGGTAATGCGGTAGTGTGGAACGGCGGACTTAACCGCAGCGAAAAACACGCGTATTACGACGAATTCGATATAGCGAGCTTTTTGACCAAGGGCGACAATATTATAGTAGTGTTCGCCCAGTATTACGGCAACGACGGGCGCGACCTTGTTTGCTCGCCGCGCGCCGGATTTATATTCGAGTGCAACGATTTGGACATTTACAGCGACAGCAGCTTTATGGTATATGAGAACGAAGCCTTCCAAACTCCGCGCTCCACCAACTGCTGCTATGCCGGTTTTAACGTAAACTACGACGCAGCGCACGAGGGCCCTATACAAAACGTTTACGATCCCGCTTACAACATTACGCAGTTCAAGCCCGCGACTGTGCTTGCAAGCTATCCCGACGACAACCTGGGAGTGGTAACCCTTCGCCCGGTGCCGCTCGAAAAGTTTTCGGCACAGCCTGTAATAGCCAAACCTAAAAAGACAACAAATCAGTTTGACGGCGACACGTATATTATTAATCTTCCGCGCGAAATGCGCGTAACTCCGTACATGGAGGTTGCGGGCAACGGTCAAGAGGTGATTACCATAACCACCGACCGCACCGACTGCATGGGCTGCTTCGGCGACGAGGTCAGCACTTACAAGGCGCATTCGGTCAAGTACACGACCAAACCCACGCTCAATATTTACGAGGGCATGCTGCCTATGGTGGGAAGCGTGCTGTACTTTACCATGCCGCGCAGCGTAAAGGTGGTCAAGCTGGGCTACCGCGAACTTGGGTTTAACACAACGCCCACTTGCGCCTATCAAGCGGACACTCCCGAATTGGATAAGCTGTTTAATAAAGCGGTCAACACGCTGTATATGTGCATGGGTTCTACATTAATGGATACGCCCGAACGCGAACGCACTATGTGGTTGGGTGACGCGTCCGTCGAGGCGCGCGCGCTGTATCTTGTTTACGCCGACGCGGCGTCGCTTGTCAAAAAGGTGTTAGAGGACGTAATCGAGTATTCGGAAAACAGCGACATACTGTACTCATGCGTTCCCGGCAACGTGCCTGTCGATATTCCGTCGCACGGGCTTATAGCGCTCGGCGATTACGGTATTTTCGGCACGTACCGCAACTACACTACCGATTTGGAATTTTTCAGGGTCAATTACGAAAAGCTGGTCGACTACGTTATGCAATGGGATATGACCGAGCATGGCGTGGCGTTGCGCGACGGCACACGTCGGTGGTACGACAATCTGTACAACGTGGACGAGGTGTTGTTGGAAAACGCGTTGTATTACAATGCGTGCAGCTTTTTGAAGGAGCTGGGCGCCGAGGTAGGCAACAACGATTACGAGGAAGATTTTGACGACCGCATGTCCAACATTGCGGAGTTTATAGAAAGCACGTGGGATGGTCTCGGCTACACCACGCGCGAGGACAGCTACGACGATAGGGCAAACGCCTTTATCGCGCTGGCGGGGCTTATACCGGACGACCGCAAGGGCGCGGTGGCGCGGCTGCTTTCCGCAACGATCAATGCGTCGCCGTATATGGAATGGGCGGTACTTACCGCGCTTTCCGAGCTGGGCAGGCGGGATATGGCGCGTACGCGCTTTAACATGCGTTATTCGAGCGCGGCAAACGACGAGCAAACCACGCTAGGCGAGGACTTTAACGGCTACGGCACCCGCTGCCAAGGCTACCAATCTGCGGTTATATTCGAGGCTATCGAGCTGTTCGGCGGCATATCGGTCAAGGACGGCGCGAGCAAAATAAAAATCACGCCCGACTTTACCGCGGTCAAGGACTTCCGCACGGAGTTGCAGCTTGCCAGTGGCACGCTGGACGTGCGGTACAAATATTCCCCGACAAAGGTGGATATAATAATAGACAACAAAACGACCGCCAAGGTCGAGCTGGAAATCACGCCCGAGCATATAGGCAGGGCTGCCGACCGCCGCACGATAGTGCTAAACAAAGGCAAAAACAAGTTCAGCGTGTAAGGAAAAACAGTACACACAATGAAGCAAAAAATTCTACTGACATATGTCGAATCGGGGTTTGGACACATATCCTCGATGGACAGTATATACGACGCGCTGGTCGATAGATTCGGAAGCGACGAGTACGATATTCAAAAAAGCTTTATCTTGACGGAGGACGGCTTTCCTAACCTTGTCAAAATGAACAGGTTTCTTATCAAGCAGGTCCAAAACACCAACAAGATACCGTACTTCGGCAGATTTGTATTTCCGTTTATCGCGCTGCTCGGCGGGCACAAGCTGTTACGGTTTTTCCACCGTCAAATGGCGCATAAGTCGTTTTTGCAAGGACTGGAAGCGCTTAAATTACGCAAGCCCAATATTGTAATATCCAACCACTATTTTACCGATCTTTTGGCTGTGGAATACAAGCGGCGCATCGACCCCGACGTTGTGGTAATCAATTACAATCCCGACCCGACGCTGCATACATTTTGGGACAGGCGGGACGGAATATTCATCGTGGACAACCCGCTCGCGTACAAAAAGGCGGTCAAGTACAAGTTCAAAGAGGAAAACCTCCGTCTTGTCACGCCGTGCGTGAGAAAGTGTATAGAGGACAACGACTTATCGCGCGAGCAGTTGCGCGAAAAATTCGGCTTGCCGCAGGACAAGTTTACGGTGGTCATAGCCGACGGCGGATATTTGCTGGGCAGAGGGCCCAAGTTTGCCAAATCGCTTATCAAGAGCGGCTTGCCCATAACGCTGTGCGTCATAGCCGGACACCACAAAAAGAATTACGACTACTTTAAAGCGATTGAGGAAGGTCACGGCAAGCTAAAGGTTTCGCCCAACATGACTTTCAAGACGTACGGATTTTTGGAAAACGCCTACGAGCTTTACGGCGCGGCGGACGTGTTCCTTACCAAGGGCGGTCCCAACGCTGTGCTGGATAGCGTATATATGCACACACCCGTAATGATCAACTATTGCCCGCACGTTATAGAAGCGGGAACGGTAAAGGTGTTTATAGGCGCACACGGCTGCGGCGAAACGGTGTACCGCAGGGGTAAGGCGATAAAACGTATTCGCCAATTTATCAAGGACAAGTCGCCTCTGCTGCAATACGAGGAAAACATAGAAAAGCTTATTGCCGAGGGCAACGGTATAACCGCGGTTGCCGATATCGTGGAGGAAGAAGCGCAAAAGCAACGGCTTGTATACGAGTCGCGCGGCATGATTATAGGCGACGACGATGACGGAAGCGGTTCCGAGCAAACCGAGGGAGCACCCGACGGCGACGAGGTTACGCCCGACTACAACACCGATATCAAGATTGCCGAGGATGCGGACAAGCCGACGTCGGAGGACGACGTTTTGCGATGAACACCAAACAGTACATGGCAATGTTCGCGCGGCTTGCGGAAAACAACGAAATCCCACGCGACTTGTACGATAAAATGCTTGCGGAAATCGCCCAAAAGGGCAAAATGACCAAAAGCATATACAACGACTACCTTACCGAGCTGGAAAGGCGTAGGCTGTTCGACGTTGACGGCGCGCCGTTTACCACCGAAAAGAGCGCGCAGACGGACGGCACGTACGTTTACCGTCGCCCCAAAAATCCGTTTTGGCATTTTGCGCACTGGTTTTGGAGCAGTACGTTTAGGCTGATAGGGTTTGTCGGCGGCGCGATAGTTTTCGGCATTTGGCACGTTAAGGGCAGAAAAAAGCTGAAAAAGTTAGGTCCATGCATAACGACGTCCAATCACGTGGGATACCTCGACGCGGTGCTTACCTTGCGCGCCACAGGCATGCAAAGCCGATACATAGTTGCCGCGCCGCACAACTGCAAAAAGACGGTGGGCGGGCATATACTTTGCGCGGCGGGCGAAGTGCCGTTGCCCATCAACTTCAAGGGTATGCGCCCGTTCAACGATATGCTGGACTACGCGGCGCACAAAAAGAAAGCAAAGATACACTTTTACGCCGAAAAGAGCATGTGGATAGACTACCGCAAGCCTCGACCGTACAAGGACGGCGCATTCCATTACGCCGAGCGGCTGGATATACCCGTAGTGCCTATGCTGTACTGCTTTAAAAAACCGCGCGGATTGCGTAGGCTTCTGCACCTGCCCAAAGCGGTAATCAAGATAGGCGAGCCGCTTTACGTAAACACCGAGTTGCCGCCGCGCGAGCGCAAAGCCGATTTGGCACAGCGCACGTATAACGCCGCGGTGGAGATGTACGAACAATTTTACGGCGTACCAATGACTTACCTCGACCCGCCAACGACCGACAGTGTGGGTGTGACAGAGGTTGACGGTACTACAAAAGAAAACGATTAAAAAGGACTGACGATAAATATGGCAAAGATTATTGCAATAGCCAATCAAAAGGGCGGTGTCGGCAAAACCACCACTTGCGTAAACCTTGCGGCGTACTTTGCGGCGTTCGGCAAAAAGGTGCTTATTATAGACAACGACCCGCAGGGCAACGCTTCGAGCGGACTGGGCGTGGAAAAGCACAAGGTTAAAAACTCGGTGTACAGCCTTATAATAGGCGACTGCAACGCCGAGGACGCCGTGCTTCATACAGGCGTGGAAAACTTGGACATAATTCCGTCCAACATAGACCTTGCCGGCGCGGAAGCCGAGCTTGTAAGCCTCGATAAACGTGAAAGCTCGTTAAAGCGCGCGATCGCACCTATTAAGAACAATTACGACTATATATTTATCGATTGTCCGCCTTTTATAGGACTGCTAACGTTAAACGCGCTAACAGCCGCAAACAGCATACTCATACCCATGCAGGGCGAGTACTTTGCGTTGGAGGGTTTGAGTCAGCTTATGAACACGATTAAGCTCGCAAAAAAAATACTCAATCCGTCGCTTGAAATCGAGGGCGTGGTAGTAACAATGTTCAACTCCCGCACCAACTTGGTCAACTCGGTCGCCGAGGAAATTACCCACTACTTCGGCAAAAAGGCGTTTGCGACCCGCATTCCCAGAAGCGTGCGGCTTGCCGAGGCGCCGTCGTTCGGACTGCCTATAAGTCAGTTCGATCCCACCTCCGCCGGCGGCATTGCGTACAAAAACCTCGCCGAGGAAGTGCTCAACCGCAACCGCGATACTTTTGAGCCGATAAAGAATTTGTCGGCGCTCAAAAAGCGGAATTAGAATAATTCAGAATTAAGAATGCAGAATTAAGAATTATGGCGGCGAAGCCGCATTAAGGATGAGATTCTTCACTGCGTTCAGAATGACAAAAAATTATAACTACTCATGAAATTACTTTTGTCATTCCGAGCAACGCGAGGAATCTCATCCTTATTTTTAATTCCGAATTTTCTTGACATCTCATTTTTCATATGTTATACTGTTTTCGATGCAGGGGCGCAACCGCAGTTGCCGAGATGTCATTGTGTCATGACGGTCCCTTTGAACCTGTGAGTTAGTACTCGCGTAGGGAGCCGTCCGTAAATCATGGCTATGTGCGCTTGAACTAATAGAGGTTCAAGCGCATTTTGTTTTGTAATTTTACAGACGGGAGGAAGTCATGTTAAACGATATCAAAAACTACTTTGCCAACTTTAGCGACGCTACCAACGCGTGCCGCACGATTGCGCTGTGGGTGACGATAGCGCTGCTTATCGCGTTTGTCATTACGCGCTTGTACATATTTGTAGCGCGGAAGAAGCAAGCGTACGATGAAGCTACGATTGACGCTGTAAGCAAGATTGCCAACGGCGCTTGGATAGTGATTGCGCTCACCGCGGCGGTGTGCTTTATAGTCACGTTTACTACGTGTTACTTTGTGGACGATGTGGTGAATAAGGACCATTTATTCCCCATACTGTTCTATCCGTTGCTTGTGCTGGCGCTTGTCGTTGTTGCAAGCGCAATAACATTGTTTGTCAAACCCAACTTCATTACAAAAATCGTGTGTGCCGCGGTTGTCGGCAGCGCGCTTATATCCGTAATCGTGTGCATGATTGTGTACTATAATAGCGGTGAAGCGGCTAAAAACAATTGGATGGACGTATTGAGCAATATCGGCTTATATTTGAGCGCGGTCATATTGGCGGCGGCGATTATTGTCGCGTCAATCTTTTTGGATAGAAAAAGCAAGCCGATGGATACGCGCACTATTACGTACGCGGCGGTGTGCGTCGCATTGTCCTTTGCGCTCAGCTACGTAAGGTTGTTTAAAATGCCTATGGGCGGAAGCATAACGTTTGCCTCGCTGTTGCCGCTTATGTTGTTCGCCTTTATGTTCGGCAGTCGCAAGGGTGTCGTTGTCGGCGTGATTTACGGAATTTTGCAGGCTGTGCAAGATCCGTGGATTATTCATCCCGCGCAGTTCGCGCTCGACTATCTTGTCGCATTCGGCGCAATCGGACTGACAGGGTGCATGCGCGAGCTGGGAGCGTTCAAGAGCAATATGCGCGCGCAGTTCGCGGTGGGCGTAATCATCGCTTGCGCGCTTCGCTTTATAAGTCATTATTTTGCGGGCGTGTTCGCGTTCGGTTCGGCCGGATTAGATTACGTCAAATATGGAAGCGTATTTGCCAACGCATATTTCTACTCGTTCGTATACCAGTGCTTGTACCTAATTCCCGAGCTGGCAATAGTCATTGTCGCATCAATGTTGGTGCTTACCTCGTCGTCCTTCCGCAAGCAAATAGAAATACGCATTGCGGCGGGCGCAAAGGGTGAAAAGCAAACGGCTGCGGCGCAAGAGAGTTTGCCCGAAGCGGAGCAACAATTAGATTCAACCGTCGCGCAAACAGGTGACAAAACGGAATAAATACTATATAATAGTTGGTATGAGAATACCCGATTACATAAGAGGCGTCATATTCGACCTTGACGGAACGTTGCTCGATTCGTTGGGCGTTTGGAGCGAAATAGACGAGCGGTTTTTGTCTAAGCGCGGCATGACCGTGCCGTCCGACTACGTGGAAAACATTGGCACGATGGAAATCCGCCAAGCCGCGGTGTATACGATTGAGCGGTTTGGGCTGACCGAAACACCCGAAGCGGTTATGAAGGAATGGACGGATATGGCGGTGGGCGCGTACTCCACCGAGCTTAAATTAAAACCGAAAGCGAAAGAGATTTTGACCGAGCTTAAAGCGCGTGGAATAAAGCTTGCCGTTGCCACTTCCTCGACCACAGATATGTGCTTACCCGCACTCAAAAACAACGGCGTGCTGCACCTGTTCGACACAGTCGTCACTACGCGCGAGATAGGCAAGGGCAAGGCTTTCCCCGACGTATACCTTGCCGCGGCAAAAAGGTTGGGCGTTACTCCAGAGCATTGCGCCGTGTGCGAGGATTTGCTTGGCGCGATAGTTACCGCAAAGAATGCAGGCTTTTACACGATAGGCGTATACGACAAACACTCACAAGCCGATATAGAAAAGATAAAAGCGTTAGCTAACGATTTTGTATCGTTTGAATAATTAAGAATGTAGAATGCAGAATTATGGCGGCTTCGTCGCATTAAGGTTGAGATTCTTCGCTTCGCTCAGAATGACAAAAAGTAATTTGCTTTATTATCGATTAAACTAACTACTTTTGTCATCCCGAACGCAGTGAGGGCTCTCTTTTTTGTTTATTTGGAAATAGTGGCGTAAAGCAATTTTTATCGATACGAAATTTATTGGGTGAAACGCAAAATAAATCACTCAGTAAACACACAACACTAAAGTTTTCTTGCCTACTTCTTTTTCAAAAGAAGTAGGGAAAAGGCTTGATATTTACCTTGAAATGTTGTATAATTGTATTGGTGAAAATACTCACAATATACCAATAGGAGATATTTATGGATATCAAGACGCTTGACGCTTACCATCACGGAGATTCGTTCGACGCATACAAGTATTTGGGCTGTCACTACGACGCCAAAACAGGCACCGCCGTTTTCCGCGTATGGTCTACCAGAGCTACGTCTATTGCCGTTATCGGCGATTTCAACAACTGGGACAACAATGCGAACCGCATGACCAAGATTACCGAAGCGGGCATTTGGGAAGTCACGGTTAAGGGCGTTAAGCTTTACGACAACTATAAATTCTATATAGAAAACGGATTCTCTTATCCTATATATAAGTGCGATCCGTACGCCTTCCATCGCGAAACCTTCGAGGGCACCAACGCCAAGGTTGTGGATATCGACCACTTTAAATGGACGGACGGCGAATACCTTAAAAACAAGAAAAACCCGTACTCCGCGCCCATGACGGTATACGAAGCGCACATGGCGTCGTGGCGCAGATACGCCGACGGCAACACCTTCGATTACCGCAAGTTTGCCGACGAAATGAGCGAATACCTTAAAGAAATGGGCTACACTCATCTCGAGCTTATGGGCATTGCCGAGTATCCGTTTGACGGATCGTGGGGTTATCAGGTAACGGGCTACTTTGCGCCCACCTCGCGCTACGGCACTCCCGAGGACTTTGCCTACCTTGTGGACAAGATGCACTCATGCGGCATAGCGGTCATTTTGGACTGGGTGCCCGGCCACTTCCCCAAGAACGGCGACGGCTTGTACGAGTTTGACGGCGGCCCGCTGTACGAACACAGCGACCCGCTGCGTATGGAGCACAAGGAGTGGGGCACGCGTTGCTTCGACTACGGCAGAAACGAGGTAAGAAACTTCCTTATTTCCAACGCCTTCTACTGGTTGGATATGTACCACATCGACGGCTTGCGCGTGGACGCGGTGGCGAGTATGCTTTACCTTGACTACGGCAGATACGAATGGCGCCCCAACATCTACGGCGGCAACGAGAACTTGGAAGCGGTCGACTTTTTGCGCAGGCTCAACACGGCCGTGTTTGCTAAGTATCCCAACGCGCTCATGATAGCCGAGGAATCGACTGCGTGGGGCGGCGTTTCCCGTCCCGTCGATATGGGCGGCTTGGGCTTCAACTTCAAATGGAACATGGGCTGGATGAACGATACGCTTTCGTATATCAAAGTCGACCCCGTATTCCGCAAATATCACCACAACACGATTACCTTCTCGATGATCTATGCGTTCACCGAAAACTTTATTTTGCCCATTTCGCACGACGAGGTCGTGTACGGCAAGGGCTCGCTCATCAACAAGATGCCCGGCGATTACGACATGAAGTTTGCGGGCGTTCGCAACTTCCTCACGTATATGTGGTCGCACCCCGGCAAAAAGCTGTTGTTCATGGGTGCCGAGCTCGGTCAGTTCAACGAATGGAACTTTGCCAAGGAGCTTGACTGGAACATACTCGACTATCCCGCGCACAAGGACTTGCAAAAGTTTGTTTCCGTGCTTAACGGCATTTACAAAAACTATCCCGCAATGCACGAAATCGACTACGACTGGAAAGGCTTCGAATGGCTTGTCGCAGACGACTATCAACAAAACATCTTGGTGTACGAGCGCCGCGACAGCGACGAAAACCGTATGCTCGCAATAATCAACTTCTCGCCCGTACCGCACGAGGGCTACCGCTTCGGCGCGCACGAGGGTGAGTACACCGAGCTATTACGCACCGAAATATTCAAGTGGAACCAGTCGGGCACCGTGTACAAGACGGACGCCATAGCCAGCCACGGCAAGGACACCTCGCTCGCAATCGACGTTCCTCCCATGGGTGGCATACTGCTGTATTGCCCGAGCGGCAAGAAAAAGGCAGAGGCGAAACCCGCGGTCGAAAAGGTAGCCGAGGCAAAGCCCGTTGAAAAAAAGACGGAAAAGAAAGCTCCCGCAAAAAAGGCAACTGCGGAAAAGAAGCCTGCTGCCAAAAAGGCGGTAGCCGAAAAGGCGGAGGAAAAGAAAGCGCCCGCCAAGAAGCCCGCTGAAAAGAAAGCTACTGCGGAAAAGAAACCCGCAGCAAAAAAGACAACTACTAAAAAAACGACAAAATAAGTTAAAATTATTTGTCGCAAATATGTTACCATAATCTCGGAATTAAAGGCCCGTCGCTAGTTCTGCATTCTTAATTCTTAATTCTGAATTAAATTTAATTATTTGGCTTTTAAAAAGGAGAAAGCGATTAATATGGCAAAAGCAAAAATTCACAACGTGTTGTTTATTACGACCGAGGCCGACCCGTTTGCTTCGACGGGCGGAATGGGTGAGGTTTGTTCGGCCTTGCCGCGCGCGCTCAATAAGACCAAAAAGACGGACGCGCGCGTAATGATGCCGCTTTACGAGGACGTTGCATACAGGTATAAAGAGCATATGACCTTTGTGTGCAATATCACAGTTGGGCTTGCTTGGCGTAATCAATACTGCGGACTTTTCCGCATGGAATACGAAGGCGTTGTGTATTACTTTGTTGATAACGAGTACTACTTTAAGCGCGGCAATCTTTACGGCTATTACGACGACGCCGAACGGTTTGCGTTCTTCTCCCGCGCGGCGTTGGAGTTATTGCCGTACCTCGACTTCAAGCCCGAGGTATTGCAGTCCAACGACCACCTTACCGCACTCGTGCCGGTGTATTACAAACTGGACTACAAGGACCGCGACGGATACAAACGTATCAAGAACGTTTTCACCATTCACAACATAAATTATCAAGGTATATACCCGTTGGTGATTGCCGGCGACGTGTTCGGCATTGCCGACGAAAACGTGTCGCTTGTCGAGTATAACGGCAAAATCAATCTTGCAAAGGCGGCTATCGTATCTTGCGATAAGATTACGACCATGTCCCCGCAGTACGCGCGCGAGATTCGCTTGCCCGAATTTGCCGGCGGCTTGGACGGCGTTTTGATCGAAAACCGCGAAAAGATTGTTGGTATACTCAACGGCATTGACGTCGACGAGTTCGATCCCGCAACCAGCAAGTCGCTGTTTGTCAACTACGACGCGAATAATCTCGACGCCAAAAAGAAAAACAAGATCGAGCTTCAACGCATGCTGTCGCTCCCCGAAGATCCCGACGTTCCCGTCGTGTGTATGGTCGCGCGTATGGTTGCATACAAGGGCTACGATTTGTTGCGCAAGTCAATTAATGCGGACAATGTGGAACAGAACCTTCTCGACACAAACATGCAGCTCATAATAATGGGCAAGGGCGATGCCGACATCGAGGGATATTTGACCTATATCCAAAACATGTACAACCGCAGAGTGCGCACCCTTGTCACTTACAACAAGGACATAATGCACAAGCTGCTTGCGGCGGCGGATATTTGCCTTATCCCGTCGCGCACCGAGCCGTGCGGTCTTACGCAAATGTATGCGTGTCGTTTCGGTGCCGTACCGGTAGTACGCGCAACCGGCGGGCTTATCGACTCCATCGTCGACTGCGGCAAGGGCGACGTCGGCAACGGGTTCGTGTTCGAGGAATACGACTCCGACATGATGGATAAAACCATTTACCGCGCGCTCGATATGTACACTAACGACAAAGCTACTTGGACGGCGCTTGTCAAGCGTGTTATGGCTTGCGATTTCTCTTGGAATAAGGCCGCGCTTGAATATAACGTGCTGTACCGTGTGCTTACGGCATAATCGAGCATTAAATATTAAAAACACTTGATTTTTTCGAGTGCATAATTTACAATTAACAGTGCGCCCTTTGCGCAAATACCACATCAATTTACAATTATCGGAAACGGAGGATATATGAATAAAACAACAAATGAGGTGCAGGAGCTTATACTTGATAAGTTGACCCGCTACTTTGCTATCACCCCCGACCGCGCCAACGAGGATCAAATATACAAGGCTATTTCGTTGGTAGTACGCGATCTTTTGTTGCAAAAAAAGCAGGAGAATAATAAGCGTATCGCCGAGGGTAAGTATAAGCGCGTGTATTATATTTGTATGGAATTCCTTATCGGCAGATCGCTCAAAAACAATTTGTTCAACCTCGGACTTACCGAACAGTTTGACGAGTGCCTCAAAAATATGAACTTCTCTTTGGAAAATATTTTCGAAAGGGAATCGGACGCCGGTCTCGGCAACGGCGGTTTGGGACGGCTTGCTTCCTGCTTTATGGACAGTCTTGCCACCAAAAATTATCCCGCAATGGGCTTTACAATTCGTTATCAGTACGGCTTGTTCCGTCAGCGCATTGTCGATAACCAGCAGGTGGAGCTGCCCGATATGTGGCTGCCCAGCGGCGAGGTTTGGATGATGCCCCGTTCGGATAAACGCTTTACCGTCAACTTCGGCGGCAGGGTAGAGGAGTACGAGGAAGACGGCAGAATGCGCGTGCGTTACGTGGGCGGTGAAAGCGTAGACGCGCTAGCCAACGACGTTATGATTTCGGGCTACGGCGACAACGCCGGCGTAAGCGTATTGCGCTTGTGGTCGGCAACATCGTCCACGCAGTTTGATATGCACTCCTTCTCGCAGGGCGATTACGAAAAAGCCATGCGCCGCGAAAACGACGCCGAGCTTATATCCAAGGTTCTGTACCCCGCGGACGATCACTCGCAGGGCAAACAGCTCAGGCTTCAACAGGAATACTTCCTTGTTTCCGCGTCGCTGCAAAGCATAATCAAGGACCACTTGCGCCTTTACAAGAGCGTTAAGAACCTGCCCGACAAGGCGGTTATTCACGCAAACGACACCCACCCCGCGCTTGCCATTCCCGAGCTTATGCGCTTACTTATGGACGAACACGGCTTTTCGTGGGACGACGCATGGGATATCACCACGCGCACCGTCAACTACACCAACCACACCGTCATGGCGGAAGCGCTCGAAAAGTGGGACGAAACGACCTTCCGCATGGTGTTGCCGCGCATATACGCCATCACGTGCGAAATCAACCGTCGCTTTGTCGCCGCTATGGAGGAGAAGCAGGTCGACCGCAGAAAGATCGACGCTATGCGTATCCTTCACCACAACCAAGTCAAAATGGCCAACCTTTGCGTTATCGGTTCGCAAAAGATAAACGGCGTGTCGGCGCTTCACAGCGAAATCATTAAGGACACAATTTTCAGCGAATTCAACGAGGTCTATCCCGATAGGTTCACCAACGTGACCAACGGCATTACCCACCGTCGCTGGCTCATTCAGTCCAACCCGCGCCTGTCCTCGCTCATCACCGAGCTTATCGGCCCCGACTTCTACACCAAGCCGGAAACGCTCAGCGGCCTTACCAAATACACCCGCGACAAAGCGGTGCTGGAAAAAATCGGTCAAATCAAACAGGCCAACAAAAAGGACTACGCCGATTACATCAAAAAGACGACGGGCTTTGTTCTCAATCCCGAATCGCGCTTCGATACGCAAATCAAGAGACTTCACGAGTACAAGCGTCAGCTACTTAACGTACTCAAAATCGTGCATTACTATCTCGAGCTTTTGGATAATCCCAACAAGAACGTCGCGCCGCAAACCTTTATATTCGGCGCAAAAGCTGCGGGCAGCTATATGCACGCAAAGCGCATAATTCAGCTCATCAACTGCTTGTCGGCGGAAATCCAAAAGAACCCCAAAATAAAGAAAAAGCTTGACGTCATGTTTGTGGAAAACTACAACGTCACGCAGGCTGAGCACCTTATTCCCGCGTCAGAAATAAGCGAACAAATTTCGCTTGCGGGCAAGGAAGCGTCTGGTACCGGCAACATGAAGTTCATGATTAACGGCGCGATTACGCTCGGTACGCTTGACGGCGCCAACGTGGAAATAGGCGAGCGTGTCGGCAGCGACAATATCTTTATCTTCGGCTTGAAGACGGAAGAAGTCGAACGCGCATGGCGTGCGGGCTATAACTCGTCCACCATCTATACGCACAACAACGAAATCAAGCGCGTCGTCGACAGACTGCGCGTGGGCTTCGACGGCGAAAGCTTCTCCGATATTGCAGACTACCTTATCTCGGGCAGCTATCAGGTTGCCGACCCGTATATGTGCTTGCTCGACTTTGACGACTATATCAATGCGGCAGACAAGATGGGTCAGGCGTACGCCGACAAAGCCAAGTGGAACAAAATGGCGCTCATCAATATCGCTCAGGCGGGTATATTCTCGTCCGACCGCGCTATACACGACTACGCCAAAAACATTTGGAACCTCAAAAAGGTTAAACCGCTTAACAATTAATAAGACAACTTCCGACAATGACGCCGCCGCATGATTTTGCGACGGCGTTGTCGCAAAAACGCACAAAAAATCGAGTTAAATTAAAGGAGTTATATTATGAGCAAAACCGTGGACTTTTTTCCCAACTGCTGCAAATGCAAATCGCCGCTCGGCGCGGCTACCGTGGGCGAACCTGTAAGCTTGACGTTAAAGTTTACCCGCCCGCAAAACCCGTCCGAGGTCTACCTCGTACTCACCAAGGCTAACGAGGACGCCGTCAGGTACCCCATGAAGCTCGTCAAGGACGAGGACGGAGAATATACATACACCATTTCAATCAAAATCACCACGTCGGGTCTGTACTACTATCACTTCGATATCCAAAACGAGGAGCAGTGCTACCGCGTGGGTAGCGACGTCGATTTGCACGCCTTGCTCGGCAAGGGCAGCGACTGGCAGCTCACCGTCACCGCGGACGCCTATGCGCCTACCGTTCTCGACGGCGGCGTTATGTACGAGATTATGCCCGACAGGTTCTTTATCGGTGGCGAGCGCAATATGACCAAGCCGTACGCGACCTACCGCGAGGACTGGGGCGGCGTGCCCGAATATAAGCCGAACGGCGAGGGCAAAATCGAGAACGTCGACTTCTTCGGCGGCAACCTCAAAGGCATTGCCAAAAAGCTCACGTACTTGAAGAACTTGGGCGTTACGTGCATTTACCTTACGCCCATATTCGAGGCTCACTCCAATCATAAATACGACCCGGGCAACTATATGCGCGTGGACAGCGACTTCGGCACGATAGACGACCTTAAAGCGTTGATTAAAAAAGCCGATAAGCGCGGCATAAAAGTCATACTCGACGGCGTGTTCTCGCACACAGGCGACGACAGTATCTACTTCAACAAGCAGGGCAATTACGACAGCGTGGGCGCGTATCACTCCGTCAAGTCGCCTTACTTTGATTGGTATAAGTTCAACAACTGGAACAACGACTACGAGTGCCGCGACAATATCGATATCATGCCCGCAACCAACGAGAACAGCCCTATGTTCGACGAGTTTATCAACGGCCAAGAAGGTGTCGTTAGGTATTGGACGAGAATGGGTTTGGTCGGATGGAGACTGGATGTTTGCGAACAGCTTTCGGACGCCTTTATCGCGCATTGCGTCAAGGCGGCGAAAAAGGAGAACGCCGACGCAGTGGTTTACGGCGAAGTGTTTATGGACGCGACCTCTTTGCGCACCGACGACGGCGCGCGCAGCGTCATCACCGACGGCAAACTCGACGGCGTTACCAACTATCCGTTCAAGGAAGATATTTTGAATTTCGTGCGCTGCGGCGACAGCGGCAGGCTCAACAATACCGTAGCGGTTATTGTTAATAACTATCCCAAGCACGCCGTCGATTGCATGATGAACGTGCTCGGTAATCACGACACGGCAAGGTTGTTGACCGTGCTAGGCGATAACGGCGCGGTGTACACCAAGGACGACAAAGCGACGGCGACTGTCAAGAATCGCGACGAGGCGGTGGGACTTGTCAAGCTCGCTTCGGCGCTTCAATACACGCTCCCCGGCGTGCCGTGCGTTTACTACGGTGACGAAGCCGGTATGGAAGGCTTTGAAGATCCGTTCAACAGAAAGTGCTATCCTTGGGGCAATGCCGATAAGGAGTTGATTAAGTGGTACAAAAAGCTCGGCGCGGTCAGGACTAACGAAAGAGAAGTCTTTGCGCATGGCAGATATTGCGGTATCGATACTAATGACGGCGTAATGTTCTTTAAGAGAAAGGCGGGCGACGACGTGGTGTACGTTGTAGTCAACAATTCGGGCAGTGCGTATACGCCGCAGTTACCTAAGGACGACTACACCGATTTGCTCACGTATAAGCCGTTCGGCGGCAAGGTCGCGGATAAGGGCGTGGCAATAATCAAAGCCACCAAAAAGACCAACTTCCCGCCTAAGCCCGAAAAAAAGAAAAAAGCAAAATAAAAATGTAAAACAAACAACGCCGTCGGTAATAAAAATATCGACGGCGTTCATTGTTTAGCGCCGTAAAAACTTGCAGCATAAAGTTGACACCTAAATATGCAAGTGATATAATTAGATAGAATCCAACGCGAGGAACGATAATGAAAAAGCTCTTGACAAAGTTAATACTTCCCGTTGCTTGTGCCACAGCTTTGGCAACTTGCTTAGTAGGGTGTGGAAACAATACTACAACGCCGTCGGGCAAGAATAATAGCGGTGATACAACCGCTAACAGTGTCAGTGTCGAAACCCCGTTAAAGTACGGTACAAAGTATATTCCGCAAGACGATGTGCGTAAACCCGCCGCACAGCAGAGTTATTTGGTTTTTGCCGAAAACGGCACGGCTAAATATCATGTATGTTATGTGTTCGACTACTCCGGAACAAACAATGTTTATTCTTACACCCTTAATTTAAAGTATGTATTTTCAGACGCGCACAAAACTCGCGTCACCTGTTTTTACGATTCGGTTGAATTCGATGCGGCCGATATGCAAATGAGTAATGTACCAACAGATGAAGTTATCACTTTAGATGTGTCGGAGAATGTTTTATTGGGTCTTGGACAGTACGGGTACAGAAATGTTTACATTAGCGAAAGCTACTTGCCCCAAATTCCGAATTTTGGTTCCAAAGAAGATTAACAAGGTCGCAAGTCGCTATAACGCAACCAACCATCCGCACCAGTCATAGTTGTCTGTGTCAGGGACGATTGTGCTAACACCGCCACAGCAAATAATTAAATAAGTTAGCACCCGTAGCATAGTTGTCAGTGTCGGATGACGATTATGCCGACGCCATAGTTAAAAGTAAATAAGTTATACGCACCCGTAGCTCAGTTGGATAGAGTATCAGATTCCGATTCTGAGGGTCGCAAGTTCGAATCTTGTCGGGTGTACCACCAAAACAGCCTCCGCAGCGCGGGGGCTGTTTTGGTGGAATACTCCCATAATGAGTAGCGTGCCGTGCGAAATATTGTTAAAAGAAAACAATAAATAGAATAGCTTGTATTGCAAAAAGTAAAGACATTCGGCACGCAGTTCGCTAGGCGCTCGGCGTAGCCGAAGCCCGTGCGCGCAGTCCGCGCACAATCTTGTCGGGTGTACCAGTTAAGTTGGTCGATAAGTAGTTTTTTATCGGCCGACTTTTTGCGGTTTGGGGATGAATAGCCGTTTTCCGTCCGAATTGCACTGTTATAAGGTACAAGCGTTGACGAGAGCGTCAAATTTCATTATAATGTATGTACCATTTTCGGTACAAAAACTATTCTATACTATTTGCGAGGTCAAAACATGAGAGTATTCGTTTTAGTGAAATCACTCGATAAAAGAAAAATTACCGAAATATCTGCGATATCGGAAGACAGAACAAAGAAATTTCATACGGAAATCGGCAATCATCCGCACCGACTTTTGATGATAAAAGCGTTTGAAGATTTTGAAAGATTTTGCGCGCAGGAGTGCGGGATGAAAGATGCGACCGACGAGGTTTGTATTATAAACTATACGCGAGAGCTTTCCGGTGACTTGTTTGACTTCGATACGTTTATGCTCGGGCGGAATTGGTGTACATCGAAAGGATTAGATAGTACTGCGAACGAAACAAAACAATATATATCTGCTTTACGAGGAGAATAAATGGACAACACTATAAATGTAACAAGAATTCATATTAAACCGTCTGGTGACGATAGAAACGGATTGTTGCAATATTGTTTAGATAACGCACAAAAACAATTTGTTGTTATTGGGTGGAGTCGCATAAGAGAAGCCTGTAAAGATAAAATACGTAATTTTGATGATTTGTGGAATTGTGTAAAAGAAACAACTCGTAGAATAAATCCGGCGTTAAACGTATTTTGGTCGGCAAAAAAAGATGATTTGTTTTGGACTCGTGATTCTCGCACGGGAGAATATTGGATATGCCGTGCGTTAGATGTTGCAAACGTGGATTATTACAATACCACATGGGATTTGGGGGCACAAATTCCTGTTGAAGCCTACTGTGTCGGTTTTTCTATTGCGGGACAATTATTAAGATCATTTAATAAAGCTCGTGGAGGCATAGTACAGACTAATTTCAGCAATGATATAGTTAATTATTCCAAGTATATTTTTAATAAATGTTCCGGTAAACAGTATTATAATTTAGAACCTATACAAGGTGATATAATTGACAATTTGCCCCCGGAAGAAATGGAAGAACTTGTGATAACTTATTTGCAAGTCAAGAAAAACTATTACGTATCTTCCAATTCTATTGCTCAAAAATCAACGACTCCTAATATTGAATGCATTTTATTTTCCAGAGATAAAGCCAACCCGTTGAAAGCAGTCGTTCAAGTCAAGAGTGGGCATTTTAGTTTGGACGGGGAAAATTATAAAGAGTACGTAGAAGCAGGATATAAAGTGTATCTTTATGCAGAATATTGCTACAACACAAATCTGGCAAATATTATTCAAATAACACGACAAGAGTTGACTGAATTTTATAATGAATATAAAACTATATTGCCAAATTCCATTGTATCTTGGGAAAAACTAATAGACTGATTTCACGAATCTCTTTTTCGGTACATAATAGGTTTATATGACCGTTGAGTTGTTGAGCGAATTTATTTCGTAAACTTCTTTGCGCCAACTACTTTTGGTTATAAACTCGCTATCAAAAAATGTGTCAAAAAACTGGGAGTGAAAATATATGAGCATGCTTCTAAAATTAGTTGACATATAATATATGTGTGTGGTATAATTACGTAATCGACAAAGGCGTCGCAATTATTATTGCACGCCTTTTTTGTGCGAATTTGTAACAATCTTTCAGGGGATTATATTATGAAAAGGTTCAAATTGCTGTACGGTATGTTACTTGCGGTCGTCGCCGCGTTGAGCGGACTGTTGATTGCTTGCGGTAACAAAACCGAGGCGCCTGTCGTCACGGAAGGTCCGGAAATCGGCGTTTATTACTATGACGCCGACGACGGGGAGTACCTTGTTACGCTCGGCAAGGGTGCGACTGCTACGCTTGTAATGACCGACAACAACTACGTTGGGTCGTACACTATATCCGGCGCTAAATTAGAGTTAAATCTCGATATAGGTAAGTACAACGCGACTCTCAACGACGATATCCTTGCCGTCGATATGGGCGACGGGCGGGGTGTTTGGAACTTTACCAAACGTATAGTGTACACTGTGTCGTTTGATACCGGTGCCGGCACGGCTGTTTCGTCGGTGCGCGTTATAAACGGTAAAACCGTGACCAGACCGGCCGATCCCGTCAACGGGAATATGGTATTTATCGGTTGGTACACGGATCGAGAGTATACTTCGCCGTTCGTGTTTGGAGCCAATCCTGTCAAGAGCGACATTACGCTGTATGCGCGCTGGGTGGAGCCGGTATTCGGTCGTGCCGAATACGAGATAAAATTCGATCTCGACTATGACGGCGCACCCGCGGTTGCGGCAAAGCAGACCGTCGGCGGAAAGCTCTACAACGTAGTCACACCGACGCGCGAAGGCTACAATTTTGCGGGCTGGTGGGTCAAGGCGTACAGCGCCGACCGCAAGACAAAGGCGCTTTCGTACAGGCTCGAAGCCGACACGGTGTTCAGCGCGAGCACGACGCTTTACGCGCTGTGGCAGAGCAACGAAGTTACCGCCAAGCTCGCACAGCCCGTCGTCGATGTTAGGGCCGGCGGCATAAGCTGGGGCAGTAACGCCAATGCGAGTGCGTACAAGGTGCTCGTGACGGGCCCCGACGGCAGCGAAGTGCGCAAGGACGACTCCTACGGTCCTACGTCTATGGATATCGATTTTTCGGCCTTGGCGGAAGGCAAGTACGTGATATCGGTAACGGCGGTCGCCGCGAGCGGAGACGCAAGCAACAATTCCGATCCGGCTATTCGTTATTACGACAACAAAACGCTTGCGCCCGTTTCGCTGTTTACGGTCGTCGAGCCGTCGACGCTTATCTACAATGCAGTCGAAGGCGCCGAAAAATATCTTATCGATGTAAAATGCGGTGACGAATACCACAAACACACGCAGATAGACAACGGTAATTCGACCAGCTACAACTTTATCAACTGTATGATGAAATCGGAAGGCATCGAGTTCACCGTGACCGCGGTCGCGGCGGGCAAAGCCTCGTCGGTTTCCGAAACGTATTATTACACCCGTCCGCTTGGCGACGTTACGGGCTTGCGCTACAATCAAGCCGAAGAGACGGTGGCGTGGAACAGCGTAAAGGGCGCCGCGGGCTACACCGTCGAACTTTCGTGCGAAAATAACCAACACTCGCACAATGTGACCGTCGACGTAGGCAACACTACGCACATGTCGGTCAAGACATACGAGGGCTGCAACGGCACGATAACCGTCAAGGTCACGCCTTACACCAACGGTTACAATTCGCCTGCGCCCGCAGAGCTTGCTATTCAAAAGACCTCGCTTGCCGCACCGAGCAACGTCCGCATTGTCGGTGAAGTGCTCAGCTGGGACGGCGACGCGGCCGCGACGGGCTACGACGTGTATATCGCCAGTCAGACCGTTTCGACTGCAACGAACTCGCTCGACCTTTCTACGGTCGAAGGTATCAGCTGGGAAGCAAACGGCGACTATCAGATTCGCGTTCTCGCAAAAAATGCAGACAAGACATCGCTGTGGAGCGACACCGTCGACGCGCGTTACTACGCGCTGTACAGCAGTCTTACATATAACGCCGGCGTCGTTTCTTGGCGGCGCGTTATCGGCGCGGTCAAGTACAACGTTCGCGTAAACGACGGGACCGCGGTCGAAGTGACTGACGGCACCAACAGTTTGCCCGTCACGCTCACGCAAGCAGGCGAAAACACGATTTACGTCAACTTTGTCGACGGCGCCAACAAGGCGTCGAGCTGGGCGCAGATTAAGGTCAAGGCCGAAGCGGTAACGTTCGATCTTCGCGGCGGCGAGGGCGACGCGCCTACTCAGTATTACGCACTGGGCGACAGAGTGCAGCTTCCCGACGGCACCGGGTTTGCAAGAACCGGCTACACCTTTGCCGGCTGGTACACATCGCCGTACGGCGCGGATGGCTTTGGCGCGCGTTATACCGATACGTATTTCGGCAATATCGGTGGGCTCGTATTATATGCAAACTGGTCGCCCAAAACCTATGATATAACGTTTGAAAACGGCGATCTTCCCGCGGGCTCGGAAAAGGGCAAAGTAACGTACAGACGTCCCTTCCAATGGCCTATTCCGACTAACGACGACACCTCGCTTGTTTTTGCGGGTTGGTACAGCGATTCCGAGGGCCTCGAAGTGCGCTACACCGACGAGACCGGCAAAAGCATAAGCGATTGGGGCATATCGCGCAACATGACCGTGTATGCGTGCTGGAACTCGATATTCTCGTTTGAGAAATTGACCAACGGCACATACCGCATATCCAAAAACACTCAATACTGGACGCAGCACGCACCGGCAGATCTTACTATCCCCGCGACGTACAGAGAGCCCGGCACTACGCGCTACATAAAGGTCACCGAAATCGGCAGTGCGTCTTTTACGAGCAGCACCATGCTCAAGACCGTGCGCATCCCGAACTCGATTAAGTACGTCGATACAAACGGATTCAATTCAAGCACTAACATAGAACAGTTCATCGTTTACGACGTAGAGGGCACCGTTCTTCCCGAGTACAGCAGCCACGAAGGCGTTCTGTACCACGACGTATTGGACGACTTTGGCAATATCACATCCAAAGCGTTGTGGATTTACCCGCGCGGAAAGGCGGACGCTGAATACAAGATTCAAGCCGGAACGACCGTACTGCCGTACAGATCGCTGTACTACGCAAAAGCCACCAAGATCATCATTCCGACATCTGTTGTCAGAATAGAAGGTCAGGCGATTTATCTCTGCTCGTCGCTTACCGACATAGAGTTCGAGGATGGCGGCGAGGTTACCGAGGATAGCAATGTAAAAGCGCTTGTGATTGAAAACCAAGCGTTTTATTCGTTATCTAAGCTCGAACGTATAAAGATCCCTGCGCGTCTTAGTTCGTTCAACCCCGAAATGATTGTATCGTGCAACTCGTTTAAGACCATCGAAGTTGAAGCGAATAGCAAAAAGTACGGCGCGGTTGACGGATTTTTGACCGACGCGGCAAAAACCACTATTCTTTACTGCCCGATAAAAGCTGTCGTAGGCAAACTCGAGCTTCCGACAGGCATTACTATTATCGGCGAGCGCGCGTTTGTATCCAACACGCAAATTACAAGCGTCGAGCTGCCGTACTATGCCGTCGAAATACGAGACTACGCATTTAATAAATGCACTAATTTGACTACGGTATCGTTTAAGTCCGATGTCGTCGATCCGTTCGACATGAAGATCGGCGCGCACGCGTTCGAGGGCTGCACCAAGCTTGCCACTTTCGACTCGAGCAACGGCAACGTGGTCGAGATAGGCGAGTATGCTTTTGCGGGCTGCAACGCTTTGACAAAATTTGAAATCCCCGAAACACTCACCAAACTGGGCGAGTATGCGTTCAACAAATGCACAGGGCTTACCGAGATATTTATTCCCGCGACCCTTGCAGAGGTAGAGCAGTACGCCTTTGCGGGCTGCACCAAGCTTGACACGATAAAATTCGGCGAGCTTAAAGACGGCAAGACGGCGGCGCTCGCAATAGGCGACTTTGCCTTTAACGGCTGCACGGCGCTAATCGAAATCGATCTGCCCGAGTATGTTTGTGAAATAGGCGAAGCCGTGTTCGGCGGCTGCACCAAGCTTGCCGAAATAACGGTAGACGAGAATAATGAGCACTTCGAGACATACCTCGGCGTTTTGTTCACCAAAGGCTTTGAGGAAATGCTGTTCTACCCGCTTGGCAGAACGGGCGAGTTCACGTTGCCCGATCAGGTAAAGGTTTTGAGCGCTCAGCTTTTTAAGGGCAACACCTCGCTGACCGCCATAGTGATAGGCAAAAACGTCAAGTCGATAGGCGACGAAGCGTTTATGAACTGCACCGCGCTTACAACCGTCACGTTCGAGAACGAAAGCGCAATAGAGCTGGGCGAAAAAGTGTTTGAGGGCTGCACCGGTCTTACTACGGTAACGCTCAACGACTACATAACAAAAATACCCGACAGGATGTTCTATAACGACAAAGCGATAACCGAAATCGTTATGCCGCAGTACGTCACCGAAATAGGCGACTATGCGTTTTACTATCTCGAAAAAATAGAAGAAATCACGATTCCGGCAACTGTGCATCGCATCGGATACGGCGCATTCTATTACTGCAAAGCGCTTGATAAGGTCACTTTTGACGAGCCGCCCGCAAACGTCGATGAGGATAGCGACATAGATTACGCGACGACGCTTAACTTTGGCAGGTACGCCGACGTAACCACTTCCAGTACTAACGACCAATCCACAAATATATTTGCAAACTGCGGCATTACGGAAATAAATATTCCAGCACGCATGACCGAGATCCCGCACGCAATGTTTTTGTCCTGCACGTTGTTGGAAGAGATAAACATTCCCAACACGGTCAATAAAATCGGAGCTAAGGCGTTTTCGGGCTGCACGTCGCTTCAACGCGTAATATTCGAAGGCGGCAACCTTGCAAACACGCTTACCGTTTACGATACATGCACTACGAGCAATCCTACGGCGTCGTCCGGCGCGTTTTACAACTGCTCGCAGCTTTACTCTATCAATCTGCCCGAGCGTATCGAAACAATCCCGCAGTTCATGTTCTACAACTGCCGCGGTTTGACGTCGATAACCATACCCAAATCGGTAAAGAACAAGACTAACGACAATGGTGAGATCACCGTTTACGCCATTCAGAACAGCGCCTTCTACAACTGTATGGGGCTTGTTACCGTCACGTTTGCGGAGGACAACACCAACGAAATAACTATTGGTCCGAGCGCATTCTATTCGTGCTCGAAGCTTCAAACGGTCAATCTGCCCAAGGGCTTGACGTATATAAAGAAGTTCGACGATAACGGTAACGACATTTCCGACTACTATGACGTATTCGCTGCCGACGCGTTTACATACTGCTCGGCGCTGAATGCCATAAACATCAAAGAGGGCGGCAAGTACTATACCGACGACGGCATAATCTACTATCACGACGTTATTACAGACGAGGACGGCGAGGTTACAGATGAAATCCGCGAGGTCATAATCTGCCCGCAGTCCAGAACGAAAGCGGTTGTTATTCCGTATAACGTTACAAGCATTAACGCCCGCGCGTTTACAACGTGCTATAACATTACGTCGTTCTCCTTCCAACCGACGCCGGAGGGTGAGACCGAAGTCGACCTTAAAATAAACGACGCAAGCAACGACGCTGATGCGGTAGCCAGAAAATCGGGTGCGTTCAACTGGTTTATCGGTATCACCATGCTCTCGTTGCCCGACAGACTTACCTATATCGGCGATTACGCATTTTACGATTGTTCAATGCTGCACACGCTTACTATCGGCGAAAATAGCAGGTTGGCGCATGTAGGAAAATATGCGTTTGGAAAGTGCTCGGGCTTGAACATAATTCGCGTGCCCGCCACCGTCAAAGAGATAGGCGCCAGTGCGTTTGACGGCTGCACGCGCATAACGGAATTCACGTTCGCGGACGGCTCGCAGCTTACCAAAATAGGCGACAGAGCGTTTGCGCAAACGAACTTTACCGAAATAGTTATTCCCAACACGGTCAAAACTCTCGGCTCCGCACTGTTTGACGGCAGCAGCCTGACGACGATAACTCTGCCGTCGTCGTTGTCCGAGCTTGACGTTGCCACGTTTGCCGGCTGCGACAATATACAGTCAATCAGCCTTACGGGCAACACCAAGTACTATATAGAGGACAGCGTTATCTACAACGCTGCCAAGACCGAGCTTATGCTGTATCCCGCCAACAAGAATGCAGAAAGCTACGTGGTTTTGGAAGGCGTCACGACAATCGATGCCGGAGCGTTTGCGGGTAACACATACTTAAAGAGCGTTACCGTTCCCAACACCGTGGAGACTATCGGTGCGGGCGCGTTCTACGGCTGCACCAACCTGCAAACGGTGTACTTCACGCCCGACAACGCCAACGCCGCAGGCAAACTCGATGTGGGCGGCACTTCGGATACGCAAGGCGTTTTCCAAGGCTGTTCGAGCCTTAAAACGGTCAACCTGCCCGAGCGCACGACCCGTCTCGGTTTGAACGCGTTTGCCGACTGCGCCAATCTTACCGCGCTTACTATTCACAAGGACGCGCAATTACAGGCTATAAACGCAGGCGTGTTCTCCAATGCGGGTGGCGGTACGCTTACTCTGCCCGTAGCGGTAAGCACTATAGGCGAGAACGCGTTTACCGGCAGCTTGTTTACGCAGGTGGTAATGACTAACGTTACGACCATAAACAAGAACGCGTTTAACGGTAGCGGTATAGCCTCGGTGATATTGCCCGCTACGGTCGCTACGATAGGCGAGTCTGCGTTTGCCAACTGCGCGGAATTGACGTCGGTCGAGATTAAACTTAACACTAACAAGAATCTGTCTATAACGACCACTACCACTACCACGCAAAACGATACAAACGGCTTAAAAGGTACGTTCGCGAACTGTCCTAAACTCAAAACTGCGATAATAGCGACCAACGGTGTGCTGCCGTACCACATGTTCTACAAGTGCAACGCGCTCGAGGAGCTGACGATAAATGGCAGCGGATCCATCCAAGGTTATTTGTGCGGCACAGGCACGACTACGACAGTTTATTATCCCAACACCACTACCCCCGGCAGCACTTCGAGTGCGAGCGTTCAGATCGGCATACAAGGTCTTAAAAAGGTAGCTATCGATAATACGATTACTTCGATAGGTAGCTATGCTTTTGTCGGTTGCTCCAACCTCGGCAGCCATAACCCCGAAACCTGCGTCGACGAGAATTGCGCAGGGGACTCGGCTCACGGCTTTACAATCGTCGACACGGGTAAAGACGACGCCCTTAAAACGATCGGTACTTATGCGTTCCAATCCACGGCGATCAAGTCGTTTGTCATACCGTCGTCCGTTACTTCTTTAGGCAGCTATGCGTTCAGATTTAATACGGCGCTTACGTCGGTCACTATACCTACTAAATCGTTTGCGGAAATACCCACGTATGAATTTTTCGGCTGCACGTCGCTTTCTACGGTAACGTTTGTCGACAAGGGCGTCAATGCAGAGCGCAAGCTTGTCACAATAGCCAGCAGCGCGTTCTTCAACTGCACGAGCTTAAAGTCGTTCGACTTGACCGGCTTTACCTCTCTCAAAGATTACGCGTTTGAATATTCCGGTCTGACCTCGATCGTAATTCCCGATACGATCACGAGCTCAACGTCAGATACTATGACGTATTATATATTTGCGAACTGCAAGGATTTGACGAGCGTGACTATTCCGACTAATGGGTCCGCGTTTATCGGCAAGTGTACGTTCCAAAACTGCACGAGTTTAGATACGGTTACTTTTACGGGTGACGGCTCCGTGCTTACGACTATCGGCACTCAAGCCTTTGAGGGTTGCACCGCACTCACCAATATAATCTTACCCGAAGGTCTTACAACGATAAACGCCAATGCGTTCCTTAACAGCGGAATTAAGAATATCAAGCTGTCGAGCACGATAGAAACCATAGCGTCTACGGCATTCTTAGGCTGCAAGCAGTTGAACGTGACGGTTGCCGACGGCAACGCGTCGTTCACCGTCAGCTCGGATATGAAGTCGCTGTTGAGTAAGGACGGCAAAACGCTTGTTCAGTATATCGGCAACGACACGCAGTACACAATTCCCGAAGGCGTTGAGGTGATAGGCGACTATGCGTTCCAAAACTGCGAGAGTTTGGAAAAGATAACCTTTACAGATACGGTAAAGAGCATCGGACAGTACGCGTTCAGATACTGCACGTCGCTCGGCGAGCTTACGTTGCCCGACCTCGAAACTTTAGGTCAGTATGCGTTTGCAAACTCCGGCGTTACCGAAGTCACTATCGCGGGCTTGCCCGACGCTGTAGGAAATTATCTATTCTCCGAGTGCGAAAACCTTGAAACGGTCACCTTTACCGGCGGCGCAAAGACGATTGGACAGTACATGTTCAACAAAGACGCAAGCCTTCAAACGATAGTGTTTGCCAACGATATCGAAACTATCGGCATAAACGCATTTGCCGCTTGCGCACAACTCGGCAACTTCACGATCCCCGCATCTGTTAAGACGATTAACGACGGTGCGTTTATGGATTGCACAACAATAACGTCGGTCAACATTCCGGCGACGGTAGAGTCGTTGGGCAAGGGTGCGTTTGCCGGCTGCACGTCGCTCGAAACAGTTACGTTTGCTCAGAGCTCCGATAAGCTCGTTATAATCAGCGGCACGGCGGCGACGGCAAACAGCAACACGCGTGGTACGTTCGCTTTCTGCACGTCGCTCGAATCGATAAACCTTTCGACGCGTCCTATCTATAACTCCGCGACCGCCACGACGATTACTGTTCCCAACCACATGTTTAACGGCTGCACCGCGCTTTCTACCGTTACGCTCCATAGCAACACCGCCGAGATAGGCAGTAACTCGTTCCAAAACTGCCTTTCCTTGGGCAGGGTAGCGTTACCGTCCAATGTAACGGTGATAAACAGCTATGCGTTTAACAACACCGCTTTGAGCGTAATGACTTTGCCCGAAGGCATGCTTACCATCGCTACTTATGCGTTTATGGACTGCAAGCTGCTTGAAAGCATAACAATACCGGGCACGGTCAAGACTATAAACTCCGCCGCGTTTGCGGGCTGCGAGCTGCTCGAAACCGTAACCTTCGAGGCGGACGACGGCGTTACCGGTCTCGGCTTTGCGGGTGGCACCACCGCGTTGAGCTTTGCTCCGACGGGTAGTTTGACAGGCCGCGGCGTATTCGGCGGCTGCGAGTCGCTCAAATCTATAGACTTGTCCACTCGTTGCAAGATATATAACAGCCCGACGTTGACGACGGTGGGATATACCAATTATGTTGCTACCTACCTGTTTTCCGACTGCACGAGCCTTACTTCGGTAACGCTGCCGAGCGGAATAGTATCCATAGGTACGGGCTCGTTCTTCAACACAGGGCTTACAAGCTTTACTCTCGACGGAACGGTCAACCAAATCGGCAACGCTGCGTTTGCCAACTGCTCCGATCTCGAAACGGTTACCGTTACCCCGTCCGATACCAAGCTCGGCATTGCGGCCGGCTCCAATATTACCACGATCGGATCTCTCGGCGCTTTCTACAACTGCACGTCGCTCAAATCGATTGAGCTCGGCAACCGTCCTCATTTGTATAACACCGTGACGGGCACCAACAAGTATGTTCCCGCATATCTGTTCTACAACTGTACGTCGCTCCAACATGTAACTCTGCCGGACGAGATCACGCACATTTACGGGGGTGCATTCTACAACTGTAAGTCGCTCGAACATATCGATCTTCCCACGTCGCTCACAGAGATTTATATGGAAGCGTTCCGTGGCAGCGGTCTTGTCGAGCTTAACCTGCCCGACACGGTAACAAGAATTATGCAAGGTGCGTTCAGAGACTGCGATAAGCTTGAAAGCGTACATCTTTCCACCGCGCTCAAGCTTGTTCCCAAGTACGTATTTATGGATTGCACAAGCTTGCAGTCGCTGTATGTGCCTGCGGGCATAACCTACTTCGGCAACGCGTGCTTCGCAGGCTGCTCGGCTCTGGAAACTATCACGTTTGAGGAGAATGCTTCGCCGCTCGGCTTCGCCCAAGGTTTAGGCCCCGAGGGCGAGGATAGAGGCGTGTTTGCCGACTGCACGTCGCTTACCAGCGTCGACCTTTCGCCTATAAACGTCAGACGTATGTGGTTTACCACATATACAATGTCTTACACTACTTACAATGTCGGCTATTCGTATACGATTAACTCGGCTATGCCCGAATATATGTTCCACGGCTGCACCAATCTCGAAAGCGTCGTACTGTCCAACGTTATGTGGTTCGGCGGCGGTTATTCGGGCGACAAGACGCGCGACGACCAGACCTTCGGCGGCTGCGTAAATCTCAAAAACGTAACATGGCCGACAGACGTTGACTTCCGCTTGGGCGACAGCTCGTTTGAAAACTGCGGCTTCGAAACGCTTACGCTTCCTTCCAACCTCGCAGGCATGGGCAGCGACGTGTTCGCGGGCAACAAAAATCTTACCAAGCTTATTGTAGAGCCCAACTTGGTATGCACGTACGTCAGAGGCTTTGCGGACTGCGAAAACCTCGTCGAGGTAGAGTTGCCCGACAGTCATACAGGTATCGACTACCGCGCGTTCCAAAACTGCGTCAAGCTCACGACAATCAATATGCCCGAAAAGCTTGAATACCTCAGCTCGAACGCGCTCCAAAACACGGCGCTTGAAAGCGTAACGATACCCGCAGGCGTAAGTGTGTATTCCGACGTCTTTGCCGATTGCAAACAGCTCGAATCGGTGACGATAGAGGGGAAGCTCGATAATCTCGGTTGGAACGTATTCCAAAACTGCACGGCGCTCACTTCGGTGACGCTCGAAGAGGGCTTTGACGACGTTATGAACTATATGTTCGCGGGCTGCACTTCGCTTGCTTCGATAACGCTTCCGAGTACCGTCGAGTATATCAGCAGCCACGCGTTTGACGGCTGCACCTCGCTCGCGTCGATTGAAATTCCCGCGTCGGTCGGGTATATCGGCGAGTTTGCGTTTGCGGGCTGCACCTCGCTTACCTCGATAGTCATACCAGAAACGGTGACCGAGATACGCGACTACGCGTTTGACGGCTGGACTTCGTCGCAGACCATCAACATCGAAACGCGCACCCAAGCGCCCGACGATTGGTCGGAATACTGGAACTATAATTCCAAGCAGGTCGACGTTACACCCGAACCCGAAGAACCCGAAGAGGGCGAGGAACCCGTCGCTCCCGATCCCGTCTACGAGACCCGTCCCGACGGAGTTATCGCCGCGAATATCGTGTGGGGTTACACAAGACCGTAAGCGCGGCAAGCCGCTGATATAATAGATAACAGGTAATAGATAATATTGCGGTTGCGCTCAGCGCGTTAAGCAAAGCAAAAGGTCGGTAGTAATTACCGGCCTTTTTGTATTAGCGAACACGAAGCGCGTAACAATATACAAGTATTACCGATACTATTTGCGTTTTTTATGCATAATATAATGTATAAAGCGGGGTAATTGCGTGGAATAATGCGTTTTTTTGCTTGACAAGCATGATTTTTATATGATATACTTACAATATTACTCGACAAAGGCGTCGCATTTATATTGCGGTGCCTTTTTATTAGCGCTATACATCTGTATCGGCGCAAAAAAGAGGAGGTTATTATGGACAGCAATCAGATCTACAACAAGTATTGTTCCCGTCTGAAAACAGAGGGAATAATCAAAGCGTTGCTCTGCGGATTGACTATCGGCTTATTTGTAGCCGCGGTGCTTACGTTTATTTTTTGGCTTGTCGATTTCGAGTATTTTTGGATTGCGCCGATAATCGGAGTTGCGATTGCCGGAGCCGCGACGCCCATGTTTTATCATTGGATGTTCCGCCCGACTGCCAAATCTATGGCACACCGCGTGGACGGTCTCGGCCTGGAAGAGCGTATCGTTACTATGAACGAGCTTCAAGGCGACAATTCGTATATCGCACAGCGCCAGCGCGAGGACGCGAAGGCGGCGCTTGTTTCGCTCAGTAAAGCGGCGACGACCGCGGGCGGTAAAGTGGCGGGCATGGCGGCCAAGGGCGCCACTAAGCTTGCCATGCGTATTCCCACAAAGATTATTGCTGCGGTAGCCTCCGTCGCTATGTCGTATTCGGCTATTCAGACGGTAGGTATTTTGAGCTATAACGGCACGATACCTAAGGCGAAAGCGATAGCCGAGCAAATTGTCGACAAAGAAATAGAGTATCACACGGTAAGCTATATCACCTACGGTGATGGATTTATCGAGGGCGACTCCGATCAGGTGATTGCCGACGGCGAGTCTACGGAAATCGTCATGGCGGTCGCCGAGGACGGATGGTATTTTTACGGTTGGATTGACGCACAGTATCTCGACATGTTGGGTCTCCTTCAGATGTTCGGAATGCTTGACGATTACATCGAAAGCAACGAACCTGTGCGTTTAGACGAAAACATTACCGCAGATTTAGAAATGTGCGCTTTGTTTGTGGAAATGAGCGACAACAAAGGTGATCCGAGCGACGGTGACGGCGACGGTGAACCCGGTCAGCCCGGCGACGGCGAGCCCGGCGACGGCGACGGCAACGGCGCAGGTGACCCCGGCGAGCCCGGCAACGGCAGCGGTCAGCCCGGCGATGGCCCCGGTCAGCCCGGCCCCGGTCAGCCCGGTGGTGAAGGCAACGGCGACCCCGGTCAGCCCAGCTACGGCGACGGTGCGGGCTCCGGTCAATCCAAACAGGACGATACATGGATGGACGGCGACACGCCGGTTAAAGATTATTACCAACAAATCTGGGAAGAGGCCATGCAGATGATTGCCGAAGGCAAAGAATTGCCCGCCGACGTCCGTGAGATAATCGAAGGCTACTTCGGTGGCTTGAAGCCGTAAAAAGCGCGCATAACGCGTACTACTCATACAACAACACATATCAACTTTAAAGAGGTAAATTCATAATGGTTACTGAAAAAGATGTCACGCAATTCAGTGAGCAGTGTAAGGAAATTTTTGCTCAGATTGAACGCGACGTTATCGGACAAAAAGAGGTCGTTGAAGGAACGATTATAGCTATGATTGCCGGCGGCAACGTATTGCTCGAAGGCGTTCCCGGCGTTGGTAAAACGCGTTTGGTTCGCTCCTTGGGTCGAGTATTCAATCTTCCTTTCTCGCGTATTCAGTTTACGCCCGACCTGATGCCTGCCGACGTTACCGGCACCAATATCGTTGTCAAGGACGAAAAGGGGAATTCAACCTTTCAGTTCCAGCCCGGTCCGGTTTTCAGCAACATCATTCTCGCCGACGAGATAAACCGTGCTACGCCTAAAACGCAGTCGGCTCTGCTCGAGGCGATGCAGGAGCATACCGTTACGGTTATGGGCGTGTCGCGCAAGCTTAACGAGCCGTTCTTTGTTCTCGCAACGCAGAACCCGATCGAGCAGGACGGTACCTATCCGCTGCCCGAAGCGCAGATGGACCGCTTTATGTTTAAGCTTATCGTCAAAAACCCCAGCCTTGACGAGCTCATGGACATAGTTAACATGACGCAAAAGACCATGGCCGAGGTCGCCAACGCGGCTTGCGACGGCGAGGGGCTTTTGCAAATGCGCACTACCGCAAACGCTATCCCCGTAGCCGAACCCGTCATGCGTTACGCTATGACGCTGTGCTCGGCAACGCACCCCGACAGCGAGTGCGCGTCCGAAGCGGCAAAGAAGTACGTCCGTCTCGGCGCCAGCCCGCGTGCGGGACAAGCGCTTATTTCGGCGGCTAAGGTCAGAGCATTGCTCAGCGGCAGATTCAACGTTTCGTACAACGATTTGCACGAGCTTGCATATCCCGTTTTGCGCCACCGTCTCAAACTCAACTTCGAGGCGATTGCCCAGCGCGTTTCCGCCGATGATATCATTAAGATGATAATCGACGAAACGAGCAAAAAGTACGATATTGCGTCGCCGGTCAAGGCGACGGCGACGGCAAGCGAGCAGCCGACGTCCGAAGCTGCACCCGAGCCAGTGACGAATACCAACATCGAAGTAAATGTTACCGTCAATACCGACGGCAAAGAGAAAAAATTCAAGCGGAGAAAAGCTAAATAGAAATGAAGGTCTCTTATTTAAATGACGACTTCTTCAGTCGCTTAGAGACTTTGGCTTTGAATTTGCGTACGGACTTATCGGGATTTTTCGGCGGAAAACATCTTGTTCGCACATACGGTCAAACCGTCGAGTTTGCAGACTACCGAGAATATATGCTCGGCGACGATATTCGACGTATCGACTGGAACTTATACAGCCGGTTTGAAAAGCATTTTATAAAGCTGTTTACCGACGAAAGACAAATGCATACGCAGATATATCTGGACTGCTCGGCTTCGATGAGCAAAGCAAATCCTCAAAAAGCTGCTTATGCTGTCGGCGTCGCGGCGGCTTTGGGATTTTTGTCTGTACACAATATGGACAAGCTTTCTTTTAGACTGGTAAAAGAAGACAAGGTTGAAGATCCGTTCGGAACGATAGTCGGAAAGTCCACGTTCTACAAATCGGTCAGCGATTTGGAAAATATCGAGTTCGAGGGCGAGTCCGATCTGCTTGCGGCTATCAAGAACGACATGAACGTCGGCTCTAACGACGGTTTAACGGTCATAATTTCCGATTTCTTTACAGAAGGCGATTGGCAAAAGGCCGTCGATTTCCTTTGCTATAAAAAACGTCAGGTCTTATTGGTTCAGGTGCTTGCACCCGAAGAGATAGATCCTACCTACGACGGCAGGGTCAATCTTATAGACGCCGAAGCAATGGATTTGGAAGACGCGAAAAACATGAGGCTTAACGTAACGCGCAGTATGCTTTTGGCGTACCAGGACGCGTTACGCGATTTTCAAAACGATATCCAATCTTTTTGTGCGTCACGCGACGCGGCGTTTATATCCGTGTCGTGCGACAAGCCTATCGAAAGGATGCTGTTCGGCGAATTGCTTAAGGTAGGTATAATGGAATGAGTTTATTAGCGCCTTTAGGATTTTTGGGATTGTTAGGCTTGGGTATACTCATTTTGATTTACCTGTTAAAGCCCAACTACCAACAAAAATTAGTATCGAGTACCTTCGTTTGGAAGTTAAGCTTAAAATACCGCAGAAAGAAGGTTCCTATCAACAAGATACGGAACATTCTCATTTTGATTTGTCAGATATTGATAATCATTTTGTGTGCATTTATCATGAGCGCGCCCGTTCAACCGCACGAGGTGGACGTTGCTAACGAAAAAGTCATTATTATAGACGCGTCCGCGAGCATGCTCGCTCAAAGCAACAGCACAACGCGCTACAAGAGAGCGGTCGACAGCGCAAAGGAAATGGTCGATACTGTATTGTCCGATAAAGACGGCGTAGTGTCGATAGTTCTTGCCGGTGCGGAAAATGAGGTTCTTGTTCATCGCGCCACGCCCGACATGAGCGCCGATATCAATGCGGTGTTCGACGAATTGCTCGCCACCGACAAAGACGGCATTTTTGAATGCTGTACGTTTGGTACGGGCGACGTAAACGGTGCGGTTTCGACGGCGGAAGAAATTGTTTTGGACAACGACGGCGCCGAGATTGTTTTGTTTACCGGTACCAAATATATAGAAAAAGGCGGGATTACTATCGTCGACGTCGGTGTAGTCGGTGAATGGAATGCCGCAATACTCGATTGCAAGGCTACGCTCGAGGACGGCTATTACGTCTTTGAGCTCGAAGTTGCTTCTTACGGCGCGGACAGAGAACTGGCCATCGAAGGTGTCGTTCACGGCGCTAACCGTCAAAAAGAAGGCGATGATTACATCACGTTTGACGTGCCGCTCACTTCGCAGCGTGCTACGTTCATATCGGACGAGGTGAGTATTATCACGTTCAGAACTGCCGACGAGATTACGCCTATCTACACGTTCGACGACGCGTATTTTACAATCAGCGGTTCCGGTGCGACGGGAAGCAGTATCGACTCGTTTGCATACGACAACTTTTTCTATTTGTTCAACGGCAATGCCGACACGCGAATGATTAGGGTAGAGTATTACAGCTCGCGCCCTAACAGCTTTGTTCCTATGGCTTTGAGCGCCGTTCGTTCGGTGTATCAAAACAAGTTTGACATATCGGTGACGCACATTCGTGACGGTTCGCCCATTCTCGAAGGGTTCGATCTTTACATCTTCGAGCATACAATGCCGTCCGATATGCCTACCGACGGAGTGGTTTTGCTTTTAGACCCGAACGCTATTCCGCGTGGTTTGAACGGAGTGTATTTGGATACAAAATACATTACTTCCGGCGATTTTTACCTTGCGCCCGGATATAGCAATCCGCTGATTAACTATCTCGATTGGGCGTCCATTTACGTTTCGGAATACACGCCTATGCGTTTCGACGCGGACAGCGGGTTCGTACCGGCACTATACTGCGGCGGCGATCCTGCGCTCGCGGTAAAAAACACACCCGACTCCAAGGTCGTGATAATGCCGTTCAGTTTAAACAACTCGTCGTTCCCCGGTATTGTCCATTTGCCGACGTTGTTCAGAAATATATTAAATTATTATTTCCCGCTTGCGGCGACAGAGGACACCGAGGATATGCGGACAATACTCAATTCCAATAACGTCTTTGCGGTAAACGAGAACATCCGTCTGCGTTCGCGCGGATTGGAGCTCAAACTTACCGGCGGCGGCTTGGATGAGACGTATATAATACCGGTGGGCGAGTACGAAAAGATCAACATCTCGCGCAGCGGTACGTACACCTTGACGCAAGAGGTCATTTCCGGAAAGCTTATATCGAACAGCTTTTTTGTTCAGATCCCCAATAATGAAAGCTATATCACCAAAGAAGCGGATATTCTCGTCACCCGTGTCGAAAAGAATACGAGAGACGTTCTCAACAAAGATTTAATCATCTATTTCGCTGCGACAATGCTGTTGTTGCTCGTTGCGGAATGGTGGTTACATTCGCGTGAGTTAAGGGTGTAGTGAGGTAGAAACATGTCGAATTTTACTATTAATTTTTCATACGCATGGCTTCTGCTGCTGCTCATACCCGTTCTCTTTCTCGCGCTGTTCCCGCACTTCCGCGTTGCTAAGAAGTATCGCCGCACCCGCAACCGCATAACGTCGCTCGTTTTGCATTGTGTCATAATGGTGTTGGCCGTGCTTGTTTTGTCGGGCATAACGTTTGAGTACGACGTTCCAAACGACGAAAACGAGATACTCTTGCTCGTAGACTCTTCGTATAGCACCGAAACGGCGGGCGCAAATATAGACCGATTCGTAAAAGACGTCATAGATTACAGCGACTCGCGGTATAAAGTGGGCGTTGTAACTTTCGGGTACGATCAAGTATACGCCGCTCCGTTCTCTTACGACGGAGACGAGGTGTACAGGCAATATCGCGATTCTAATCTTCCCGACACGTCGGCTACCGATATCGAGAGCGCGCTTACCTATGCACGCACACTGCTCAAATATCCCGAAACGTCCAAAATAGTCATTATCAGCGACGGCATTGAAACCGACGGCAAAGCTACGTCTGCCATCAGAAAGGTTGCCGCCGACGGCGTTCACGTCGATACCAAATACATGCACGGCGAAGTTTTTGACGACGTGGAAATCATTGACGTCAGTCTGCCGGAAAAAACGATAGTGGTAGACGACCCCATTACCGTTACGCTTACGGTACAAAGCTCGCATGAAAGTGCAATCAATATTACCATGTTCGACAATGGCGAAGGTGTTGCGAACAAAAGCTTTACGCTCAACCGGGGCGCTAATACCCTGACGTTGCAGCACGCTTTTGAACGTTTGGGTATGCACGTTCTTACATTCCAAATGGAAGCGGAGGGCGACTACCTTAATGAAAATAACGTATTCACTTCGTACATCTATCTCGATACCTTTGATAAGTTGCTTATTTTGGAAAGCAATGCGGGCGAGTCCGACAAGTTTAAAGAAATTTTGACGGAAGCGGGATATCAGGTCGACGTTGTGGACTCTCACGATGCCGCCGCGGTTCCGAGCACTCTTGCCGAGCTTTGCGCGTACGATCAAGTGATAATGATGAACGTTGCCAATGCCGATATGCCCGAAGGGTTTGACGCAATACTCAACTCGTATGTTTATACGATAGGCGGCGGCATGTTTACCGTCGGCGGGAACAAGATAGACGAGGACGGCACCGTTACCGCCAATATGTATAACCGCGATGACATGATCAATACGCTGTATCAGCGTATGCTTCCCGTTCAAGCTATCGACTATACGCCCCCGCTGGGACTGCAAATTGTTATCGACCGTTCGGGCAGTATGAACGGTAACGACGCTTCGGGAATTAACCGTCTCGACGCGGCACGAGACAGCGCGTTTAATTGTTTGGACGTGCTTAACGACCGTGACTGGTGCGGTATTATATCGTTCGAAACGGATTTCAAGGTTGAGCTTGAAATGACGCGTGTAACGCAAAGAACCGTTTTCCTCGACGCTTTAAATAGTATTACGATAGGTAATAGCACAAACTACGCCGGCCCGATTGAGGCAGCAGGCCTGGGCTTGAAACAGCTCAGAGACGTCGAAAAGAAGCACATTCTGTTTATTACCGACGGTCAGCCGGGTGAGTCTGCCGACAAGTATATGCCGTTTGTTCAGTCAAATTACGAAGCGGGTATAACGATATCGGTCGTCGGCATCGGCATTACCGAAAACTCAGTCGCCGCGACGAAAATGCAAGAGATTGCGGACGAGGGCGGCGGTAAGTTTTACAGAGTAACCGATCTTAACGAGTTGCGCAACATTCTTCGCGACGATTTAACTATGGATACTATTCGCCAGTACATCCCGAAGGATTTTACCCCGAAGGTCGTTACGCACAGCTCGGCGGCTACGATAGGTTTGCCCGACGATTTGCCCATGCTCGGCGGATATTACGGCACGCGGTTAAAGAGCGATGCCACGCAGGTTGTCCTTGCAGAGTATGTTCCTCTGTACGCAGAATGGACGTACGGCGCGGGCAATGTAGGCAGCTTTATGTGCGATCTGAAAGGCGCGGATGATTCGTGGTCGCAGGGCTTTATGGCGGACCCGATGGGAGTCAAGTTCTTGTTACAGGTCGTCAACTCGCTGTTCCCGACAAAGAGCGTGCGCCCGACAGATATCATGCTGGAGCTTCGCGAACAAAACTACCGCAACCAGATGAGTATTTTTACCACGTTGGAAAGCGATCAAAGTATAGACGTTACTATATATAAGGTATCCGCCGACGGTGAAAACGAAGAGGTTTATCAGACCTTTACTGCGGGTGCGACCGAGGATTACAGTCGTGTCAACATTTTGACTACGGAAGCCGGCGTGTACCGCATTCTTGTGGAAAAGAAGAATGCGTCGGACGTAATTTCGTATGCATCGATATATAAGACGTTCTCGTATTCGGCGGAATACGACGTGTTTGTCGATTACGAAGCGGGCCGTAAGTCTTTGGAAATGCTCGCCACTCTCGGCAAGGGCGACAGTATAGAGGTTGCCAGCGAGGTATTCCTCGAATTTGTAGACAAGATTCACAGGGTGGTCGATCCTCGTCTTGCGATGATTATCATAGCGCTCATTCTGTTCCTTATCGATATAGCGGTACGCAAGTTCAAGTTTAAGTGGCCGCACGAGTTAATCAGAGAATTTAGGAATAGGAAAGACTCTTAACCGTGACGTGCGTTCCGCATGTTCGGTGTTACGGAGGTAATATGAAAAAGAAACTGCATATTATAACACTGATATTGTTTATTATATTAGGTATGGGAGTCTTGGCGGCTTGTTCGGGCGCGCCTAGACTTGAACGCCCGAAAAACCTTTCGATCAACGACAACTACGTGCTCACTTGGGATACTGTTGCCGGTTCTCGCGGGTATATCGTAAACGTCGCAGGCAAAGATAACACCGTGCGGCGCAATTCGATGTCGCTGTCCGAGTTGGATCCGGGTGACTACACCGTCCAAGTCTGCGCGATAGGCGACGGCGAAACGTCCAATAACTCTGATTGGAGCGTTATCACGTTTACAAAGTATTACGAAAACGGTTTGCGCTACAAGCTGATAAACGGCGACAGTGCGTACGAGGTGTCCGGTGCCGGAAGCGCGTCCGGTAACGTGACGGTAGAAAATTCGTATCGCGGCAAGCCGGTCGTTAGGATTGGCGACCGTGCGTTTTATAACAACGCGACGATAAAAAACATCACTGTCAGCGACGGTATTACCGAAATCGGCGGCTTCGCGTTCTACAACTGCACGTTTTTGGAAAGCATAACGTTTCCCGAGGGATTGCAGTCGATAGGCGAACAGGCGTTCCAAAGCTGTCGCAACCTTACCGAACTGACGTTTCCTAACAGCCTGACTACGGTCGGCAAGCTAGCGTTCAGCTATTGCCGCAGTCTTACGACAATTAATTTCGGCACAGGTTTGAAGGATATACCCGAAAGCATGTTCGCAACCTGCAGCACTTTGAAAGAGGTAAATATATCCGACGCGGTGCAGACTATCGGCAAACAGGCGTTTTACAACTGCGCTAACTTGACAAAGTTAAAGCTTGGTAACGGCGTAAAAACGATAGGCGAGGAAGCATTTAACAAGTGCGCAGCGCTTGCCGACATCGATTTCGGCAGCAGCTTGGAGACTATTTCGGTAAACGCGTTTAATTCGTGCGCGGAGCTCACGGCGATTAAGCTTCCCGCCAGTCTCGTTTCGATAGGCACGCAGGCGTTTTACAGCTGCTCTAAGCTCGTCGACATTGATTTGAACGACGAGCTCAAAAGCATAGGCTATGGCGCGTTTAACGGTACGTCCGCTTGGAGAGACAGTGAAACTAATCTAATTATCGTAGATAAATGGGTAGTCGACGTAAAAAACAGAACGATTGAACAGCTCGAGATCCCCGAAGATATTGTTGGCATAGGCGACAAAGCGTTTCAATACGCCCGCGGTTTCTCGTCCGTTAGCATACCCGACAACGTAAAATATATCGGCAACAATGCATTTTCGTCCTGCAACAACCTAACGTCAGTCACGTTCGGTAGCGGTGTTAATACGATAGGTGACTACGCGTTTGCCTACGACGAGTATCTAATGGTCGCAGCCTTGGGTGAAGAGGTCGAGACAATCGGTAACTATGCGTTCCTTTATTGCTCGCGTTTGCAAAGATGCAATATTCCGGAGAGCGTCACCCGTGTAGGAACTTACGCGTTTTACAAGACGCAGATTTGGGAATCGGCGGGCAGTGTTGTGTACGTCGATAAATGGCTGGTCGGTTGCAAGCTCGAGCAACAGAGTTTCATTACCGTCGAGGAAGGTACAGTAGGTATAAGCGACTACGCATTTTACGCCACGCCGGTCGCAGGCGTAACGCTACCCTCGTCGCTCAAAACCTTAGGGTGGGCAGCGTTCTATAAATGCAACAATCTGGCGGGAATTATGTTCCCCGAAGACAGTGAAGTGGACGAGATTAAGGACTTTACTTTCTTCCAATGCTCGATGCTTAGAATTGTTAATTTGTCCAACAATATAAAACGCATAGGCGACCGTGCGTTCTACGGCTGCCGAATAATGCCTAACATTGTTATTCCCGACAGTGTTACCGAAATTGCGTCGCGCGCGTTCTACGGTTGCCACAACCTCGTAACAATCGATTTGGGCAAAGGCACAGAGGCAATGACCATAGGCGATCGTGCATTCTACAACTGTGCCGCGCTTACCGAGCTTACTATTCCCGACCGCGTAACGTCTATCGATTACAGCGCGTTTTACGGCTGTGCGTCGCTCAAATCGCTCACGATAGGCAACGGACTTACCGAAATTCCATTTAAAGCATTCTACGGCTGCGGCGCACTCGAATCGCTCGCAATCCCGCAAAATATAAGCGTTATCGGACCGTATGCGTTTTATAATTGCGCCGCTTTGGCGAGCCTTACGCTCGGCGACTCCGTAAATACTATTGATAAGTACGCATTCTACGGCTGCGGCGCGCTTGAAAGCCTTGTCATTCCCGACAGCGTCACGTCGATAGGTAGATATGCGTTCCGCGGCTGCACGTTGCTCACAAGCGTCAGCATCGGCAGCAGCGTGACCTATATCGGCAGCCACGTATTTTACGGCAATTTCGATTTGACGATTTATTGTGAAGCCGTCGAACAGTATAAAAACTGGGAAGCGCGTTGGAACTCGTTATACCGTCCCGTCGTGTGGCGCAGCGTATTGAGTCCCGATAAGAGTTACGTCGTATCGGTCACAAAAGCCGATAACTCTGTAAGCAACGACAACACAAAGAACACCGTTGCCCCGCCCACGCGCGCGGGATATACGTTTGAGGGTTGGGCGTTGCAGGCCGGTTCTGACGAAATAGCCTACACTGCCGATAATATATCGTCCGCACCCAACGGTACCACGCTGTACGCGGTGTGGAAAGCGGAATAGCGGGGCGGACAGCTAATAGAAATAGACAAGATATTAGGAATAATAGATTGTTTAAGCAAGATTAAAATCAAGCAGATTGGGAGCGTGTAAGTGCGCTCCCTTTTTTGTGCGGGGATATCGGAAGTTTTTATTTAAACTCGGCGCAACTCCCATTATTTGTTTGACATAACGTACAAATTAGAGTATAATAAATAAACCCATATCGGCTTTGGTTTTACAAAGGTGTCCGCCAAAGCCGATATTGTGTTGAAAAAAATTATTCGATCTCGTTCGCTCGGCGGACGACGGTTGTGCTCGACACACAAACAGAGCGGACACGGAAATTTACAGAGGTGTTTATGAAAAAACTTCACAGAGTGGTATTGGCAGCGTTGTTCGCCGTTATGCTCGCGCTTGGCGCGTTTGGCTTTGCGGCATGCTCCAACGCAAACGACAATGCCTCTAAATCGGAATACACCATGACCTTTATGATCGGGACTATGTTGTACGATTCGGTCACGACGACTGAGGGAAGCCCTTATAAAATGAAAGAAGAAGCTCCCTATCGAGTCAATAACGTTTTCGAGGGCTGGAGTCGAACCGAAAACGGACCGGTCGAGGATTTGCCCGAAACAATGCCGTCCGAGAACCGTACGTACTATGCTGTGTTTTCGGCGCAGTTTGCTTTGAGGCTTAACGCCGGAGCGGGCGCTATTCCCGAAGATCAAAAAACGATGTCGGTCAAAGTCGGCGACGATTTGTATACTAAGCTTTCGGATATTACGCCCACGATTTCGGACGGTGATGCGACTTTTGTCGGCTGGTATTTGAACGGCAACGTAAAGATCGAGCAGGGCGCTGACGTAAAAATGCCCGGCAACAACGTTGAGGTCATCGCCAAGTACGAGGTCTCTTATACGGTCAACGTTTATAAAGAGCTCGATCTCAATTCGAATGCATATCCCTCCACCCCCGTGACGCTTAACGGCAAGGGTGTGGTCGGCGAAAAATTATCCGGTCTGCCCGCATATACAGGGTTCCATTACGACACCGATCATGACAACACGGCGCTCACCGAAACGCTCGGCAAGAACAGCGCGCAAAACGTGCTGTCGGTGTATTACGAGTACATACCTTACGACGCCGATTTCAGCGTCAACCTTCCCGCCGGCGTAGCATTCGAAGGCGATGCCCAAACGATGGCCTGCGGTTATCAACTGCCCAACGAAGCTCCCGAGTGCAAGTACACCGCCGACGGCTACCGTTTCGTAGGCTGGGCTACCACTGCCGACGGTGACGTAGCGTACTACCCGGGCGACGAGTTCTCTATCGAACGCTCGACCATTTTCTATGCGAAGTGGGTAAAAGGTTTAGTCGATCTTACCGGACGCTCTTCCGACCGCGTTTACATTATGGGCAAGGTCGAGGATCCGACGGTTACCGTCGCGTATCTCGAACGCGTCGGCTTAAAGGATATTCTCGGTACTTACGATAAGGCAACGCATGTTTTCGAGTTCAAGAGCGTTCTTAACAAGGACAGTGACGACGTATTGTTGCGCGGCATTGCCGATACGACGCGTAGCATGTATACGTATCTCAATACGGACAATACTACCGTTTATACTCTGCTCGACGCCGAAGGCGATAATGTTCCTACTATTACTCTTAACGATAACGGCAACGCCCAATACGTCAACGCCGACGGCGATACGCAAACCGGCAAGTACGTCGGCGATACGGACGGCTCTTTGCTGTTTGTTGTCGACGGCGACACTAAGTTTGCTTTCCGTTTGGTCATGTCCGATACCGGCATCGCAAGCTATGAGCTGCGCGGTGAGGAATACGGTTTGTGGTACACCATGTCGCAAGCCGGTGTAGTGAGAACCTCGCAACAGCTTTTGCTCGACGGCTACGGCGCTGCCCGAATGGCAGTTTACGATAATTCAAGTAGCAGCGCGGGTTATAAATATTTCGGCGGTCGGTACATTCTGAATACCGGAGAGGGTGCGTACGACGGCGACGACGGAGTGGAGATAGTTGTACAGATTTTTAACAGCTCGCTCAATTATCGCTTTTATACATATTTGCTTTCTCAGGCTACGGTCCAAACGACCTCGGGCGTTCAAAAGGTAAACGTATTTACCGAACGCTTTAAAGCGACGCTATACGGCGCGCCCGCGGACGGCGAAACGCTCGACATCGAAACCGCCGACAAGATTGAGCTTTCGGGCTACGGCATGCTCGACGGCAGCGCGACCTATACAAAGGGCAGTACGACCGTTACCGGCAAATACGTTTACGACAGTACGTACGGCACTATTACGATTATCCCCGCGACCGGCGATAATCTTGTGTTCGAGATACAGGGTACTTACGGCGAAGGCGACAATGCGGTGCCGGTGTTCGAGCTTCAAGGCGCCGAATGCGGAACGTACGGCGTATCCAACCTGTTGTCGAACGCCTATTACACGATGGCGGTTTATAACAACAATACCGCGGCGCTTTACTTCCGGCTTTCACTTCCCGATCAGTTCTACGGCACTGTCAGCAACGAGTACGTAATGGTGTTAGCCGGCGAGTACGAGTTGATTAAAGCGGGCTCTAACGGCGACGTTACCGGCAATCTTTACGAGTTCACCGCGCAAATTAATGAATATACTTTACAGTGGATCAATTTGTTTGCCAACAGCGGCGTAAACCTTTCGCCGTGCTTGAAATTTAAATTCCAGTTTGTATACAACAACGGCAAAATCACTTCCATCTCGGTCACACAGGCAAGCGATGCCTTGGAGGGCGCTACGTTCACCTACGACGGCGTCAAGTACACGCTCGATGGTTACGGCACGGCTGTCAGTGAAGGCGATGATAACGTTAAAAAGACTTACAAGTACAGCAACGGAATGTTGACTGTCAACACGCCCACTGCGGAAGACGCCAAAGCCACTACGGTGTTCTACGACTATGACGGCGACTCCGATTTTGCTTACATGACAGACAATATCGTTGTAGCCAATTCCGAACATCTGTTGGCTGTCCGATTCATGTCAGATGGAACTGCCGTACTCTTGCTTTACGTTCAGCAGGACGGGATGCTGATTGCAGCCTATCCGGTCTCGTTCGGCATTGTTGTGTGGAACGACGACGATAAAACGGCAGGGTCTTTCGTTCGCGACGAACAAGTTGTTTTCAGCTATGTTTACAGCTCGCTCGCCGTGACTTACGAGGAATTCGACTTCTCGATTGTTACCTCCACCAATACGAACGATAAAGGCGAAACCGTCACCACCAAGCTCCTCTATATCGATTACGCGGGAACGACCCAACCCACCGACGGCAAGTACGACATACTTAACGCCGCAGGCGACAAGCTTATTCTTGACGTAAATGCGTCAACGGCTAAGTACGTCAAAAAGGGTAAGGCAGGCGAAAACGACACCGAATATGAAGGCCATTACGTTTACTCCAACGGCAACATTATTCAGTTTGCCGATACTAAGGGTACGCTGTCGCTTACGCTTAGACTTATCTACACAGACGGCGCAATTTCCTCGTTTGAGACGGTTGGTTATGAAGTCGGCTATGCGGTATCTTACGACGACGCAAGGAACTATTTGTATCTCTCCGGCAATACCGCAGGTACGGACAAAGTGTACAGCGGTACATACTACGTATACGACGCAGAGACGGGAAGCAACGTCCCGTACGAAGGCACGTACAGAGCAAATCAGTACGGCGTAGAAGGCTACGACTTTACCTATACGGTAGGCGGCGAGCAGGTAACGTTTACGTTCAATCTTTACCGTGAACAGAGAGGCTTTACGTTCTTCCGTACCTATCGTCCCACAGCACAATATACCGTTTACACGATGACGATGTCCAATCTCGGCAACCCCACGCCGGTTGCTCTGATAGGCGGCGGCGGATACAGCAATTATGTATTGCAGCTTTCCCAGACTAACAGTGCTACGGGTAATTTTGAAAAGTTCAACGACGAGAGCGACATTTACGTGTTCACGGTGTCGTCGAACGGCTCAAAGCTCTATTTCCAGCGTATTGAAGCCGGCGTTCTGTTCTATCTCGATGGCACGTATATCCCCGAGATTGACGGCGTGTTCGAGCTTCCCGAGCCTATCGAGCTCACCGTCGCAGGCACGCCCGGCACTATGGAAACCCCCGCAGTTCCCGAACATACGGCGAGCATTTCCTCGGTGAGATTTACCGGATACGTTATTGCCGAAATGTACTATACCTACAACGGCGAGGAAAAAACCATTCAAGCTTTCTATGTACAAGTCGCGTCGAGCACCTACATGCTTCTCGACAATAAAGGCAACATGTTGGCTCGCGTTCGCTTGATGTACCGCACCAATCAGGACGGCACGCGAGAGTACTTCGCACAGACTTGCGACATGGATTACTACGGCTTGTTCGTGAGCAACGAGAATACCGTCGTTAACCTCAACGGGTTCGATTCCGCGGTATATGTCGACAGCTACGGCAGAGTGCACTCAGGTTCATATACAAAGGACGAAGACGGCGTTTTGTGCATAAGCTATATCGACAATTATACCGTTGTCAAAGTGTACTTGACTGTCGACACGGAAAAAGGAACGTTCACGCTCGTTCCCGCCCCGACGGCCGGCAACGACTGATATTCGGTTTAAATGCAAAATATGAAATGCACCCCAAAAGTAAGACAAACTTTTGGAGGTGCATTTTTCATAGTAAAGAAAAATCGGAGGCTTACTTTAAGCAGTTAGTCAAGTATTACTTGCATATATCGATGCCCTATGATATAATTAAATGAATCACAATTATGGAAAAAATGATTAATATATAAGGGGTGTCGAATTGAAACCGATACGCAGACAATTTATAGACCGTAAAAAGACGGGGCGCAAGCTGCAAATGCTCCGCGAGGATAACATCGAGCTTAGGCGGCAGGTTTGCGGTGCGCTTAAACATGACGATTACAATTGCATGGGCGATTGCGCTGCCTGCGAATTCGAAATGGATAACCACATCAGCCGTAAAGAGTTGGCCGAGGTTTTCGGCGTTTCGGAAAGCGTAATATTCAACTGGGAAAACGGCAGGACTGTTGTCGACTACGAAAACCTGCTATTTTACTGTCAGCTGGCGCAAGTAACTTTAAACGATATAGTAGTTTTTACCGATTAAATAAAATGAAAAAATACAATGTTTCGATTATAGGAGATTCCATTTCCACATATTTCGGGTTTACCGATTTCGGCTATCCCGTTTTTTATACTGCCGAGCTCGCGAAAGAAAACGGGCTCGAAAGCGTAGACGATATGTGGTGGAAGCGTGTTATGGATGGCATTGGCGGGCAGCTGTGCGTTAACAACTCGTACTCGGGCAGCCTTGTAACGGGCACGGGCGAGTCGGCAGCCTGCTCCAAAGAACGTTGCGCAAGGCTGTCCAATGAAAGCGCTCCCGACATAGTGCTTATTTATATCGGAACAAACGACAGGGGCTGGGCGGTGCCTGTCGGCGATGAAGACGATTGCGGAATTAACACCTTTTACGGCGCGTACCGCACCATGCTCAGGCAAGTCAAGGACAATTATCCCCAAGCGAAAATAGTTTGCGGGACGTTGCTTATGGCGTACCGCGAGGGCTCGGGCGAGAGTAAGCACCGAGACAAGCTGCCGTTTTTTGCTCGTGATATTAACGACGCGATAAAGCTTGCGGCCGAAATGGAGGGTTGCTCTGTCGCGGACATAGCGGCATATAACGAGCAGTACGAGTCGCTTGATTATTGCCACCCGACCAAGGAAGGGCACAAGACCATAGCCGATCTTTGGTTAAAAGCGATGAGCTTCGCAAAATAGAATAACCAGGTTTACACCGACGTCGCAGGACATTCTCCCGAGACGTCGGTTTTTTTGTGCCGAAAACGCGTAAAACGTCGAATTTTGTAAAAATTGCGAGTTTGTTTTTTTGTATACCGATTAATGGTATAAATCGAAGCGGATTGAAATTGCAACGCAAAAACGCTTGATTTATAATATATTCGAAGGATAAGGACAAGGATAGTCCGTATTCAGAGACGTCGAATTACGCTTTGCAAGGAGGGCATTATGTTTGACTACAACACCGAGCTGGCAATTAAAGAGTTGTTTTTGCTTCAATACATTCTCGGCGACGCGATAGATACTCATGACGCTTTCGATTTGTTTTGCGAAATTTATTGCGTGGCCGAAAGCGAGCAAAGCGAGATTGTTACGTTGCTCGACAGCCGTGAGCTTAATAACATTCATACGCTTAGCGACTATTATCGGGAGGCGCGGCTGCGTCAATATTTCCGAAACTTTCGCGGCGGCTACGTCGTCGAGGACGAACGGATAGAGGAGCTGGTCGCAATCAAAGGCGCCGTGTTTGAAAAGGCGCAGGCCGACAAGCTGGTATGTGCCTACGAAAAATCGTGCGGCAGGGCTTACGACGAGCTTGTTAGGCTTGCCGCCGAAGGCAATGTTTCCGCCAAGCGTGTTCTCGGAATACTGCAAATGGAGGGAATGTACATAACGCAGGACAACCATGCGGGGCGCGACAACCTGCGCGACGCTGCGGACTGGCTGGACACCCAATCGCTGGCGACGGCTATCTATTACGACGAGAACAACCGCCATGAATACTTGGACAAGCTGTACACCGTTACGCAAAAAACAGACTATGCGGCGGTTGTCGAGCAGCTGCAAATACAATACGGTATCGAAAATTGCAAGGCGTCCGAGTCGGCAAAAATATTGGAAAAGGCGTTTATTATAGGCACTGCCAAGCGCGAAACATGCTCGGCGCAGCATTTGCGCGTTTTAAGGAGCAATGTGTTGTCGGATAAGGATAAACGCGCAGTTTTGCTCAGCGGCAACAAGGAGCTTATTCCCGCGGTATGCGCGTTGCCGTTGCAGCTCGATCACAAAAAGATTCCGATCAAGGCGGGCGTGGCGGCACCGCTCGATCGCGCGGAGGAGAGCGCGACTGTAATTTCGATGCTTGACAACAACGATTTGCGCGACCGCGGGTTTTTTCGCTGCCCGTGCATTTGCTCAAATTCGGAGTATATTCGCAACGCGTACGCCGATTACGTAGCGGATATTTTTGCGGACAGCAACGTTGTGCAAATAGAAGTTTCGTCGCTGTTGCCCATTGACTTGGACGCTACCGAGAATAACGTGTTTGTGCGTAGCTGTCAGGAAAAGCAGAGCAACATATATATAATAAAGCTTAGCGGCAAGATTGACGAGCGTATTGTGGGCCTTGTAAAGTCGTTTGCACCGAGCAGCGGTAGAAAGACGTTTGCCGTATCCCGATTTGGCATAAGCGTAGACTTGACCGCCGTTCTGCCGGTATTTGTTTGCGACGGCAAAAACGCACAATTACTTGATGACAGCGTGGGCATTGTCAAAGCCGCGGACGTTACCGATTGCGAAAAGCAGTCCGTATTGGATGATCTTCTCGGCAAAAAACAACAAGCGTTTTCGACGGGCGTAATTACCGTGGACGACGCCGCAAAAAGTATTTTACTCGACTTACCTATAAGCAAAATGGACAGCGTGCTTGACAGTGCCGTTTTGTCGCGGCGCACGGACGGCGAGCCGATATGCTTGACGGCCGATATCGTCAAGAAATTTATAGGCGATAAAAAGACGGGCGAAATATTCGGTTTTGGAGGTACTCATGCAAAAAAATAGAGACATATTATACGGCTACGAGAACATGCCGCTCATCCGCTACGACAGCGCGGAGGCGAACGTTTTGCCCAATAATATAGCGTATGCGGATTTGGCAAATAACGACGTGGTGGGCGTGTTAAAGGGTAACCGCTACGTCGACGGCAAGCTGATGCAGCTATATTCCACACAGGAAAACCATGTCGGAGTAATTGCGGCGACAAGGCTGGGTAAGACGTCGTCCTACGTTATTCCGACGGTGCTGTCCTTTGCTATGCAAAAAACAAAGCGCAGCATGATAATTTCCGATTGCAAGGGCGAGATATACCGCCACACGGCCGCGACGCTAAGGCAGGCCGGATATACGGTTAAGCTGATTAACTTCCGCGACTATCAGCACAGCGAGTGCTGGAACCCGCTCATTCCCATATACCGAAAGTATCAAAAGGCGGTGTCGATAGCCGATACCGTCAAAACAATCGCCATAGGCAACGGGCGTTTCGGTTACGAATTCCAAGGCGTTGTTTACAAGAGTCAGCCTGCATTGGACAAGGTGTTGAAACGCGTTCAAAAAATGATGGTCGACGACGTGTACAACGATATCGATCAAATCGGCACCACTTTTATAACCACGCAAAAAACGGACGACCCGTATTGGGAGGACAGCGCGCGCGAGCTGTTGAAGGCGTACCTGATTGCCATGCTCGAAGACTCGCGCAAAAGCAGCAACCCCATTACGGAAGACACGTATTCTTTTTCCACTATCATGGAACTGTCCTCCGATTTGTCCGCGGGTGAGGATAAGTGTTTTAAGGACGGCGGGTATTTTTCCAAACGTCCGCATTCCTCCAAGGCGTACAAAATAGTAAATGGTCTTTTGTTCAACAATGCCGGCACGACGGCGGGCTGTATCATTTCGATATTCTATTCTAAAATGGCGGCATTCAAGGACGTTGCGCCGCGGGTAATCACCAGCGCGAATTCCTTTGAGGTATCGGAGCTGGTGGAAGGTCCGACCGCCGTGTTTATAGACTACCGCGACGAGATGAATACTCATTACCAGCTTATAAGCATGTTCGTTCAGGAAGCGTACAGATTTTTGATAGGCTACGCAAACGATAAGCCGTCGGGCAAGCTTGACGTGCCGTTGTACTTTATTTTGGACGAATTCGGCAACTTTCCCAAAATGGGCAATTTCGAAACGGTTATTTCCGCCAGCGGCGGCAGAAACATATTCTTTATTATAGTGGTGCAGTCGTATGCGCAGCTGGACAACGTGTACGGCAAGGCCGTTGCCGCAATCATACGCGACAACCTGAATATGCACATTTTTTTCGGTAGCAACAACACCGAAACGCTGGACAGCTTTTCGCGCGAGTGCGGAAAGATGACAAGAGTCTCGCCGCTGTCCGCGCTGAACGGAGAAAAGGAGAGCATAAGCAGTTATCAGCTTGAAACGATTCCCAATGTGCCGGTGAGCATGCTGTCGCATTTTGAGCCGGGCGAGTGCATAATAACCGAGGCTAACTCCGGCTACGTGCTGTTTTCGCGGCTGGAACGTTACTTCCTTTGCGCCGAATACAAGGATTTGCCCCAAGACGATTGCAAACAGTATAAATGCCCCATAAATCCGTTTGACGAAAAGTACACTTATACGCCCAAGTCATCAGGGTCGAGCGGCAGGATAGGACTATTCGACGACTTCAACTTCGATTTTTAAGCGATGCATATATAGCGAGTAGTGTAAGCTTATAAACACAAACTCCGCGCAACGAGCAACTGTGTGCGCGGCAACGGTAACGGTAGTAATAAGGAAGTGTGACATGAATGTCGATATTGCCGAAATTAAGCATTACATATTGTCTTTCGAAACGGTCAGCTTTCATATGGTGCAAGAGGCATTTTCGCTGTCGTACGGTCAGGTCAGGGAAATCTTTGCCGCGTTTGAGCAGCAGGGTATAGTTGAGTTCGAGTCGGGGTTTTCCTATAAAGTGCACAAGCCGCGTGTCTTGGCATGGCCGCCCGCCCGCAGGCTTGACGACGTCGACGTAACCGACGTGCTTTTGCTTAGGGCGATATGGAATTGCATTTTAACGGACAATGTTTCCGCGTCGGGCGTTCAGCGCAGTCTATCAATAAGCTACGATTCGGCATACGGGCTGATCGAAAAAATGGACAAGCTCGGCCTTATAGACTACGGTGCGCGCAAGGTGTTGATAACCGCCGATGAATATATAGAAAAGTTCGGTGCCGCCTTGGGATTGACGTAGAATATGCATACGCAGTGAATATTTTGTACGGACTGTGTGCCTATTTGTAAGAGAGCGGAGCGCATGTGTTTTTTTCAAAACCGCTTGCAATAACGGTCGCTTTACTGTATAATTATTATATGAAAAACTTTGTATTCGATTTTTATAACACGCTCGCCGACACTCATACCGACGAGCACAGTGCGGAAAGCTGGCATGGCGTCGTGCGGTTCTTGGCCGAGCGCGGATTAGAATCCGATCCGCAAAAACTGATTGCGCTGTACGACGAGTGCTGGGCAAGCTATTCGGCTGACCTTAAAGAAACGTCCAAGTACGCCTATCCCGAGGGCAATATCACCGAGGTGTACAAGCGCATGGCGATAACGCTGGGCGGTGCGCTCTCCGATAAGGAAGCCGTTTTGTGTGCAAAGATTGCGCGCAAGGATTCTATTCGCAAGCTTCGTCTTTTCGACGGCACGGTGGAGCTACTCAAAACGCTTAAACGCACGGCTAAGCTGTATATTTTGAGCAACGCGCAAAGCGTGTTCACCGTTGACGAAATAAATTCGCTCGGCATTGCGGATTTGTTCGACGGCATCTTGCTCAGTTCGGACTACGGCTGCCGCAAGCCCGACAAGGCATTTTTCGATTGCTTGTTCAAAAAGTACGGGCTTAAACGGCTGGATACCGTAATGATAGGCGACGATATGGAAAGCGACGGCAAGGGCGCGATTGCATACGGTTTGAGATACGTGTACGCCGGCGGCGGCGCGGCCGCGCACCGCGTAGAGATTATCACGCTGGCGTAGAATAAATATGTATATAAATTCGATTATATTCGATTTGGACGGAACATTGCTCGACACGCTGGACGATTTGACGGCGGCGGTCAATCGCGCACTTATATCGTTTTCGCTGCCGCCCATCACCAAAGCGACCGCGCGGCGGTACGTCGGCAACGGCGTGCCCAAATTGATAGAACGCGCCGTGTATTTTGCGACTACGGGCAACGAACCCGACCTTGACGGCGGCAACGATTGCGACAGATCGCTCGTATCGGCTTGCCTTGCGCTGTTTACCGAGTATTACGACAAACACAGTCAGGATTACACTGCGCCGTATGCCGGCGTTGCGCAAATGCTTGCGGCGGTAAAAGATATGGGATTAAAGTCGGCAATCGTCACCAACAAGTACGACGCGGCGGCACGCAAGCTGAAAGATATTTTCTTCCCGACGGTAGATTTGATTATCGGCACGCGCAAGGGCATACGCCCCAAGCCTGCGCCCGACGGCGTGAATAAGGCGCTCGAACTATTGGGTAGCTCGGCGGCGCGTTCGGTGTATGTCGGCGACGGCGAAACGGATATGGAAACAGCCGCGGCCTGCGGTATGCCGGTGGTGGCGGTTACATGGGGGTTTCGCGACGAGGCCGTGCTTCGTGAATTCCATCCGAATTTTATTATCGACAGTCCGTCTGAGCTGTTTGACGCTCTTCGCGGCGGCGGACTGATAGAGTAGAGGCAAACATGACGATAGAGGAATACAAATCGCGCGTAGAAAAAGCCAAACGGATTGTGTTTTTCGGCGGGGCGGGAGTGTCGACGGAAAGCGGTATTCCCGACTTTCGCAGCGTCGACGGACTGTATCACCAAAAGTACGACGCACCGCCCGAGGAAATACTTTCCGCCCGTTATTTTCGCTTACATACCGACTTGTTTTACAGGTTTTACTTTGACAAAATGATTTATACTTCCGCGCAACCTAACGCCGCGCACAAAAAGCTGGCTGAGTGGGAGAGCGCGGGCAAGCTGCTTGCCGTCGTCACGCAAAACATAGACGGATTGCACCAAGCTGCGGGAAGCAAAAACGTGTTCGAGCTGCACGGCACCGTGCACCGCAATCATTGCGTGCGCTGCGGCAAAAGCTATACGCTAAACGAGGTGTGCGCACATAAGCCCAACGTGCCGATGTGTGAGTGCGGCGGCGTTATCAAGCCGGATGTCGTGCTGTACGGCGAAAGCTTACCCGAGGACGCGGTAAACGGCGCGGTGGAAGCTATTGCAAATGCGGATATGCTCATTGTCGGCGGCACGTCGCTCACAGTCTATCCCGCGGCGGGATTTATCGGCTATTACCGCGGCGATAAAGATAACTTGATAGTAATAAACAAAACGCGCATAGACGGGTTCGACAACCAACTCAACGGCAAGCTCGGCGAGCTGCTTTAAAAGGAGAAAAAATGAACGGCTTTGACGGCGGTGAAAAAAAATTGAATGCCGGACGGGCGCGGTCGATGGACTTGATAACGACCGCCTTGTTTGAGCTGTTGGAAAAAACGCCGTTCGCGCAAATAACCATAAGCGAGCTTTGCAAAAAGGCGGGCGTAGCGCGCAAAACTTTTTACAGGAATTTCAAGGATAAAACGGCGGTTGTCGAGCGACTTGTCGACCAGGTGTTTTTCGAGTTCCAGCAAAAGTACGACTTCAAGACGTCGGGCGCGCGCAAGATATACAAGTATTGGTACGAGTATATCCTTTGCACCAAGGAATTTTCGGCTATGTTTTTCGACCCCGATTTGTATTTGTTCATTGTGGAAAAGATTAGGGAGTTTGTGCAAATCGAGGTGGAGGAGGCACTGCATAACGCCGCGTCGTTCGACCCGCTGCACGCCGATTACTATTTGAGCTTTGCCGCGTCGGGTATAGCCTCGCTCATGCGCGAGTGGATGAAAAACGAATACCAAACACCCGCGGACGTAATGGCGAATATGACCGCACGCCTCCTCGGCGGGATTTTAATGTAAAAAACAAGAAAATAATCGCATAAATATATTCTTTAAACAGTTGCAATTATGTCAAAAATCGTGTATATTAATATGCACGGCAAAAGCCATACTATTATGGGGATGTATTGGCTTCGACGGCGCGGCTCAGCGACGGAAAGCAGGTGATAGGGTCGGCTATCTAAAAACGCAAAAGGCTTTAATTGCCAACAAAAACGAAAACGCCAAAGTCATGAAGTTCGCAGCTCCCGTTGCGGCTCCGGCAATGGCATTCGCAGCTTAGTTTAGCTGCACGTTCGACTCTGTATCCTATCGGCAGATGCTCGGGCGTAATGTAGATGGGCTCCCGCGCGGGGGATTGGTCGAACCCAGAACGGAACAAGACCTTGCGGCGCACCGCCTTTGTGTATTGCGGCGGCGCACCGGACACCAAGCAATAAACTAAACCTGTAGAAGTCCGCGTAACCCCGCGTCGGAAACCGGTTCAAATCCGGTCATCTCCACCACAACAAGATTACACGAACACTTTACTACTTTGGCGGCGGTTTTGCCGCCACGTTCGAGTTGTAATCAATCTATTATAAAGGCGGTAGCTGTTCTAATTGAATAGCTACCGCCTTTATTATGCTTTTAGATTGTTAGCATATTTTATTGCCGTTTTCGTCTCTTAATGTCTCGCTCACAACGTTTCCCGATTCATCGTATACCCTTTGGTAATGAGCCAAATCGGGGATTTTTTCACTAATAACCGGCTTTCCAGTCGTTTGCGAATTGGAGTGAATTGAAGTATGAGCGCCGCCTTCTCGGTTCCATGTTATATTCAGACCACTGCTGTTGGTATATACCGAAATACCGGGTTCATATTTTTTGTCAGCCATAGTTACACCTCCAAAAAATTTTATACAGTATACCACGAATTTTTTTCTTGTCAATACTTTTTGAAAAAAATTTTAAGAATTACGGATTATTTTGATTTGTATGTTGTCAGCCGTTTCACAAGTTCTACAATTAACTGATCGCGTATTTTATCATCCGCCGCCCGCTCTATCTCTCGGAGCGCTGTGCAAAGTTCATTTATTGTCATCATCCGCCGCCCTTGCGTTTTCTAAATCGCGCTTGACCGCGTCGTTTCGCATATCCCGCATAAGCGATATTACTTTGCCGAATACATGGACGCGGTAGCGTTCGGCGGCGGATATTACAATCGGCTCATATCGTTTGTTTTGGGTCATCTTTAATATCGGATTGTCAGCCGTCAAAATCATTCCGCCGTCCGCGTCACGCTTTATACGTCGTAATACTGTGTTTGTGTCGCTGTCTATCATAACCACTGCAAGTTCGCCGTTCTCGACGTCGGGTTGTCTATGTACGATTACGGTGTCCCCGGGCAATATGCGCGGGTAAAATCCGTAGTCGGTTACTTCGAGTGCAAAGCACTCATCTTGACGATAGTTACCTAACATTATGTCGTCAGTGTTCTGTTTGTTGTTCATAGTCCATTATCTCAGCAGTGGGGCGGCGGATCTCTTTGTTCGTTTGAGTTCCGCCGCCTTGTGCCGGAGCGGCATTACGCCGCCATTCCCTCCTTTTTGCTGTTTTCTTTGTATGTGATTGACACTATGCTGTCGAGCGCGTAGACAAGCGTCAAGGGCTTTTCGCTCGGCTCGTCTTTGATTGCGCCCATTGCAATGAGTTCGTCGCGCGTAGTAGGCGTTCCGTCCGCCAAGCTGTACGATACGCGGAAATTGTCGGGATTCATGATTTGCAAATACAGCTTGCTTGCGTCTTTCTTGCTTCGCACAATGCTGTCGTGTTCGGTGTGTTCAAACCACGACGGACGGCTGCTCTCGCGTTCGCCCATAGCCTTGACCGCCGCCAAGTTCTCATAGCTGCAGCCAAATTGCGCTGTTAAGTAGCTGTGTTTGTGGTACGCTATGCCGCCACGCTTCTTTTCGGTTACGGCTTCGATTGCAAAAAATCTGCCGTTTGTGATGTTTTTTGCCAAGATTTCGTTAAGTGTCATGGTTACTACCTCGTGAATGAATTTTTATCAACGTTGATTGTAAGTACATTATAACACTATTTAGTGTCATTGTCAAACGATTTTATATCATTTTTCAAGAAAAATAAAACTTTTTTGTATTATTTTTAATCAAATACTTGCTTTTTAACATTATTTAGTGTTATTATAGAGATATGGAGGTACTATATTATGGACATAGCAGAAAAGATACGCATATTAGCTGTTAAAAGTAAGATAAGCGTACAGCAAATAGCTGAAAAAAGCGGGCAAAGCAGTGCCAATTTGTATAACAAATTAGGTCGTAACGATTTCAAATTATCCGAGCTTGAACGTATAGCGCATGCTGTCGGGGCAACGCTTGAGGTTAATTTTATTTTGCCGAATGGCGAGAAGCTTTGAGAGGAAAATTATGGAAGTGCTTTACATTCTATTGGCAGTTGCGGCTGTTGCAGTAGTAATTTACTTGTGCATAATCAAGCCGCTTATGAAAAAATCGTCGTACAATGACAAACAAGCAAATCTCTACGTGGGAATGACCGAAGCTGAAATGTTATCAAAATGTGGCTCGCCCTCTAAAACGGTAGTAATAGACGAGCATTGCAAGCTTGTTTCTTACACTCTTGATGAATGGAAGGGCGTACTGGGCGGCGGAACAAAGCATTCCGAGATAACGGCAACAATAAAAGATGGAAAAATAACGAATGTGTCAATGTCGCAATGATAAAAAGAAATATACGGCTGCACCGCCGCCATTGCGCGACACTTGAAACTAAAATCGTCATGTTAATGTGGGAAAATATAAGGCATATATTAAGTAATAGCGCATACAATATAAGTGCATACTGTTTTGGCACTGAAAATGAAGCGCAAACAAGTTCATCCACAAATAACTCATGTCATGGCAGACGGCAAAGTTCTGTCGGACAAAGAGTTCATGGCGCAGCCTTACGTTGTAGTGGCCGAGGACAACTACGATTTCCATGTTCAATGCAATCGGGTGTTCGACCCTAACCATTTTGAAAAGGAACGCATGCGCAAGAAGCTGGACAGTAGCAACGGATAAAATATCCTATATTTTGATAAATCAAGTAAGAGCGCATCGGGAACGGTGCGTTTTTTAGAGTTTCGCCCCCAAAAACGCTTGATAAGGTGGTGGACGATTTTAAATGATAATAACTAATCTTTTTTAGTCTTTGTTGTCTAATAACTGATTCGATAAGTGGTCAACATACCGATAGGGCGGAAGATTATAATAATCAAAATAATCTTGAATGTGTAATCGCCCCTCAATGTGAAGTCGGTCGAATCCGTTTCGTTTAATCTCGCGCATTTTTGTCGCTGCCGCATTATATGCGCCCGTAGGACTTAAATTGTCATACTCGAAAACAATGGCAATATCTGAGATCGTCCAGACTTCCTTTGCGAATATTTCTTTCCTTTGTTCTATCGTCATAAAATCCCCTTTGTTTTAATTTAGTTTTTGAATTTGAGTGCAAAATCTTTTTTAGGACCTCGGAAAACTCGGAAAACTCCCACGCGCAAGGTTTCTATACTCCGAAAACTTTGGGAAACCCATCGCCGAGAATAAATGCACACGTGCAACGATGTCGCAAGAAAAGCCGTCATTTTGATTGTGCGGCATTTTTTGGCGGCGGTCTATAGCTTATCGACAGAAGGTGTTTTGTGGCAAATAGGGGCGGTTTTGTCAACGTGGCGGCGGCGTGAGCATGTAAATGCCGAGCTCATGGGCAAGGTCGGTGGCTTTATTGTTATAAGCGGTAACTCTCGCGCGTGCGCGTGCGCGCGTTTTTAGGATGTCCGAAAACTCCGAAAACTCACTACTCCTCGTCTTTTTAGGATAGCCGAAAAAGCCGAAAACTTACTCATGCTTTTTTATAGCTTCGGAAAATTCGGAAAACTCCTTTTTTAGGACCTGCAAAAACTGCGAAAACCCTTGCTGTGGTGGGGTGGTCTTAATCTCTGTATTCTATGCCAATAGAGCGGGGCGGCGGTTATACGCAAAAATGCGCGAAATCAAAAATCAAATAAAATAATCAAATTTCAATGGTTATAACGTAGTTATAAAAACTGGCGGCGGTTGTTGTTTGATTTTGCCCGATAATCAAAAAATCAAACGTTAATTAATGTCAACAATCTTGCAGTACAGAGTAGCATCGCCCACTTCTCATGTTTTTTCTCACAGCTTCCTCACGGGTTAAATGATGTCATTTCTCGGAGTTCGCTCGGAGTTCGTTGCGAATTAGGCTTTTTATCGTGTCCGAAAATCCTATTCTATAAATGCAAAAACCGCCGCCCAAATAGGGTGGCGGCAAATGCGTGTTTTGCAGTGCTTATATATTTTTTATATGTGTCCGCAAAAATCGGAATGATTGTGTGTTTTTTAGGACTGCCGAAAACGCCGAAAACCCCAAAAATGAATTAAGATAATTTGTGTCTAAGTGAAATTTTTGGCAAATGGATTACGTCACCGACGGATATTTCCATATTTTGAGCAAGCAATATCTCTCCTGTGGATTGATCGGCAATCGCCCAAGCCACGCCAACGGCTGTAGATTGGATGTCGCCGAGCATAATGCTGTCAGCGACAATCGGCATGTTGTTTCGGTAGTCTTGTATGAGCATTGCAGAAGTTAAATCGATTTCGCTGTCGAATCTTCCGACTTTCTTATTGACAACGTACACCGCCGCCGCATGCACGGCGTCACCATTTTTGTTTGTTTCGCGCTTACTTACCATGAGGCAGTTCCGTGCCAATGCGGAACCGATTATAAGGTCGTTCCAGTTGCTCACAAACTCAAGCTGATAGTTTATGTGCAGAATCTCCGTACCATTCTTGTCGATTTCAAGTTGATTGTTGTCCGGGGTGCCTATTGCGCCATATCCGACATATTCATCACCTTGCGGAAGAGTAAATGTTGCTGCGTCGCCGAAGTTGAGAGCCGTTCCCGACGGACCAAGCTCAAACTTCATGCTTTTGGCGCGACCGTAGTAATCCACATACGGCACATCCGTTTGCCAATAGCCTATTATATCTCCATTGCCGTCATACACACTTTTTGACCCAGCGGAGTAGTTATCCGCCATACCGAACGAGAATACCATAGCGTTACCAAAAGCGGTAGATACAACCGGGAGTGTCATGGGATAAGGTTTATTCGAGTTGTCGTATGTTGTGACCTGTGCAACCGTAAGTGGTTCGGAAAATAATGCAGTATGCGAAAATGCGTTTGCAATATAATACATTGCACTTTCGCGCGCTAATGCCATTCCGTCATTATCCACACTATCGCCGATAATGCAAAAATCGCGATAGATTATATCCCTGTTGTACGCCTTGCGTTCGCTGACCTCGTACGCACGCCATTCAGAATTAATGCCTATGTACTGCGACAAGCGGTTAAAGTCTTTACTCATGCCGACGGTAAATTCTACGCATGTCGAATAGACGGCAACCGTTACTGAGCTGATGTAGTACTCGTCGCCGCGGCGCTTGAATATTTCGCCGATTTTCGGTATGTAAGTAAGATTGGGCATGCGATAGCTGCGCGTAAATTCGGGGTTGCCCATGCGTGCAACAGCTCCGCGCATATTTTCGCCGTAATATCGCGTTTCTACGAGGTTAGCACCTTGATTGTATACCATTGCAAGCTTGAGCGCACCGGGCTCAACATACGGCTTGTGCTGCAGAATACGCGCCGAGAATATAGGTGTATATGTTATACGGAATGCAAGCTTGGGATAATTGCCTGCAGTATCATCATCGCCGCTCCACCAGTCCGATGTAATACTGTCATCGCCGGTTGCAGCTTTGATTATATTAGCTATTGAGTATTTTGCGCCTGCACCACCCAAAACGGTAGGGGATTTAAATCCCAGGCCCTTGATATTCTTTTCGCCGAGATTGTAATAAAGTGCATACGCCTTACTGGTGGGGTATTTACCGTCAAAGGATGACAGTCGCCCGTATTCCGCGCCCTCAAATACATAGGCAGTTATGTCGCCGACTTGATTTTTTGTGTCTATAACTTCAAGCTTTTGCACCGAATATATGGGCAGTGACGTGGAAATAACCATATTGCCCTCTTCGATGCGTGCGTACGCTTCCTCGCTGCGTACCGACTTAAACCCGCCCGCGTACGGCTCGGTAACTGCGCCCTCGCCGCTGTTGAGCGTATTGACAAGATTATCGACCGTACTGTCGAGCTCGGTCACATAGTCCTCTATGTTTTGCGAGTGCGTTTCGGATATGTAATGTATGTTCTGCGACGATATCAGCGCTTCCTCGGTGCCGTTGAGCATGTCGTAGTGAATAGTGTCGAGTTCGCCGCTCTCGCCGCGTATAAGGCGCGGTATGCCGTGTATAAAGCCGCCTATTTGGTCGAGTATCTCTTTGAGCGTGCATTTGGTAAACGCAAATTCGGGCGCGAGTATTTTTTCAAACTCCGCCGCCTGCGCAGGGTCGAGCATAAAGCGCGGCGATACGCTTTGCAAATGCGGCTCGGCGAGGTTTAGGGCACGGTTGATTACAGAGCAGATATTCCACTTGGGAAGTGGAGTTAAATTATCCGCGCATTGGAAATAGTAATCGATGTACGAATTTGAAAACCTATATGTCGCATCGCTCGAAGACCATTGAATATGTATACGATAAATGCCCGGTTCCGTAATCTTAATCGGTATCGGTTCAATATAGTATGGGTCTTGGTATTCGTTATTTATTACACTTAATTGCTTATCATACTCTGTTTCATCATAACGATAGACGAGAGCATAAATTTGTATCTTATATTGACCTGTATAGTTCTTGAACTTGATTAGATTTCCCAATTCGGGCACGTACAATGTTCGTGCGGGCGATGTCCGGCGTAACCAGTTATTTGCAAGCGGCAATAAATCATTTTTTATTTGCGACGATGCGTATGCCGGAGATGCTTCCGAATTGCCATACATGTGTCCGAGACTATTGGCAAAAGTCAAACTTTCAACTACTATGCCCTCAAGCAGTTTCGTCGGCTCTATGAGCGATAGCTCGTGGTCGTACTTGCCGCTCCCGGGAGGCACTTCCACGCTTTCGTCAGCGGATATAATAAAATCTTTATCGGTATAGCCTACAGTTATCTTGACTTGTGCGCCAATTGGATATAGTTCGGTCGTCACTTGTCGAACGGATAATCGACACTCATCAAGCCGCTCGTCGAGTAGCGCATTCCATTTTATGGGCATAGCAACACGGACATTTTGACTGTTGATAGTAATTTGTGTTAGCATAGACATCCTCCTACTGATGCTTTTGACGTCTACCGCTGAACGAAGCGACCGAGCCGCCTGCGCGGGTGTTCACGTAGCGCAAGCCTATATTTTCAACGCCGTGTTGCAAATTAATTTTTTCTTGCTTGTTTGAATATTCGATACCCATTGTCATTAAGCTCATGACGCCGCCAACAATAGCACCAGGCACACCGCCGACGAGTGCGCCCATTGCCACTGACGAGCCAAAGCCAACCACTTTTTGTGCGACATTTAAGCTAAACGACATGCGCTCCTCAAGTTCTTGTGCGCCTGTACGCAACGACACGGTAGTCACGCGCTGCGTAATCATTTGGTCGACAAACGGCTTTATGTAGCTGTTGACCGCCACCAATCCCTTTGCCGCGCCCTGTTGTAACGTCATGCCGCCGCCAATGTTAGATGTAGTATCGGTTGCCGCAGTTCCGCTGCCGGCTATGGGCGACTTTTTTGCGTTGCTTGTTTCGTTGCGGATTATTATCTCGTGTGTCATTAAAACGCCCTCCGTTAAGCAAATGTAATAGTGTGAGAGAAACCCCAATCTTTGGTGTGTGGCGCCGCTTCCGTACTCGTGTCCGTTACAATTGCAAATTGTAATGTCGGGGTGTTTTGCGCCGTTACTTCTATAATTGCGCCGATAGGGAAGCGCTCGACGTCGGTGTTTTTGAGATGTAGCGTGCCTTGTCGCAAATAAATCGACTTCTCATGGTTATTGAAAAATTCGACTGTCACGGATCCTGATAAACACGCTGTATAGTCTTTGCCGTCAATTGTTACTTTTGTCATAATATCCTCCTTGACAAATAAGATTTTATTTTGAACTTGAATTCAAAGCTTTTATAGAGATTTAAACACGCCTATGTCCCGCCGCCCAGCGGTTTTGTCTTGGTAATGTGTACTTCCTCGAAGGCTTGGCTATCGTTAATGATTACGTCCATAAAGCCGTTTTCTCTTGCTTCGCTCTTGCTTCGCCGCGGTTCATTTATTTGCTCTGATACCGCAAAGAACGGCATAGGCGGCGGGACTTTGCGTTTGTTTGTCATGTTGCAGCTCCCTGATCTTGCATAAATTTTTCGAGCGTTTTGTTGCGTTTAAGGATTTCCGCCGCCCGTTTGCGGTTTTCGTTGTATGCATGCCGAACATCGTCAAGATCCTTTAATCCGGTTGCTATGCGGTAGCCGCACTGATCGCTTAGAGCAATAAGAGGGTAGGATTTTGCTATTTCACTAAGTAAATGCCTTGCTGTGCGTTCCGAAACGTTGAGAGAAAACATTATGGAGTTTTTCGTTAAGGCACCGCCTTTTAACATATCGGTTAATATATTAAGCTTGTTGTTTGTATCGTTCATTAGTCATCCTCCGTGATTTCAATAAAATTTACCGCCGCCAATAATTCCTCTGGGGTGTGGTGTGTTATGCCTTGTGGTGCAGTTGTGCGACTATTGGGTGTAGCATAATCTTGATATGTTCCTGCAATGATTTTGTCGTAGTTTTTTATAATCCACGACATACGCTTGGCTGCTGGGCGTGTTTGTAAAAATTTTGCACTTTCCGAATATGCCTTCCTCAAAGAATCAAAGTCTATGCCGTCCGTCGTCGTGTCGTCCACTGTTACGCCATAGGCTTTGCAAAAAGCCTCGCGCGCGTTGACTACGACAGTAGTCGCATTGTCATATTCATTAACATTGACATTATGGCTTGTTTTGCTTGAATTAGCTTGTTCTTGGTTGTTTTTGGTTATTTTAGCTTGTTTTTTAGCGTTTTGGTTGCCTTTCGGAGCGCCACCCTTTTTTCCGTTCTCGCTCTTTGCGTTGTACTTTGCAATATCCGCATCAAGCCGCGATCTTATAAGCTCAAAATGCGCGATAAACTCACTATCGGGCGGCGGCTTTATGCCGTCCATAGCGTAGTCCAACACCATTTCATAAAAAGCCGCACGCTTGTCCGCCGAAAAATTACGAGCTGCATTGCGGAAATCTCTATAAAATACACATGTGTCTTTCATGCTAAACTATTCTCCTTTAAGCGCGTTAAATCCCGCCGCCCCGCTGTTGCTCGGTTGGTAGCTATCATCAGCTTGTCCCGTTGCTTCGAGATACGCTAAGTATTCAGCCTCGTGTGCGCGTATGTAGTTTGATATATCCGATACAAAGGCGAGCGCAAATTCATGCGCTTGCTTTGTATTAATTGTCGCTTTCGTCATAGCTGCTTTCGTCGTCGTTACTCCCTATCTTTTGTGTGGCTATAAGGGCAGCGCCTCTCTTTTCCCAAAAGCGCCGATTATACTCTCGTACCTTGTCCTTGTTCTTTGCTCGCCATTCTTTATGATATTCACGACGCGCGTTTTTTGTCGCCTCTATAATGTCTTTTTTCATATTTATCCTCATTTTGTTGCAAGTGTTTACTTTTACTTGACAACCATTACATTTGTTGATATAATAAATATTAGCATAAGAGAAACCAAAAGTCAACGATTGTCGTTATTCTTATATGCAAATCAACAAAAATGTAATTATAGGGCAATTCAAAATGAAAAAACCAACAAATAAAGAAAAACGAGTATTCGCACAGAGACTTGAAGAAATTATGAAGAAACGCGGCAAAAATCAGAAGGATCTATCTGCGGATGTTGGCGTATCCCCACAAACTATTTCGTATTATGTTAATGACGAAAGATTGCCGGATGCGGAAATATTATGTAAAATTGCACAAAATCTCAATGTGTCGGCAGATTATCTTATAGGCGCATCAAAAGCTCCGACACCTGATATTGATCTTCAAGCTATCCACAGTAAAACGGGGCTATCGGATAGAGTTATTTCTTCGCTAATGTACGAAATGCGTATATTGTATGGATTTACCAATAAAAGCACACCGAGCGATGCAATAGAAACTGTCGAACAATATAAAAGATATATTGAACTTAAAGAGCGCTCTGATAAAGAAAAATATGCTTATGCCGAAAAATTAGGTATCATCGAGTGTTTTGAAGATGACGGGACATCACTACCTCTATTTTTTCTTGAACACGCTTCACCCACATGTAATGTAATCAATGCTTTATTTGATGCCGACGATGACAGTTCCTTATCTATCATGGAAGCCTTGCATGATTTATTTAGATATAAGCCGACTACTGGAGTTTATGAAATAGCTGAATTTGTAGACAAAGTGGACCCCGAAACAGGCCAATATGTTGATTGGCGTATTCCGGGCGAATTGAATGACGGTTTTTTGTATAGTAGTGACATATTTGCGTTGAAATTATTGAAGTTACAACAAGCGTTTACGTTGTGGGCGAATAAGCACGGTGGTGGCAAGTAATGAACGTAGTCATATACGCCCGCTTTTCGTCGCACAATCAGCACGAAACAAGCATTGAGGGGCAACTCAAAGAATGTTATGAGTATGCCAGGCGCAACAATTACACGGTCATAGAAACATATATCGACCGTGCGTTATCGGGAACGAGCGACAACCGTCCCGAATTTTTGCGTATGATAGAGGACAGCTCGAAAAAGCTGTTTAAGTTCGTGCTTGTCTATCAGCTTGACCGTTTTGCGCGTAACCGTTATGACAGCGCAATATACAAGGCACGGCTTAAAAAGAATGGCGTTCGCGTTCTCTCGGCAAAGGAAAATATAACCGACGATGCAAGCGGCATACTTATTGAGGGAGTGCTTGAAAGCATGGCGGAATATTATTCGGCTGAGCTGTCGCAAAAGATAAAGCGTGGCATGACGCTAAACGCCGAAAAATGCCTCTACACCGGCGGAAGTGTTGCGCTTGGATATAAAGTAAATCCCGATAAAACATTCAGTATAGACGAAACCGCCGCATTTTACGTTCGCAAGATATTTGAGATGTACGCTAACGGCAAGACAGTTGCCCAAATCAACGAGTATCTGAATGAACAGCAAATCAAAACAATTCGCGGCGGGCCGTTCAATAAAAACTCGCTACATGAGCTTTTGAAAAACAAACGGTATATTGGTTATTACACGTTCAATGATATGGAGATTGAGGGCGGAATGCCGCGCATACTCTCCGACGAATTATTCTACAAGGTGCAAGAGATTATGGCAGCAAACAAGAAAGCGCCGGCACGAAGCAAAACAGGCGACGAGTACATATTGACTACAAAGCTGTTTTGCGGCAAGTGCAAAGAAATGATGACTGGGTACGGCGGCACATCGCGCAACGGTAAAGTACACCGTTATTATGCTTGTAACAACGCAAAGAAAAAGCTATGCGACAAAAAGATTGTCGGCAAAGAGTATATCGAAAATCTTGTCATAGCTAAGTGCCGCGAATTGCTTACCGACGAAAATATTGAGATTATTGCCAAAGAGGTCGTCAAGGTATCGGAGCATGATCGAGAGCATTCGAATGCTCGCCGCCTTGAGAAGCTGCTGAAAGATAATGAAAGGGCAGTTGATAATCTACTGAGAGCATTGGAAACGGGAGCCGCCGCCGAGCAAATAACCGCACGGATTCAAGAGAAGAATGCCGAGCGTGTAGAGCTTCAAAAGCAGCTTGCCGCCGAAAACACAATGCTCGTAGGTATCACCGTGCCGCAAGTCAAGTTCTTCCTTACGCAAATACGCAACGGCGATGCAAATGATCTAAAATACCGCAAGGCGCTCGTCACGGCGCTTGTAAATAAAATCTACCTATATGACGATAAAATCACAATGATATTCAATGCCGGCAATCAACCAGTCGAAATCACCGAAGAATTGTTAAACGACATAGAAGCGGCGGGCGGCGGTGTTCATTCTTTAACAACCGCGCACCACCATAACGGAACCCAGTTGAACCACTTACGGTTTAACTGGGTTTTATTATATATCTGTGATTAAATAAATATTGGATTTTACAACCATACTGCCCAATCGGCATATTTGAATACTCCCGCACCATGATGCAGTTTACCTTGTGTTTTAAGTTCACGGAAAGCATCTCTCATCTCAATCGCAATTTCGGGTTGAATATCAAGCGAATGATGGGCGGGGAATAATCTTTTTGCCGGCAATGCAGCTATTGCTTCAAGTGAGTTAAGATATGCGTCCGGGTCGGTTGACGGATAATATGCAAAAAGGGTGTCTTTGTAAATCAAATCGCCTGTGAAAATATAACCTCGTTCTTGCTCCCAAAAACACATGTGTCCGGGCGAATGCCCCGGCGTATGTAAGACTTTGATTTTCCTATTTCCAATGTCAATAGTCTCACCACCGTTCAAAACCTTTGTCGGTGTCCCTTGAAACATTTCATAACCGCTTATGTCAAAGTTTTCGGGTAAATCGCATCGGTCTATAACCATATTGCGGACAGTTTGTAGCGACAGAGGGAATTTGCCACTTAACCAATCCAACTCGGCTCTATGAGCATAGAAATCGGGAAAATATTTGTGTCCACCTATATGATCCCAATGTATGTGGGTTGCAACCGCTATAATTGGCTTATTTGTAAGCTTACGAACTTCATCGTAAATGTTGCAAATACCAAGTCCCGTATCAATCAATAGACAACGCTCGCCCCCGATTAACAGGTAGCAGTGTGTTTCTTCCCAATGACGGTACTCACTTATGATGTAAGTTATTTCGTCTATTTTATCGATTGTAAACCAATTTTTCATTCTTGCACCTATTAAAATTATAGCACAATATTCAAGCGCTACATATTTCTAAATTGCTTTTGCGCTTTAATTCTTACTTCTTCCAAAGCGTTGCAGACAGAAGAAAGTCTTTCGTTATCTCGTTTCAATTTTCGGCATTCGTCGGCATACTCTTTGCTTTGCAAAAACTGTTTATTATATAGAAACTCTTGATATGATTCATGACACCAATGATTGCGCTTCTCTGTCATTTGTTTTAAGAAGTTATAGTCGCTTGCAGATATGTAAGAATCGCCGTCGCTAAAATCAAGCGCCTTCAGCTCTTGAACAGCTTTACCGAGTGTCCACTTTTCTACGCGTGACAAATTATTATAGTAGTCACCCTTGTGCATTGCAGCGTAAATTCTCTTCACATCATGTTCTATAACTTGACAGTACATAATGGTTTGACCCACCAATAAATGAAAATGATTTAAGTCCATATTACGGTCATTCCTTAACTTCTTGAATTCGTAATCGATTTTCCAAAAGGAGCTTGTGTATTAAATTTTTGCCTTGTGCTTGATTTGGAATGGTTTTGCCATATTCATTTATCATACGATAGATAGCATCGGGCTGTTCATATCCTTTTGAATAATAAAAAAATAAACTTACATTATAGTTATTGTAGATGTTATAATAATCAAAAATACTTTGGAAATATGAATAATCTGCCTCGCTAAGAGAGTGACCGTAAAATTTTATCTCTGTTATATTATTATTGGGTGGTAAAATTTTAGTAGGTGAACTTGTAGTAACCATTTTCCTATAAGTTTTACTAAATAATCTTAAATCATTTTCATTGCTATGTGCTTTTATCGACATATCATCAATACCAAAGATAATGTTGGACAACTTGCAATTTTCACTACAATTTTCACTACACAATTTGCCATGAACATTAGTATATTTACAAGGGCTACTTACACCAAGAATGTCAAAAAGAGAAGTGTAATTAAAACTTAGAATATGCACAGGGCGCAAATTGGGGAAATTCTTTGTAAGAATACGCTTACCATCATAATCTGTGTTAAACTCAAAATTGTTATAACCTACTAGTGTTTTTAAAATTTGATTAATATGCGAAAACACTTGTTCAATTCCTATAATTTTACATAATAGATTAACGGCTTTGATCTCATATTCAAAATGATTAGTTTCGATTTGGTATTTAATATATTTGCAAAATTTCTTCTCAAAATTATGTAGTTCTGTAACTAAATCTTCAGATAATTGAGCAAACAACTCTTTTTCATTACAGCTACTATTTTCTTGCAAACATTTAGAGAAAAACTTAGAACTATAGTCTATTAATAAACTTGCAAAATCGTTTGACTCTTGAAAAAATTGCTTTGATTTAGCACGTTGAAGAGCTATATCGCGAATGCTATATACAGTTTCGCCCAACCATTTACTTTTACCAAAATATAATAGTTCAAGAGTGTCTTGAATAAGAGCCTCTACATTACACCAATTCTTATTATGATGTGGGTTTTGTTTGTAATATTTGAATAAAAGAGTTTCCCAAAAGCCAGTGCAATTATCTTGCATTTTTAATATGTTGCTATTTTCCGCTTCGCAATCAAGAATCTCACTTTTAAAAAAGCTTTCATAATCAGATTTTAATCCGCAATGCCTGTCAAATCCATTTCCTAAAATTACAAGTTGTGTATTCATTAGTATTATCTCCACAATCAATATTATAAATATTATAGTACAAAATGAAAGTATTGTCAATTTAGCATTTATATGCAAAACGAGGTTCGTCTTATGTGAGGGGCGCATACATCCATTTATTAAATGGACTCACCACATAATATTTCGAGCGATAGTAATAGTGGGAAAAATAACGAATTGGAAGTTATAAAGTGGATAGTGGGTTACAAATAAAAACACCCGTGGCGTTTGGATTTTTGACTTTTTTTTTGGGGGGGGGTGATTATATAATAGCTTCGTAGCTGATAAAGAGCTTTTTCATGGACGCGATAGATTTAGTAGTATACACTTCGCAAACGCGAGATTTCGTCGTACACACGCCAAAACAGAAAACGCCGAAAGGCGTGTTTTTGTTTGGCGGGATATTAAGGATTGGATTGCGCCGATTTTATTTATATGGTTTTATATGATATATTTGTTTGAGTTTGCGGTAAAAGTATGTTATAATACAAACGAGGTGTTCAATACAATGGATAAATTTATGATAGAAATACCCGAGTTTTGCCTTGTGGCGTTGGTGGGCGCGACGTCGGCGGGCAAGAGCAGCTTTGCCAAAAGGCATTTTAGGTCGACCGAAATACTGTCCTCCGATTTTTTTCGGGCGATGATATGCGACGATGAAAACGAGCAAAGTATATCGAGCGACGCCTTCGATTTGCTTTACAATGCTTTGAACAAGCGGCTTAAAAACAATAAGCTAACCATTGTCGACGCGACGAGCGTGCAAAAAAGCGCACGGACAACACTTTTGAACATTGCCAAGGATCATAACGCACCTACGGCTGCAATCGTATTGAATCCTCCCGAAGAAGTTTTACATAAGCGCAACAACGCGCGACCCGACAGAGATATCCCCGACAACGTTGTCAGCGAGCATTACAACGAGCTGGTAAAAAGTATAGAGAACTTAAAAGACGAAGGCTTCGACTTTGTATATATTTTAAATTCGCTTAAACAAATTGACAGCGTGCAAATAGTTCGCTTTAAACAATAACGGTAAAACGACAAATATTAAAATAGCCAAGGATGCTTCCTAGGCTATTTTCTTTTTGCCTGTAATATTGACATTTTGCTATATCAGCCGTATAATATTTTTGTATGCTTATCACTGTCAACAAGGAACTCAAACTAAAACATATAAGAATGTTCGATACAGTTCGGAACGAGTTGAACAAGGTCGACCCGATGGGGCTCGAGCCCGGTAAGTCTTGCCCGATTGACGAATACAATTCCGAAACGGAAATGGTGCTTGCCAAAATAAAAGACGGCATGGACTATTTGGAGCTGGCAAAACATATCGGCGCGATATTTACCGAAATGTTTGGCAAGGATTTTGAGGAAAGTATGTTTTACGACTGCGCCAAAAATATTTTGGAGCAAATAAGCGCATTGTCGGCAGCCGAGCCTGCGCCGAAAAAACCGAAAGAAAAAAAGAGCGCAAAAGAGTATTTGATACCCGCGGCGGTGTTGCTGATTGGCGCGGCGCTCACTGTCATGTCATTTTGCTTGTACTATCTTGTTTCACCTCTTCACACGGCGGTGATTGTGTTGCTGTGCATTGCGGACTTTATTTATACCATTATTTGCTCGTGCGGGCTACTCAAATACATGTCGACAAAGCATTGGCGTTGTATGGGCGTTATAATGGCTGTTGCGTACGTACCGGTGTTTATAATCGGCTCCGCGCTGGTTTTGGCGTTTAACGAGGCGGGAAAGCTGTTTACGGCGCATATCGTCGAAATTGTGCTTTGTGCGTTCTTTACCGGCCCGAGCATTATTTTTGTGATATTAATAGTGTTGCTTGTTATTGCTTGTATAGGGTATGCTTGATTAAAGGTGTATTTATGAACAAAAATTTACCAAGCGTCGAAAAAAGGATGGGGTTAAATGCTCAAAGATAAGATATCGTCAATAACCAACATTTTGCATGTAGCATACTTGATTTTTATTTGTGTCATCATGGCCGTAGTTATAGGCGGGATGAACGTGCTTATAGTCTGGCTTGTTGTCGTTCCGCGTCCCGAAGATATTATGTCGTACGTCGCGCTGTCGGTTATTTTGTTTTTTGACTTTGTGCTTTTATACTTTTTTATTGCTCCGTTGCAAAAAAGAAAATACAAGCCCAAAACAATTTCCAAGCATTTGGTTTTTTGGCTCAGTGTAGTTTTGTTCTTTTGCGCAGTCGCCACGGTATGTATGATAGACATATTATTGTCGGGAGGGGTGGACATCGGTATAGTGTTCCTTTGCATATTCGGCAGTATGGGTTTGGCGGATTTGGGCGTGTTGATTTATCAAATAATCGCCTACGTGCAAATTAAACTTTGCTTAAAATACGGACAAGAAACCACCGCGGAGTACGTAGAAGCCGGCAAAACTTTTAACATGCGTTACGGCGGCACAAGAGGCGGCGGAGGCACGACTTTTGAGGGCGTAAGCGTAATCTTTAAATACACAGATTCTTACGGCGAGCAAACGGAAGCCGCAAGCAGACGGGTGTTCTCGTGGGATGAGGTGGATATATTGGAAAAAATGGGCACTTTCAAAATAAAGTTCGACCACCGCACCGCCGTCATATTGGAAACGTTCGAGCCGACTGACGAGGAGCAGGAACCGCCCGAACCGCAAGCCGACGGGCAAGCGGAAGCGTTGTCCAAAAACGAAGGAGAGTAATAATGAGTATTCCGCATGATACCGTTTTGACGGACATGGAAAAAAGGATATTGGATAGGGACTTCGTTTACGAGCCGCCGCACTTCTACAACAATGCTTTGGCGCTTAGGTGCGAGCTGGGCATAGGCGATACCGACGAGGAATATTTGGCTAACGCCAAGGATAGGGCGGCGGCAATATACAATATTCTTTTTGAAAACGGCGTCGATATGTTCTTTTTCGACAGCTACATATACGACTTCGATTTCGATGCGGGCGAAAAGGTGTATATCAATAATATTACCGCTATGGTAAGGCGCTTGCTTAAATTCGGCTTAGGCTATCAAAAAAAGTTTAAGCATAAAGTAGTGCGCGACCTTCCCGTCGATGAGTACGACCGCGACGACATTTGCCGCAGAAATCGTATATGCTGTTATCCCGACGAAAAGTTCGACGCTATACAAGCGCTCAATGCGCAAATAGACGACCAGAATAATCCGATAATTCATTTGGTGTCGTTTGCAAACAACTGCATATTTACGGTGTACGACGACAGGGGTTGCGACGTTGTGTTTTACGACAAAAGTAATTTTGTCAAATTTTACCCGCTCTTGCAAAAATACTTCCTCGAATACGATTTGGAATTGATGGAACAACGGTACAAGGACAACGTATAAGTTTGTACGCCGCCATGCGTCTTGCGGGCGAGGATTTTTGCATACTATTTTCGCTTAAAAACAGCAAAAATTTACATGTAACGGTTGACGATTGGTCTTTTTGGGTGTATATTATATGTACATTGTGTGTTATCACAAAATATCGGTAAGGGAAATGGACATGAAAAAAAGATTATTTACAACAATCATAGCCGCGCTTGCGGCGGTTTTGTGCGCGTTTGCTTTTGTGGCGTGCGGCGGCGATAAGGGCGGGGATACTCATCCCGAGGACACAGCGTATCAAGGTGCGCTTTCGGCCGAAACCTACACTTCGCCCGAGCTGGCGGCAAAGGCGTTTATAGACGTCGAAGTAAGCGGCGACGTTACCGACGCGACATTTGTGTCGTACACCAAAACGGCCGATCTGACCGAAGATGAAATGGACGCATTGGATATTTCGGACGCCGAAAAGGAAAATATCGCGTCGGTGGAAAAGGGCGAGGTTAAATACACCGTTGCGGCGGGCGATTCCGACTTGACCGTGCGCACCTCGGCGGACGAGGAAAAGACATACCTCGTAATAATTGTCAAGTACAACAACCAAACGGTTAAGTACTATTCGCCTGTGCTCAACGAGGGCGACCCGCTTACCAAATCGTACTACGACAAAGTGTTTTCGGCGGAAAACTTTAAAAACGTAACTCTCAGCTACAATCTTGAAATACCCATCACGGCCAGTTTTAAAGGAATAAGCTTTACTTCGAGTATGTCTATTAAGATTGACGGCAAGTGGGACGAAGAATCTTACGGCTACTTAAAGTCCACTATGACCAGTGATATACTTGGCGAGAAGCAAACAGTGGTTATGGAGCAGCTTTACGTAAACGACAAAACTTCTAAGTTCAGCGGCAGCATATTCGCTCGCACCACGTTGAACGGCGAAACGACAGAATGGATAATGGAAGGCGGTATTCAAACGCCAGAGCTTGGCGACGACGGCGACTACGACTACGACGTAGACATGCCCGATGACGACGAGGATGACGACATGCTGTCTATGTTTATGCCCGCGTTCGACTACTCGTATTTTATCAAGACCAAAACAGGGTTCAAGATCAACAGCGAAAAGCTTACCGAGTATATGAACATAGCGCTTAAAGACGCATTCGAGCAATCGGGCGCAGCAACTATGGGCATTAAACTCGGCAAGACTTCCGCTTCCGCCGACTACTATGTGTACGACGGCAAAATCACCGAAAGCGTTGTAACGCTTACCTGCAACTATTCGATGGAAATGGAAGGTATGCACTACGACTACGTGATGAACGAAAAAATTACCGTCAAGTATTCCGACTACGGCAATACCAACGTGGTTGTTCCGAGCGATATAGATTTTGAAAGCTACACCTAAGCCGTTGTTTTATAGGTTAAACCAAAGCCCCGCCTGCACATTTGCAAGCGGGGCTTTTACTTATTGCAAAAAACATTGCGGATATCTTGCGGATACGGCATAGATAATATTAGGCGTGTTGCAGTGTGCGGTCTTTTCCGCCTTGACATTTTTCTCTAAAATAATATATAATATTAGTTGATATTGCGCAGTAGAGGTAGTTATGAAGTCTTTGACCGAGCTATACAGATGCGGCATGGGTCCGTCCAGTTCGCACACGATCGCGCCCGAAAACGCAGCTCGTGCGTTTTTGTCCGAGCATGGCGGGCTTGACGAATACAAAGTTATACTGTACGGCTCGCTTGCCAAAACGGGCAAGGGACATATGACCGACAAGGTTATTGCGCGCACGTTCGGCAATTTTCCCGTTGCCGTCGAGTTTAACACCGACAAAAAGGATTTGCCGCACCCCAACACTTTTGACATAATAGGTTATTCGGGCGGGGCGGAAGCTGCCAAGTGGCGGGTGTCCAGTATCGGCGGCGGCGCGTACAAGGTCAAGGGCAAAAAGAGTTCTTCGCCCGACGTGTACCCGCACAAAAACTTCCGCGAAATTGCGGACTACTGCGAGCAAAACAACATCCGTCTGTGCGAGTACGCCGAAAAGTTTGACGTGCCCGACATACGTAATTACATACGCGAGGTGTGGGCGGTCATGCAGGACGCGATTGCGCGCGGGCTTGCCGCCGACGGTGTGCTTGACGGCGGACTTAACGTTAAGCGCAAGGCCAAAACGCTGTACGAAACAAACAACGTGTTCGAGGACGGCATGACGCGCGAAAACCGACTGGTGTGTGCGTTCGCGTTTGCGGTAGGCGAGGAAAACGCGTCGTGCGGCAAGATAGTGACGGCGCCTACTTGCGGTGCGGCAGGCGTGCTTCCCGCAGTGCTGTACTACTACAAGAACAAGTACCACTACACCGACGACAAGATAATCGACGCTTTACTTACGGCGGGCGTAATCGGCAACGTCGTCAAGACCAACGGGTCTATAAGCGGCGCGGAATGCGGGTGCCAAGCGGAGATAGGTACGGCGTGTTCTATGGCGGCGGCCGCGCTGGGCGAGCTGTTCGGCATGAACATCAATCAAATAGAATACGCGGCTGAGGTGGCGCTAGAACACCACTTGGGGCTGACCTGCGACCCGATAAAGGGGCTGGTGCAAATACCGTGCATAGAGCGCAACGCCGTTGCCGCAATGCGCGCGATAAACGCAGTCAACCTTGCCAACTTCCTTACCGACTCGCGCAAGATTTCGTATGACATGGTTGTTGCCACGATGTACAAGACGGGCAAGGACATGTCGCGCATATACCGCGAAACCGCCGAGGGCGGGCTTGCCAAGGCGTACGTCTCGACCGATGATATTGGAGGTGAATAGTAATGAAGATAAAAAAATTGACAAAGGAAGCTAAGCTGAACCTTTTAAAAAAGTTTATAATGGTCATAGTGGGATGCTCTATATATTCGTTGGGTATAGGGGTGTTTCTCGATCCGTACAAAATGGCGGCGGGCGGCGTTACCGGTATATCCATACTTATCAACTCGGCGACGGGCAACGTGATAGGCACCGGCTGGTTGATACTTATAATCAATGTCCCGCTGTTTATTATAGGCTTGATATTTATCGGAAAAATGTTTGTGCTGTCGTCACTGGCGGTGGTCGGGTTATCGTCAGGACTTATGGAAATATGCGCTAATTTTATCGTGCCGTATATGCCCAAAGTGAACATTATCGTTGCGGCCCTGGCGGGCGGTACGATGTTCGGCGCGGGACTCGGGCTCGTGTTCCGCACGGGCGCCAGCACCGGCGGCACGGATATAATAGTCAAGCTGTTGCGCCGAAAGTTTAGGTATCTTAAAACGGGCATTATATCGGTGTCCATAGACTGCCTGATCGTTGCGGCGGCGACTATCGTCAATAAAGATTTGGAGCTTATGCTCGTTACGCTGATATCCTTGGTCACGTTTTCTATCGTATTCAACCGCGTGCTGTACGGCGGCAATTCCGCAATGAAGGTTATCATAATAACAACCGCCGAGCGCGCGCAGTTTATTTGCGACGGACTGCTTAAAGACTTGGACGTGGGCGCGACCATTATCGACGGCAAGGGCGCATATTCGGGCAACGAAAAGACGATAATTATGTGCGCTGTCAAAAACTACGTGTACCCGCGTATACGCGACGTCGTAAAAAAGTACGACAGCGGCGCATTTACCATTGTGTCGTCCGCTATGGAAATCTACGGCGAGGGCTACAAACCGCAGGACGCAGCGGAATTGTAATCAATTCGGCGTATGCCGAATTGATTATAGTTAATAGATAAGAGTGAATAGTGAATAGTGTCGGACTGCGCTTACGCGCCCTTATTTAATTTAAATAAAAATTTTTCAATAATTCCGAATTCCGAATTCATAATTCCGAATTAAAAAACGTATTGACACAGCGCTATGTTTTTGATATAATATTTAGTACCACTATTCGAGGAGTATTTTTGCTTGCTTGCAAGGGCAAAAATGCGACGAAGACAAATTGGGTATAATACCCAATTTATTGCGAATGATAAAGGGTGAAAAAGTGGTTACGTTTTGTTCCGCGACAGTGAGTTGGTTGTCAGCCGTTGTCGTAGCTAATCCAAAATCAATAACGTTCATATTGTTTTGCATAAACATAGGACTGTTGCTTTGCGCCGTAATACAAACGACGGCGATTATTGTGCTGTACCGCAAAACATTGTGCGCGTCTGTTGTCGGGCTTGCGGTGACAATGGTTTTCGGTATGGGCGGGGTGTTGTTTGTTATTCAGCTGTTGATGTACGTTTACGGTCATCCCGGCTCAATGTATGCGATATCTTTTTGTGTGTGCTTGTTATACGCGGCGTTTATCACGTCAAGCGTGTACAGCTTTATGCTTATTCGCAACGGACATAAAACGCTGTGCATACTTGCGGGTATTTTCGATTTTATTCCGCCTATCGGCGTGGTGTTCACCGTTGTGCTGTCGTACAAGGTCAGCCGCGACACCGTGGTCAAGCAATTTATTTACAAGGGCTATGCCTACACGTACGCCGCGCTCGGGCAGTTTTGCGCTACCAACAAAGCGGCGCTTATAGACATGGCTGGCGATGAGGAGCTTGGCGAACTCGACAAAAAGGAAACCAAGCACAACCTTAAAGATTTGAAGCGCCATGTCGATACCGCCGAGGGACAGTATGCGTACGCCGTGGCGCTGGCAACGTATGCGCCCGACAAGAGCAAGACCGCCGTTAAGTTTATGAAAAAAGCCGCCGAGGGCAACCATACCGCGGCGCTGTTCAACCTCGGTTATTACTACGAGGTCGGCGCGTACTTGCCCAAAGACTTGAAAAAAGCAAGGAGCTTTTACTCGCGCGCGGCGGAAGCGGGCGACGAGGACGCGGCGCTTCGGTTGGGCATACTGGAAGTCAAATCGGGCGAAGCCGCCGCAGGGTTCAAGCTGTTCGAGGATAGGGCGAAAAATAAAAACGATTTGTGCGCCAAGTATAACATGGCCATATGCTACGAGAAGGGCACAGGCGTGCAAGTCGATATGGACAAGGCGCTTGATATTTATTGCGAATGCATCGAGGCGGGATCGTTCGAGGCGGAAAAGCGCCTGTTTGCGATAGCCGCGCAGGACATAAACTCGGCGCAAAACGGCGAGTTTTTCCGCAGGGTCACGGATAGGCAATTCAAAGGCTCGTTTGCCAAAATGATAGACGGGCTTATCGAAATAAAAAAGCGGCTCGCGTCCGACGCCGTCGAGCATTTTTTAAAGGTGCTTGACTTTAACGACAAGTGGGAGTGGTTTGCCCGTTGCATAGTCGGCACGCTGTATATTGACTGCGGCAAGGAAATGGAGGACAAGTACAACGGCGCCGAATATATACGCTCGTCAGCCGTAATGTCGCCGATTGCCAAGGACATATATCCTACGCTGCCGCGTGCCGTGTTCAAGGAAACCAAGGCTCGAGCCAAAGCTGAAAAAAATAAACAAAGTGAGCAAAAGCAGTAATGTTTTGAGTATAGGCGCATATACTGTAATGTATAAAAACGTTTAAGTTTTTTTGAAAAACGCCTTTAATTTGCTTGACAACCACGTAACAATAGACTTATAATAGGCGTGCAATCAACGTGACGCTGTTGTGCTAAAACAGATTGCAACCTAAATTCGCTCATCATTTTCCCCCTTATTTTATAGCAGGACGGTTGGCGCATGCCAGCCGCTTTGCATTTGAAACAAAAAATGCCTTTCCGAGTGGAAAAGCATTTTTTTGTTGTTCGCGTTAATGCGCGGGGATTAGAATGCCCAAAAGCCGAGGTAGACCATTATGAGCGATACGACGATAAGGAATACCGTCATAACCACGCCCGCGCCTATCGAGCCGCGGTAGCAAAGCATGGTCGTGCCTATGGCAAGCGCGGTGGCAATGCTGGACATAATATACGCGGCTATCGGCATGCCGTGGTAGATAAAGTACGGCGTGATAGCGGTAGCTATGAACAGCGTAATCCAAAACGCCCAAGTCCAGTTGCGCACGGTGCGTTCGGAATAGTCGTATACGTTGTTGTTAAGAACAAGGTACAGCGCTATACCCATATGCACAAACAGCACAGGCGGCGTGGCGATTACGAGCCACTTGGGGATCCTAAACGGCAAGCGGGAGGCGTACGCCGAAACCTGACCGAATATGCCGGAGCAGTAGGAAATCGTAAGACCGATTCCCACGGTTGCGAGCAAGCACACCCAAAAGAGCGCCATGCTCGACAGTCCTTTTCGATTGTTAACTCTTACTGAATTTTCCATAGTGATTGTAGTATGTCGCACAGTGGAAAATTTATTCAATTCGGAAAGCGGAATTCGGAATTCGGAATTAATGGTGGTAATAGCCGAACATGTATGCGGCGGGTCGCCGAGATAAGGTTGAGATGCTTCGCTGCGCTCAGCATGACAAAAAGTAGTTTGCTTGACTATCGACCAAACGACTGTTTTTGTCATTCCGAGCAACGCGAGGAATCTCAACCTTAATAAAATAACGGCGCTTATTCGCCGTTATCAGTTTATCCTTTATTTATTTCTCTGCCTATAAGCTCGTCAAGAGTAATGCCGTAATAATCGGCTAAAATTACACAAAAATCTATACTGGGTATAACTTTTCCGCTTTCCCAGCGACTAAGATTGGAATTGCTGATACCCGTATCGTGTTCTACTTGCAATAGGGTTTTATTTCGCAGCAATCTTTGATATTTAATTTCTTCACCGTAATTTGCCATATTGTTAATCAACTAATTTAACTTTACTACAAATATGTAGATTGCCGCTTGACTTCTGCAAATATGCAGAATATAATATTAATATGCGCAAACCGATAGAAATATATAGGGGTTGAAAATGAGGGATAGGATAAACGATATGGAAAGCTGCGAGACCTGCAACCATTGCATGGGTGTGCATTTAGAAAAAGACGGGGAGTATTGTCGCGGTATGCTGCATTTTTGTGAGTTGCGAAAAAAGATTGTAGACAAAGACGACAAGTGCCGAAAGTGGCAAAAGTCGGAGCTGCTTATCAAGTTCGAGCAAGAGGACAAGAGCGCCCTTTGGGCACAGATAATGGAAAGGTATAATTATTAATACCGATTTTTTAGAAAGTTAAACGCGAACACATACAATTCCGAATTCCGAATTCCGCTTTCCGAATTCGCCCTGCATTCTGCATTCTTAATTCTGAATTAGATTAAATCTCTTGACTAACAGGCGTGTTGTGGATTATAATTAGTACAACAAACTAAGGGTGTATAAGATTATGCAACACGTTGATTTAAAGGAAATACGCAGCGGCGCGCTGCTTGGCAAAAAGGTTACGGTTTGCGGCTGGGTGCGCACCTCGCGCGACAGCAAAAACGTAGCGTTTGCCGAGCTTAACGACGGCACAGAGCTTAACCACACGCAGGTCGTTTTCGATAAAGCCAAGTTTAACGACGACTTTCTTGCGCCTATGCTTGCGCTGGGTGCGGCGCTGCGCGTAGAGGGCAAGGTTGTCAAAGGCCAGCGCGACGGCACGTACGAAATTCAGGCTGAAAGCGTCGAGCTTCTCGGTGGCAGCGACGGCACGTACCCGCTGCAAAAGAAGCGCCACACCATGGAATTTTTGCGGACCATTCCGCACCTGCGCGTTCGCACCAACACGTTCAACGCGGTGTTCCGTGTGCGCAGCGAGCTGTCATACGCCATACATGAGTTTTTCCATAAAAACGGCTACTACTACGTTCATTCGCCCATAATCACGGGCAGCGACTGCGAGGGCGCGGGCGAGGTGTTCAAGGTAACAACCGTCGGCTTCGACCCCACCGTCAAGAGCGAAGAGGAGTACAACAAAAAGGACTTCTTCGGGCGTAGCGCGGGACTTACCGTTTCGGGACAATTAGAGGGCGAGGTTATGGCAACCGCGCTCGGCAAGATTTACACCTTCGGCCCGACCTTCCGCGCCGAAAACAGCAACACGCCCCGCCACGCTGCCGAGTTTTGGCAGGTCGAGCCCGAGGTTGCTTTTGCCGACATAGACGACATTATCGGCATAGCTACCGATATGATTAAGTATATCACTTCGTACTTGCTCGAACACTGCGCAGCCGAATTGAAGTTCTTTGAGGAACGGTTCGAGCCCGGGCTTATAGCCAAACTGCAAAACGTAGCGAACAGCGACTTTGCGCGTATCGATTACAAAGACGCTATCAAGGTGCTCAAAAAATCGGGCAAGACCTTCGTCT